>JBBQXF010000003.1:0-89419 GCA_038209965.1 Cytophagales bacterium | reverse complement strand
ATACGCCCGAACCATTCCAAGAATAACGTACGCATTGCGCAGTACATCTCCATGATGCCGGCGGAGGAAGATAACGAGGAACTACGCAATTGGCGGATCAATTCCTGGAAAAACCGAATCGCTCCCTCGGGCTACGCTTTCCCCGGCGACCCTCGCAACTGGGAGCAAACCCGCTATGAAGCCGCTGAGCTGTCGGAGCTTGGTGAAAAGCTGCTCGGCCTGGAACGCTGGTAGCCTCGACTTGGTACGCCACAGACAAGTGATGAAAATTGCGCGGATAATTGTAGACTTTTTTCCAAGCTTGCGGTGGTGACGTCGAAGTCTGAAAGCTAGGTTTCGTCAACAAGAAAATCAACTCGGTTAAAAAAAACGTAAAATGACAACTATAAAAGAAAACGTAGTTTGGATCACTGGTGCTTCGTCTGGAATTGGCAAAGCTTTGGCCTTTGAATGGGCAAGACTAGGATATAAAGTTGTGCTTTCAGCCAGACGTAATGAACTTTTAGAAGAGATTGCTTGCGAGATTAAAAACTCGGGTGGTGAAGCATTGGTAGTTCCAGTTGATATTATGGAAGAAACATCAATAGAAAATGCTGTTCAACACATCATAACCACTTGGGGGCGTATAGATGTTGCAGTGGCAAATGCCGGCTTTGGTGTTTTTGGAAGTATCGACAGCTTGACTGCCAAAGACTGGAATAGGCAACTACAAGGCAATGTCACTGGGCTGGCCTTAACGGTTAAATATGCCTTGCCACATTTAAAGCAAAACAGAGGTCGGATAGGTTTGGTTGGCAGTGTAGGAGCCTACCTCCCCAACCCTGGTCTTGGAGCTTATGGAGCGTCTAAGGCTGCGGTACACTCCATCGGTTTGACTTTGCAGGTTGAGCTGATGGGTAGCGGGGTGAGTTGCACTACATTGCATCCGGGATTTGTGGCCTCGGAGATTACCAGGGTTGATAATGACGGAATGTGGCATCCCAAACGACTAGATCCACGTCCCGAAAACTTGATTTGGCCTACCAATAAAGCCGCCAAAGTAATGGTAAATGCGGTACTGAAACGGCAGAGAATTTATGTTTTTACTACCCACGGTAGGGTGCTGGTATGGTTGCAGCGCTGGTTTCCCGGGTTGGCGAGACTGATTATTTCAAAAGGCCCCAAACCGGATTAAGATCAGCGCATTCCCGGTAATAGGCAAAGGTTCCAACGCAAAAAACAGCAGGAAGCACCAAACACAAGAAAAAAACGACATAATATGTTCATACTAGAAAACTATTCCACTGCGGTTGTCTTCTGCATCATCACCATGCTCTGCTGGGGCTCTTGGGCCAATACCCAAAAGCTGGCTGCCGGCACTTGGCGATTTGAATTGTTTTATTGGGATTATGTCATTGGTATTTTACTGCTAACATTAATCTTTGCCTTTACCCTGGGCAGCAATGGCAACGCCGGCCGGGGCTTCATTGCGGATGTGGCACAGGCCAGCAGCGACCATTTGTTTTCGGCTGTCCTGGGGGGTATCATATTCAATGCGGCCAATATTTTACTGGTGGCGGCCATTTCCATTGCCGGCATGTCAGTGGCATTTCCGGTAGGGATTGGCATAGCGTTGGTATTGGGAGTGCTGGTCAATTATTTTGATGCGCCACAGGGCAATGCCGCGCTATTGTTTGGCGGGGTGGCTTTAATTGCATTGGCGATTATTTTGAACGCAATGGCGTACAAGAAAATGTCAACCCGTAATGCTTCACCGTCCACCAAAGGGTTGATCTTGTCGGTTGCTGCTGGTTTACTGATGGGTTTCTTTTACCGTTTCGTGGCCAAGGCGATGTTTAGTGATTTTGCCGTTCCCGAGCCCGGTAAGCTCAGCCCATATACCGCCATCGTATTTTTTGCGGTCGGTATTTTGCTCAGCAATTTCATTTTCAACCCTTACATCATGAAGAAACCATTTGTGGGCGAACCGGTAAATTTCAACCAATATTTTGAAGGGGGAGTGCGCAATCACCTTACCGGGGTTTTGGGCGGTGTCATCTGGTGCATTGGTATGTCGTTCAGCATTATAGCTTCGGGCAAGGCCGGAGCTGCCATATCTTACGGCCTAGGCCAGGGGGCAACAGTGGTGGCTGCGGTATGGGGAATCTTTATCTGGAAAGAATTTAAGGATGCCCCCCCAGGCACCGCCACCCTTTTAAATAGTATGCTGCTGCTCTATGTTGCCGGAATTGCCTTGATCATTTATGCCCGCTGATCGTAAAATTTTTAAAAATCACGTAGGCTGCTTAGGGTCGGAATCGTATGGACTGTAGTACTTTATTTGTACTTAATTGGAAATGATTATTTACTGATCCCGATACAAATAATCAAAAATCAAGTTGCAGTAGGTTTGGCCCGCCGAGAAGTGCTGCACAGATGACCAATATATTTCATCTTTCTTTTCTTGCCCCGCCAATTCCCAAAACACTGGGCTTCACTACAAATCGGGCATCATCTCGGCCGCTTCCAAAATATAGATCAGATCGTCCACATTGGTGTCGTTGAGCCGCAGTTTGCCCTTGAAGGTCACCATTTTGCGGCGGATCTTGAATGGGTTTTTCATATAAACTTGCATCACTGATTCGGGCCCCGCCCCCCCACAAAAGAAGCAGCTCTCGAAAGGAAACCGTGAGAGCACCACATATTTACCGCCCACATCCACGGGCAATAAATAGCCTTTGACAATCACTTCTTTGCCCTGCCAACTTTTGATCGACGGCGGAAACTTGGGATAGGTAAATTCTTGCTTATACTCTTGGTTGTATTTTTTCTCCCAGCCAAGGTTGGCCAGCACTTCCCAACCCAGTTTTTGGCCCTGGCCCTGAGTTTTGAGTGGGTGAACAAACGCGCAAATACCAGTGAAACCGAGCAATAAAAGGATTCTGAGTCCCATGAGTGAGGTTAGTTAATGCAACAATGTTGCAAATATAGGTTGTTAACGGTTCAATTGCGCTTGGATCTGGGCCCAATCTTCGGGGGTATCCACATCCAGCAGGCCTTCGGGGAAATCGATCGTCTGAACCAGATCGGGCCATTGGGCGAGCAGCTTGCGGGCCCCCGCATCGCCGGTGAGCAAGCGCAACTCGGGGAACAATTGTTGGGAGAATAGGATGGGAACCCCCAAAACACCGTTGGCGTAGCGCGAGGCAACGATGGGACTGCCAGTTTGGCCAAATGTAGCCACCAAGTTCCGCAAAACCTCGGCGCCAAGGAAGGGCTGGTCACACAGCAGGACCAAAACAGCTTCGGTACTCGGTTGCTGCGCCAGCACCGCCGCCAATCCCACCTGGAGCGAGGAGGCCATGCCAGTGGCCCACTCGGGATTGACCACCGTTTGCAACGGCAGCCTAGCCAGCTCGGGCGCGATCAGGTCATGGTGGGAACCCAGCACCACCACGGCTGCCCCCGGGCCAATTCCCAAAGCGACCTCCGCACTCCGGCGCAAAAGCGACTGGCCGGCGATGGCGAGGAGCTGTTTGGGCTGCCCCAAGCGACGCGAGGCCCCAGCGGCCAATAAAATGGTTCCAATGTTCAAACCCGTTTTTTGTGTAAATTTAGCGCAAAAAAGCAATGCCCGAACCTAGACCCTATTTGCTCGCCGAAACCAATTGGAAAACGGTCAAAGAAACTGACTACAAAGTGGCGATCCTCCCTTGGGGGGCCACCGAAGCCCACAACTACCACTTGCCCTACGCCGTGGACACCATCCAGTGCGATTATGTTGCCGCCGAGGCTGCCCGATTGGCGTGGGAGGCTGGGGCCAAGGTGATAGTGTTGCCCACTGTGCCCTTTGGGGTCAACACTGGCCAGCTCGATGTAAAGCTCTGCCTCAACATGAACCCCTCCACCCAGCTTGCCCTGCTCAAAGACTTGATCGATGTGCTTAACCGCCAACAGATCCACAAATTGGTGATTTTAAATGGGCACGGTGGCAATGAATTTAAACAAATGATCCGGGAACTATCGGTTTCCTTTCCTGACGTGTTTGTCTCGGCGGTCAATTGGTTCCGGGCGGTCAATTGGAACCACTACTTCGACGAACCGGGCGACCACGCTGGCGAGATGGAAACCAGCGCGATCTTGCACATTGCCCCGGATCTGGTATTGCCCAAAAGCGAATGGGGCGATGGGTATGCCAAAAAATTCCGGATCAAGGGCCTCCGCGACGGTTGGGTAACGGCCCAGCGAGCCTGGACCCAAGTGACTGCCGATACTGGTGTGGGCAACCCGGCCCAAGCAACTGCCGAAAAAGCAGCTAAATACTTGACCGATTGTTGTCGCGAAATAGCCGACTTTTTGGTGGAACTGGAAGCCACGCCCAATGATGAGTTGTATGAATAACTTGACGACCGGGATGGCCCAACCACGACCGATTGGATTAAGCCCCGGTTCAACGATCCCGGTATTTTTTCTTGGTCAATCATCCCGAACCAACCACTCTGCCCAGTTCGCGCCTGCCCAGTCCGTTGATCTGCGCAGGTTGGTTGGTGGGAGGCCCAGCTTGACCAGCCCAAAATGACAGCAACCAATAAAGCTAGTTTGACTAATTATTTCATCATTAACACGGATTGAAGAATGAGAAAGACAAAAACCCTCGCTGTTTTTTGGTTTGCCACCCATTACCGGGGCAAAATTAGCAATACCCAGTTATTTTTTTCCCTAACTTTGGCCACTAGAGCAAAGCCGACTGGCCGGGCAATTTACCGAAAGCCCCGGCCCTGAGTCCACCGATATGAGCAAGAAGAAATTTACTTTTGGGGAAATTACCGAGCGCGCCCGCGAGCAAATGCGGGATGACGACGGGGCAGTGAAGGCGGCCATCGTCAAATGGCCGGGGCTGGAAAACCTGATCCCAGCGCTTACCAACGAAGAATATGGCCAATTGACCGCCAATATCCGCGCCGAGGGGTGCCGCGATCCGCTGGTGGTCTGGCAGCAGGGCGACCAGGTGGTGTTGGTGGATGGGCACAACCGGTTTCGGATTTGCAGTGAACACCGCGAGGAACTGATCATTAAATTTGGCTACGATTTCAAGTATATTTTTCGGGAGTTTGCCGATGAGGAAGCCGCCAAAGACTGGATGATCAACAATCAGTTGGGCAAGCGCAACCTGACCGAGGAATGGAAAAGTTACCTGCGCGGCATTCAATATCGCGCCGAGAAACAACAACAGGGCCGCCCCAAAAAAGACGGAACGGAAAAAACGGGCGATGGCCTAAAAACTTCCGAACGCTTGGCCGAGCTGCACAAGGTATCGGACAAGACGATTCGGCGGGATGAAAAATTCGTTGAAGTGTTGGAGAAGATCACCGGCGGGAACGACCAGCTCCGCAAAGACATCCTGAACCGCACGGTCCGGTTGCCCAAAATGGAACTGTTGAGCCTCGAGAACGAAGATGAGCGCATCCTCCGCCGGGTGGGTGAACTGATAGTGGAAGGAGCACCATTCATGAAAGCTTTGGGCACTGCCCGTACCGCATTTCGGGTGGTTGCCCCCGAACTGGTGATCACCCCCGACGAGCAAATGCTGGCCCTCAAAGTGGAGATTGTCAAAACGATTGAAAAAGCCGTTGAAAAACGCGATCAAAAACTGTTGGCTAAAGTGAAAACGATGCTGGACGAGTTGGCCAGTCTGTTGGACTAGCGGCTGGATTCTTTCATTGGCCCAGTCCTATCAAATAAATGCGTTTATATGCTTCGGTAATCGATCGGCTAAAAATTGCCTTTTGCCAATCAACGTCTCCGATAAGTTCATTTTCTACTTATTTGGTAAGAAATGAGCACCTTCCCTACGAATAAAGGTGCTCATTTCCGAATCCTAGAGCTTGTAAAATCTTATAACTTATTGATTTTCGAAAAACAACGAATCCTAAAGTTATAAGCTCCCCAAAGTGATTTTAGCAACCAATACACGTTATTGCAATCAATTATTTTTCCCCAACAAGTAGTAAATCAATTTTGGATGGGGGCAGAAGCCGGACTTCTTGCCCGTCTATGGCCGATTGTTTTCGTGGATGAGCGTATTTTGGTGGACAATCGCTAAATTAGCTGGCCAATTAACCGAATCGGCCCAGTCATGAAAACACACAACATTTCCCGTTGGTTATTTCCTTCCTCTTTGCTGGTCTTTGCGGGTGCAGTGGCGGCTTCGCTCACCTTGAAAAGCTGCACTACTACCTCCGAATTTGATCAAGTGGCGGGCTTGCCCGAAGTAGTGGATTTCAACTTCCACGTCCGGCCCATAATGTCGGATCGGTGCTATGCCTGCCACGGGCCCTCCAGCACGGGCCGCAAAGCGAACCTCCGGCTGGACAACGAAGCCGGCGCCATGAAAGCCTTGGCCGAAAGCGGTCAAGTGGCCATCCTGGCGGGCGATCTGCACGGGAGCGAAGTCTGGAAACGGATCATCCATAGC
This sequence comes from Cytophagales bacterium, assembly GCA_038209965.1. Lineage (GTDB taxonomy): Bacteria > Bacteroidota > Bacteroidia > Cytophagales > Thermoflexibacteraceae > JALONO01. The sequence continues at coordinate 82,965 of JBBQXF010000003.1, read as the reverse complement.
GACCCGGACGAAGTAATGCCCCCGCCCGAATCCAACCTCAAACTGTCCGAATACGAGAAAGCGGTGATTGGCAAATGGATCGAGCAAGGGGCGAAATGGAAGCCGCACTGGTCGTTTATCCCACCCCAAATCGCCCAAGTGCCAACGGTAAAAGCAGCCAATTGGCCCCGAAACCCCATCGATAATTATGTGCTGGCCCGATTGGAGCGCGAAAATTTATCGCCCCAACCAGAAGCCCAAAAACATACGCTCCTCCGCCGGGTCACTTTCGACCTGACCGGGCTCCCGCCCACTCCTCAAGAAGTGGCTGATTTTGTGAGTGACCAAAGTACGAACGCATTTGCCAAAGTGGTGGATCGGTTGCTGGCTTCTCCCCGCTTCGGTGAGCGGATGGCGACCGTTTGGCTCGACGTGGCCCGCTATGCCGACACCCACGGATACCAAGATGATATGCCCCGCACCCAGTACCCGTGGCGCGAATGGGTGATCAAAGCCTACAACCAAAACCTGCCGTTTGACCAGTTTGTGACCTGGCAATTGGCCGGCGATCTGTTGCCCAACGCTACCTACGAGCAGAAACTCGCGACTGGCTTCAACCGCAACCACGCCATTAGCCAAGAAGGCGGAATCATTGATGAAGAATACCGGGTAGAATACGTGGCCGACCGCACCAATACATTTTCCGCCACTTTTTTGGGCCTTACTTTTGAGTGTGCGCGGTGCCACGATCATAAATACGATCCGCTGTTACAAAAAGAATATTATAAACTGTATGCTTTTTTCAACAATGTGCCCGAAGATGGTTGGATTCCCTACCGCGAAACGCCCGGCCCGGCGCTGGAAGTGACCACCGAGGCCCAGCGCACTCAGTTGGCCCAACTCAAAAAATTGATTGGGGACAAAGAAAAAGCGCTGGCCGCTTTGGTCAACCGCGCCGCTTCGCCCTTCAAATCAGCACGAAATGGGCCAACCAGCCCTGATCTGACCAAAGATCTAGTGTTGCACATCACGGGGGAGGAACTGGTGGCCAAGCGGAAAGTACCCGCCAACTGGGACAAGAAAAAGACTTACGACCAAAATTATTTCAAGACCAAAACGGCCAACCGCGAAGTAACGGCCGAGGGCGACACCATTCCCCAAGCTGTGCCCGGCCGGCTGGGTAAAGCATTTCGGTTCAAAAGTGACAATAAATTGGTGGTTCAGGACTCGGCGGTTGGTAATTTTGAACGCTACCAATCCTTTTCAGCCAGTGCTTGGGTGTATTTGGAAAAACGGGAAAACCAAGTCGGGATCATCAGCAAGGTCTGTGAGGACAATGATGGCAAGGCTGGCTGGGAACTCTCGATCCACTACGATACCGTCTATGTCCGGCTAACCAATGTGTGGCCGTACAATACGATCATGGTGAAGGCCAAAGTGCCCATCTCGGTCAAGGCATGGACCCAAATCGGGTTCAGCTATGACGGATCGAGCCGGGCCACCGGCATCCAATTGTATGTCAACGGGCAAGCCACCGCCCAAACCGCTGTTTTTGACAAACTGTACCGCAGTATCCGGGCTGTCAACCGGAATGGGTACAACAACAAGCTGCAATTGGGCCAACGTCTGTTCCATTCGGGCCTGATTGGGCAAATAGATGACGCCAAGGTGTATGCGCGCCAGCTCTCCGGCTGGGAGATGTTCTTGCTGGGAAATCCAGCTCAAACCAGCCCAGCCCCAGCATCGATCCGGGAAGCCCATGCCTTGCTCAACAACCCTGATTACCAGCAGTTGAAGGCCGAACTGACTGCCCTTCGCAAGCAAGAGTGCGATCTCCGCCACCCCTTGATTGAAGTGTTGGTGATGGCCGAGCGCGATTCGGTGCGACCCAGTTTCATTTTGGATCGCGGGGCGTATGATGCCCATCGCGAGCGCGTGACCCCGGGCACCCCCGAGAGCGTGCTGAAATTTGAGGATCAATTGCCCACCAACCGCCTTGGGCTGGCCAAATGGTTGTTTGCCCCGGCCAATCCTTTAGTGGCCCGCGTCACGGTCAACCGCTATTGGCAAATGCTGTTTGGCCGGGGGATCGTGGGCACGGTCGAGGATTTTGGCAACCAAGGAACCCTGCCCACCCATCCCGAACTGCTCGACTGGCTGGCGGTCACTTACCGCGAAAACAAGTGGGATACCAAGCAAATGATCAAAACGATGGTAATGTCGGCCACTTATCGGCAGTCTTCGCGCACACCCGCCGCCTTGCGGGAGCGCGACCCGGACAACAGCCTACTGGCCCGAGGTCCCCAAGTCCGTCTAGCTGCCGAGATGCTCCGCGATCAAGCGTTGTTAACGAGTGGCTTGTTGGCCGAAAAAATTGGCGGGCCGAGCGTGTTCCCCTATCAGCCCGACGGCATCTGGGAAGCCACCACTTCGGGGCGTGGACTGGTCAAATACCAGCACGACCAAGGCGAAGGATTGTATCGGCGCAGCCTGTACACCTACTGGAAGCGCACCGTGCCCCCCCCAGCCATGATCACTTTCGATGCCGCCACCCGCAGCCAGTGCGTGGTGAAACGCCAAAATACCAGCACCCCGTTACAAGCATTGGTGCTGATGAACGACCCCCAACTGATCGAAGCCTCGCGGTTTTTGGCCGAACGAATGGCCAAAACCAGCCCAACCAACGGAGTGGTTTGGACGGCCAAGAATGTGGAAAAGCAAATTGCCCAAGCGTTCAACCAAGTAGTGCTCCGATCCATCAAGCCGGCCGAGCTGACCGTTCTGCTAGAGCTTTATCAGCAGGAACTGGCCAATTTCCGCCGGAAACCCAAAGATGCGGCACTCTTGCTAGCCACCGGCGATCACCCCCGCGACCCAAAACTGCCTGCGGCCGAGCACGCCGCCCTCACAATGGTGATCAGCACGCTGTTCAACTTGGACGAAGTGGTGACCAAACGGTAGGGATTGAAGCATGAAAGTAGCAAAACCACCGAGTTTTACACCCAACGTAACAACCGTGGACATTGGCTTGACAGACCACCTGCCAGATCCATTCATTTTCAAATAAATACGCAATAATACTATCAAAAATACCGGTTTTGTCCATTTGCTGAAGTGGTGATAGATACTTTGCAAAGCATATTATTTCTCGTTAGTGATACGTCACTGGCTTCCCGTGCCGGCAACTTTTGAAATACAAATACAATCATCCGCCAGTCTTTTTGATCTTATGACCGGTGTCAATATATTTCTGTATTATTGCTCATTGAGTACCGTGGGGTCGGTAAATTGCTGAACCTTAAAATCGAGTTTAGCGGTTTACCTTGATTTATGATGTGATAAACCACAGACTATGTCAAAGGCTCAATTTTATTAAATCGCTGATTCACTAACCACCAATTTCAAAACATATTCTTAGATTTACTTAATTTCAATTTACTTTTATGAAAGGAAAAATCGTTGCCTGTTGTATTTATTATTGCTGTCTATCTCCGGTGTTTGCGCAGCAAACTGAGGCTTTTGGGCAAGGAAAGCAACCAAAACAAATCATCTTGTTTAATGGTAAAAATCTGAAGTGCTGGCAAGGGGATATGAACGTCTGGTATATAGAAAATGGGGCTATTACTGCCGGCGATACCAGTATTACGCATTTGCAAAACGATTTTCTGGCTACAAAAAAAGATTACAAGAATTTCACACTTAAACTGAAATTTAAATTGGAAGGAGGGCCCGGTTTTGTCAACGCAGGTGTTCAGGTAAATTCACAACGAAATAGGACGGCCCCCTTGAACGAGATGGTAGGGTTTCAGGCTGATATAGGGCCAGGCTATACCGGCAGCTTGTATGATGAAACAAGGCGTGATGTCATTTTGGCAAAAGCAGATTCCAGTATTGTGGAAAAATCGTTGCGCAAAAACGATTGGAACGACTATGAAATACGATGCATTGGCCGACGAATTGTTATTATATTGAACGGATTCCAAACTGTTGATTATACCGAACCAGAAAACAGTTATCCCGATTTTGGCAAAATAGGATTACAGATACATGGTGGTACGAAAATGAAGATTTCATTTAAAGATATAATGCTAGACCAATATTAATGCACTGCTGCCCTAGTTTCAGAGAAAGTGGCATTTAAGGTTCTTTGTAATGTTGCAAGAGACCTGTTGCAATTAATTTATTAGTATCCATTTAATGGTGTTAATCTGGTAAAGTCTTTCAGCATCTTCCGATGCTTCCTCAAGATCATCACATAAAAAGTCAGTTTGGATTTGAAAACCTAGTTGTGTTTTAAAAAGTATGGTACGCATAATTTCGTTGCTGAAACATGATTTTGATGGCAGCTTCGTGGTTTTCATCCTTCTTGGAAAAATAGGTGGTCTTCCTCACAAAACGCCTGTTCCCGGTCCTCAAACCGTTGTTCACCCCCTTCAATGTGCCTTGTCAGATCTTTTCCCACCCGGTGGTTTTCTTTCTTGAAAACATGGGCAAATGCTTTCCATTGATCCGTGCAAAACTCATCAATCTTGATGTTTTTGAGCAGTTGATACAGTTTATTGACCGTTGCGGTGTCCCTTTTGCCAATCACATAGGCCAGCACCCCGCCCGTTTCGGGGGCATAAGCGTGGATCAACCAGCGTTTCCCCTTTTTCTTGTGCCCCATACAGACCCACCCATCCACTCGGACTGATTGGTAATGGCCTTTTTTGGGGTGATCTGGCACAAACTTCCCTGGCGGGGCAGTACGCATAGGACCGTTTTACAGCCGGCCCGCAAGATTCTCGCTATGTCCCGTATGCCACAGTTCCTTGGCAACATACTTGTTATCAAGTGTTTAACACGGAGATCTGCCCCCTTGTTGCGGTAGGTGCTGATGAACTGCTTATCGCAGGATTTGCACAAAAAGTTCTGGGGCCTACCCACCTTACCACCATTTTTGATAACTTTTGGGCTGTGACAATGGGGACGGCCCACTTTGATTGTTATTTCGCACCTAACACAAAGTTAGCATAAAAGTTTGTTCAATGCTTTCGCCTTCTGAACCGCTTGTAATTGCTTGTCACTGGAAGTTTGTTGTTCACGATTGCAATTCCATTATTGTTTAGGATTTGCTCTATTAATTCTGCTTTGCAGTCAAATTGAATTGTCAAGTCAGAAATTGAAACACCTTTTAAGTACCGATTTTGCATTGCGGTCTTTTGTGATTCTGTTAAACCCCTTGGTCGCAACTTTGCTGTCGTCTCGTTTTCTATAAATTTAGGTTTGTCCTTGCTATCAGGAAACATTTCGAGATAAGAGTTCAGAACATTAATAATGTCACTCAAGAGTGATGGATTAATTTTAATCGCTCGCTTGTGGTCAGATTCTTCTTCTCGGATTGTCTGCAAAATTTGGATGTATTGTTTTCCGCTACCGTGCTTAACCAAGTCAATAACAAAAGCACTCCTCTCATATTCAAGTAAAGTCGTTTTAAGAATTTCGTCCATTTAAAAGTGTCGCTTGTTTAAGTGTTAATGTTTATGTGTCAAATTTTGCACCATTATCCTGTCAATTTCTTGCAGTTCATTGGAAGTCGTTGTGCCGCCAAATAAATGCTGGCAACGGTTATCGGCTTGGCGAAGATAGCGATTTTCACCACAAATATTGATGCGGAGCAGTGAACCGCCACTTTTACCAAACTAGTGTTAACGATTCGGGCTTCTTTATTCATACTTGTAGGGTTCATTATTATAGGCCAACTTTCTAACGTTTTCTAGCACTCGTTTCATATAGGTTGTCCAAAATGTTTTTGCGAATAGCCAATTTAATGGGTAAAGTAATGCAGTATCAGAATGTAAAGTGTAAGTATATTCAACTAATATTTTGTTCGGTTTAATTTCTGTCGTCTGCCATTCACCAACAAATTTGTGAAAACCTAACATCCAAGATTGAAAGTTGTCAACCTGAAATTTCCAATACCTATTTTCTGTCCGCTCAAGAATTTTGTCAACCGAAGCAAAACCGCCTTTTTGTGTCAATGATTTTGCAGCATAGACCTTTTTGCTTGAACCAACTTGTCCCCAATTTTCGTCATCTGTGCAACGTGTCACTTTGGGCATTAGTCCGTAACCTGTATGAACTTTTGAAACGTCACAAAGTAGTGGCGTTTTAAATGCTCGTTCCAATGAGGAGTCATAGGTCGTTGAAACTCTAACTTTTATTTCCATTTTTAAGTCCATTAAAGGTATTTAATATTTTTTCAGTGTCCATTTTTATACTTGTCATTTGTTCGGTATCGTCTTTTAGCCTGACCGGTAACGGAAAAATATTTGCGAAGGGCGGGTTTAATAGCACTTTCCTTGCCCCTGTGCACAATGTTTATAAAAAACACAAAGCCTAAATTATGCACATTAGCCCGACTTTTCGCAAATATAATATTGTGGGCGGTATTATCCTTTCGTACTGTCGTTTGCCAACGGGTTTTCTGTTACGGTTTCACCGTTTGGCAATTCATAAAATCGCTTACCATTGATTACAAAGTCGTTAGGTAAACCGTTTTGTCGGTTAATTTCTTTTGCCTCTTTTACTGCCTTGCTGAAAAGGTTGGTAAAATAGGAAGCCGTCTGATAGGCTGAAAGTCTTTTATTTGCTGATTACTAACAATTATTAAACGGTCTTCTCTTAATAATTTATCAACTATTGATGGGATTGATGTGTCACTTATAGCATTTAGTGAAGAACGAGAATATTCAACCAATAGCTTTTTTGAAACAACTAAATGTGCATAATTATCTTTATTTAGAGAATCGTTTTGGTCATAAAACATTAACCATTCTGTTAGTTTAATATATTCCTTGTCTTGTGGATTGGAGAATTTACTCGCTATATTATTATCAATAAATATGTCCTTTCTCATACTTATTCTGCTGCATTAATTGCAATGTCCATTACATCCATCATATATGTCTTAAAGAAATTGTCTGGTGCGTTTAGAATTTGCCCTTTTTTACTGAAAGAAATTTTATGTATTATATTGTCTTTGGATTGATTATCAACAAAAATAATATTTACATCTTCAGAGTTTATTTCTCCTTTAACAATTGCAAGTCTAATTCTATTAAGTAAATACTCGCTGTGAGTTTCAATTACATAATTTTTAGAGCTTATTTTAATTTGATTAGTTAAGTAACCTCCAAACAGAGATTGAACACTTGGATGAAGGTGAATTTCAGGTTGAGCTATATATAGCGTAGAATTTTTCGGAAGTTGAAGGTCTGCAACAATAATTGGTAAAAACTGAGAAATACCAAAACCAACATCATTAAGCGAGGTGTCAATTCCGCCCTTTTTAATTTGAACAGAAATTTCATAACGTCCTCCTTCAAGTCTTTTTGATTTTATCGTTTCTAACAGTTTTAATTCTTTAAGAATTTTAATTAGCTGATTAAATTTGGGTTTATTCTTTGTTTCCCAAATAATTATTTGGTCTAAATAACCGTCCCCGAAATTATTAACTTTTATTTTAGATTTGGTTTGTTCAAGATATGTTCTTTCTGGACGCAAACGGAACGAACTAATAAAGTTTATTTTCTCATCATATTCGCTGAACACTTTAGTAATAACATCAAAAATCTGCTTCAATTTAAAAGTGCCTTTTTCATCTATTTTCTTTCTAAATAATGGGACTTCATCTAGAAGTAGACCTTTAATATCTTGAGATGTATTTATGTCCTCTAAATATTTGGAAAGATTATTTTTAGGTTCGGCTCCCTTAATACCCTTTGTGTTTTTTTGCTCTTTAACCGTTTCCATTACTTCACTGATGTTTGCGAAAAGCTTTTTAAATATTTCATTGGACATCATTTCAAATTGAGGATCCTTAACTGCGTCATATGTATAATCTACTGAATATTTTTTTTCCTTTTTCAATACTGAAACAAAGAAATAATCAGATTGTGCTTTTAACTCTAATAATTGGGGTAAATTATTGGTTAAATCCTCTTCCCAAACAGTTTCAATTGAATGTATAGAACCATTTTTAAAAGTAAATCCAAGTTTTATTTTTTCTTTTCGATTGTGGTCGTGAACAATTTCTTTAAAATCGCCCATATTAACATATTTGCCATTAGTTGAAAATTGAAATGGAAATTCCCCTGATTGCAGTGAGCCAAGCACACTATAAATAATTGAACTTTTCCCACTACTATTAGCACCTGTTAATAGTGTAAGTCTTCCAAAATCAATGTCAATTTTGTTTTGGAAACACTTAAAGTTTTGTATTGATATTTTAGATAAATTCATTTGTCAGCGAAGGTATATATTTTTGTCGATTTACATTAATTGTAAGCTCACTTTTTTGAGTTCTATATGGTCTGATAAAATAGCCCATCACCATTACTTACCCGAACTTTAGTTCGCATTTTTCGGGTTCAGCAGACTATCCAAGGGGCTTTGCACCCTTTGGATAGTTCTATTGCTCACGTGCGTGTATCGTTCGGTAGTTTTAGAACTGTTATGCCCAAAAAAGTTCTTGAATGATCCGGACGTCAGTCCCTGCCTCGTGCAGGTGCGTCGCGAAACTGTGTCGCAGTGCATGGAAGCTTACCTCTTTCAAAATGCCTGTTTTTTCTTTGGCAACCTGAAATATTTTCTGCCCACTCCTTGTGCTACAACAATCGTAACTTTGTCCTTCAAACAGCCAATCTTTGGGTTTATAGGCCCTGTAATAATCTCTCAATGTGTCTAAAAGCACTTGTGAAAGCATTACACGCCTATTTTCTTGCCTTCTTCCTTGTAAAATAACGGAAAAATTTGCATACCCAATTTTATTTCGTTTTGACTTTGCGAACTTAACAGTTAATTTTGAAAAAATAAACAAAAACGAATATTTTTTCAAATATTTTCTTTTTTATCCAATAGCACTACACCATCCGCCACCACTTCTGTAACATGGCGCGTATTGCCTTCCTGGTCTTCGTAAGAGCGCGTCTTGCGCTTACTTGCCACCTAGACAAGGCGTTCCTTTGTGCATCTACTTTTCTGCTAAATCGGCCAATCCACGCCATGCCATTGCGACGGCGGACCGTTCAGCTTCGGTTCGCGCAGACCAACTTACACGTTGGCGGGTGCGGCTGCCCCGCCACGGAATAAGCAGTTTTTACCTAATCCGCTTTACCCCAGTGACAGCGGCAACGTCCTCAGCCGCTGGCCGTTGAGGGCAAAAATGGCATTGGCCAGCGCCGGGGCCACGGGTGGTAGGCCCGGTTCGCCCACCCCCGAGGGCGCGTGGTTGTTGACCATCACGTGGACTTCCATCACCGGCGACTCCTGGATGCGCAGCACCCGGTAATTGTTGAAATTGCTCTGCTGGGTTTGGCCATTCACAAAGGTGATCGGATCTTTGACTGCCGCCGACAACCCGTAAACGATGTTGCCCTCGGTTTGGGCGCGCACATTGTCCGGGTTGATCGCGATGCCACAGTCGATCACGCTCACCACTTTCTCGATTTTTATGCTATTGTCGGCTTGCTTGGCCACATACACCACTTGGGCGCAGATGGTGTTAAAACTGCGGATGATCGCCATTCCCTTGGCTTTGCCAGCGGGCAACTTTTCGGCCCAGTTGGTTTTTTCGGCCACTGTTTTGAGCACTTCGCGGAACCGATCAGCCACTTCGCCCTTGGCCGTGGCCAACAGCTCCCGCCGGAAATCCAGCGGATCCTTGCCGGCGGCGTGGGCCATTTCATCGATAAAACTCTCGTGCCCAAACGCATTGGTGGACGAATAGACCGCCCGCCACCACAGCAGTGGCACGGTGGTTTCGGCGTGGTGATAATCCAGCCGGAAGTTGGGGATGTCGTAGGGGCTGCTTCCCCGCTCCACCGCTTCGCCCGACCAATCGTCGGCGGTGTTGGCCTTCAAGCCGCCCCATTGGTGCTGGATGGAGCCGCCAACAATGGTGTGGTAAAAGGCCACGGGCTTGTTGTTTTTGTCCAGCCCGCCGCGCAGCACATTGAGCATGGCCGGGCGGAACGGGCCTTGGGTCACATCGTCCTCCCGGGTCCAGATCAGTTTGACCGGGGCTTTTACCTCGCGGGAAATCAGGGCGGCCTGGATCACAAAATCGTAAAAAGCTTTCCGGCCAAAGGCGCCGCCCATCATGAGCACGTGGACTTTTACTTTGTCGGCAGCGATGCCGAGGGCTTTGGCCACTTCGCCGCGTGCGCCGCCCCAGCCAGCGTCGGGACTTTGGACCGGGGCCCAAATTTCGCAAGTGCCATCGTCTTTCACGTGGGCAATCGCCGTTTCGGGTTCCATGGCGGCATGGGCGGCATACGGTGTTTCGTAGGCGGCGGTCAAGGTTTTGGCGGCTGTTTTGAGCGCTGACGGGGCATCGCCGTGCACCTCGAAAGTGGGGCCTTCATTTTTGGCCAGTTCGTGCATCCGCTTGAAATATTCGGTGTTGTTGAACTGCTCGTGATCGGTCTTTTCCCAAGTGACCCGGAGGGCTTTGCGGCCCAGGGTAGCGGCGTAGTAAGAATCAGCCACCACGGCCACCCCTTCGGCCGTCTGGTTGAACACGGGCCGGGCCACTTTCACCACTTGTTTCACACCGGCCACGGCCTTGGTGCGGCGGTCGTCGATTGTGGCCACTTTGCCCCAGATCGCGGGGTTCATGGCCACGGTGGCATACACCATGCCCGGCACTTTGGCATCCATCCCAAACTGTTCGCTGCCGTCAACCTTGCGCAATATGTCTTGGCGCGGGATGCTTTTCCCGATCAGTTTATAGGTTTGGCTGTCTTTTAGTTTGGGTTCTTTGGGCACTTCCAGTTTGGTGGCAGCTTCCACCAGTTCGCCGTAGCCAAGGGCGGCCTGGTTTTTCCGGTTGTGGACCCGGCCATTTTCGGCGTAGCAATCTGCGGGCAGCACCTTCCACTGGTTGGCAGCGGCCTGGATCAGCATCTCGCGCGCGGCTGCGCCAGCCTTGCGCATGGGCACCCACGAGGCACTCACCGAGCCACTCCCGCCCGCGAGCTGCTGGCCGAAGCGGGCATCACCATTGGAGGCAATCACCTCGACCATGTCCATCCCAACTTCCAGCTCCTCGGCCACCAGCATGGGGATCGATTGCCGCGTACCCTGCCCCATATCGGGCCGGGGGTTCACCAGCGTGATTTTACCCGTTTTTTCGATGATGATGAACGGCCCAATTTCAAAACTGGCCGCTTCGGTCAAACCGGCCAGTTTGACCACCTCCGCCTTGGCGTGCGGATAGATCCCAAGGGCCAGAGCGGCCCCGGTGAGGCCCGAAATTTTGAGAAAATCGCGACGTGGTAACTGGTTCATGGCTTTATGATTAAGGGCATTACCCGATGAGATGCGAGTTTGCCCCTAAAGGTAAGAAAAAAGCCAAAAATAATGCGCTGGATTGAGCCTTGGCCAATATTTGTGGTCATCGCTTGGGTCACCCAAAAAAGTCTGGACGGCCATCACCATGATAGCCAATAAGGTAGTCGCGATACCAAAAAAATGCCGATTGGATGCCGTCCTTTCCGGGTTTGGCGCTGGAATTGGCTATTTGTCCATCATCATCGCATTCCCTCGAGCTTTTGGTTGTGGCCAAAACAGGTGGACAACTAAAAATAGCCGTTTGATGTACCGGCACTTAACTGCCATGATCAACGATAGTAATTCACCCCGGGATTTTAAATGGTTTGTGTAAGCTCTGCTACCGATCGCTATTTGTGGGGCCAAGCAACTGGCCACCGCCTCAATCCCAGTTTGGCGGCTTACTGCCAACTGCGCCCGTTTTTCCGACCAATCCTCGCCCTCACCCGTTTTCAGTGCCCAGCGGTGATAGTTCCCCATTCTACACTATTTTTGGCCACTTTTCTACGCAACACCTGCTTCAATCTTATGCGCTTTCTGAAAGTATTTTTTTATGCCTTAATACTGCTGATATTGTTGGCGGTTGTTGGTGGTTACTTTTTCTTGGAATCCAAACAAGTGGACTACACTGCCGAGGTCAAATTGCCAGGTTTGCGGGCCGAGGTGGAGGTGCTGTATGATCAATATGGCATCCCCCACATTTATGGCCAAAATGAGCCGGACGTTTACTACGCCCTAGGCTATGTCCACGCCCAAGATCGGCTGTTCCAGATGGAAGCGGCCCGCCGTTTGGCCGATGGCCGGCTCTCGGAAGTGTTTGGTGACCGCACCTTGGAGGTGGACAAGTTTTTTCGCACCTTGGGCTTTCGGCAATATGCCCGCCTCACGATCGACTCCGTGTATGCCAAAACACCCGATGCCCCTCATGCGCGGGCCATGTACGCTTATGTCAAGGGCGTGAATGCCTACATCAACGCGGGAAAACTGCCCGTAGAATTCGACATTTTGGGCATTGCCCCCACTGAATACACGGTGGAAGATGCCGAAATGATCTCGGGCTACATGGCATTCAGTTTTGCCGAAGCCTTTAACGCCGAGCCAGTGCTCACTTTGATCAAGGAAAAATATGGGGCTGCTTATCTCAAAGACTTGGGGGCCAACTGGCCAGCGGGCCAACCCAAGATCCCGGTGGACAGTCTACCGCCCGGGCTGGCCCACCACAAACCGGACGTGGCCGCCGAAAACCTGCTGGCCCTCGGCAACCAACTGCGCACTTGGGAGCAATCGCTCTTCCCGGTCAAGCCCTTTCACGGCTCCAATGGCTGGGTGATCAGCGGGCGCAAAACCGCGTCGGGCAAGCCGATCTTGAGCAATGACACCCACATTGCCTTTAGCCAACCGTCGGTATTTTACGAAGCTCACTTGGTATGTCCCGGCTTTAGCTTCTATGGCAATTTTATTGGCGGGGTTCCGGTCGCGGTGTTGGGCCACAATGCACACGGGGGCTGGGGCCTGACCATGTTTGAGAACGATGATGTGGATTTTTACCGCGAAAAACTTAACCCGCAAAACCCCAACCAAGTCTGGTACCAAGACCACTGGGAAGATCTGCAACTGCGGGCGGAAGTGATCAAGGTAAAGGATGCCCCAGATGTGAAATTGGTGGTGCGCAAATCGCGCCACGGGGTGCTGCTGGAAGACGTGGGCAAAGGGATGAAACCGTTCAACGCGCCCGTGGCCTTGTGGTGGACTTTGTTCCAGTTCCCGAGCCGCTCCGGTCAAGTATTTTACGATCTGGCCCACGCCCGCAACGCGGCAGAAGCGGCCAAGGCGGTGAGTTTGCTCCACGCGCCCGGCCTCAACATCATGTGGGCGGACACGGCGGGCAACATCGCCTGGTGGGCCGCTGCCAAACTGCCCAAACGTCCCCCGCACGTGGATCCGTCCCTGCTATTGGATGGGGCTTCGGGGCTGGACGAAGTGCTGGGCTGGCATGATTTCCGCGACAATCCCCAGATCCTGAACCCCGCGAACGGGGTGATTTACTCGGCCAACAACCAACCCGACAAACGGGCGGGCGGCCTGGTGCCCGGCTACTACGTGCCCGGTGATCGGGCCAAACGCATTGTGGAGTTGCTCTACAACGATCGCACCGACTGGACCGCCGCCAAAATGGGCCAAGTGATCAACGACCAAACCAATACCAATACCCGGGATTTGCTGCGCGATCTGCTCCCGATCTTGGCCCCGACCATTGGCAAGGGGACAAGCAACCAAGCCGCCTTGGCCACTTTGCAACAGTGGGACGGATCGCACGGACTGACCGATACTGCGCCAACGATTTACTACAAGTTTTTGTACCGGACTTGCCAAAGCCTGATGAGCGATGAACTGGGGATAGCTGGTTTTCAGTCTTTTACCAGCAACCACTCACTCAAGCGCAACCTGAACACACTGCTGCGCAATGAGGCTTCGCCGTGGTGGGACAACCAAAAAACCCCGGAAAAAGAAACGCGCACTGTTATTTTGGCCCGGGCATTTGACCAAGCCGTGGCCGATTTGGGCGCTCAGTTGGGCCAAGATCAGGCACAATGGCAGTGGCAGCGGGTCCACACCCTCACCCATAAGCACCCACTGGGCACTTTGCCTTTGGTGGGCCAATTCTTCAACGTGGGCCCGTTTGCCGTGCCCGGGGGCCGCGAAACCCTCAACAACCTCGATTTCAAGCTGGATTCCACTGGGTATTACGGCGTTACCTATGGCCCGGCCCTGCGGCGGATCATCGATTTTGGCCAACCCGAAAAAGCCACCAGCATCAACCCCACTGGGCAATCGGGCTATTTCCGCTCGCCCCACTACGGTGATCAGGGCCAAGCTTTTGCCCAAGGAGTGGCCCGCCCCGAACTGACCGATCGGGCCGAGATCGAGCAATCCAAAAAGGGCAAGCTGGTGTTGAAAAGCGAATAAAATATCACTACTCACAAGGACACAAAAACGAGTAATCGGAAAATTTTTCTCAAGTTTTCCGATTGCTCACTTTGTGCTTATCTTTGTTTGGCCCAAATTTAAGGATGCTTTGTAAACAATTCAGGCTTAATCAATTACTGCACTTGAAATACTACGCATACATTGATCACTAACCTCATTAAAAGATGATATTTACTTTATCTCACGTACTGGCAAAGGTTTTTCTCTTTTGCTGTTTTTTATTGGTTTTTGGGCTGTCGGTGAGCCTTGCCCAGCGCACCGTTTTTGTCAATGCCGCTGCGCCAGTCGGCGGCGGCGGAGCTACTTGGGCTGGTGCTTATAACAGCTTGGAGGTTGCCCTTGGCAATGCCCAAGTTGGTGACAGCCTATTCATGGCCGGTGGGACTTACCGAACCTCCAATAACCGCAGCCTGTCATTTTTTATCGTCAACGGAACCATGATCTATGGGGGCTTTGGCGGTACCGAAAACTACCTGTTCCAGCGGAGCGGTGCTTTGGGGCCCACTATTCTCAGCGGGGATTTGGGCATCCCCGGCAACAACAGCGACAACAATTATACGGTGATCGATATTCGCAACACCCTCAATAACGGGATTACCACCACCCTGTTGGATCAAGTGGAAGTCAGGGATGGCAATGAAAACCGGGTTCCGGGGCCCGATCCCATCTTGCCCATTTTCAATCTTTACTGGGGAGGCGGCGTCTTTGCCGTCAATGCCAGCTTTGACATGGTCAACTGTACCATTGCCAATTGCGTGGCCACTTCGGGCGGCGGCGGGTTTTTTGCCCAAAGTTGCCCCCAAGTCAATTTGATCAATTGCACCTTTTTGAACAACCAAGCGATTGGCGGTGGTCCGATGGGCAACGAAGGCGGCTTGGGCGGGGCCATCTACCAGACCTTCTCCACCATCGGGTTGGTCAATGGCGTGATCCGGGGCAACCGGGCCCGCTTGGGAGGCGGAGTGTATTATGATGCCGGCTCGCGCCTGTCCACGGGCAGGGTGCCACTGCCCACTCCCGGGCCAGCCACCGGGTTGGGATTGAACCGGCTGCTGGTAGAAAATAACCAAGCCAGTGAAGATGGCGGCGGAATGTACGTGAGCAACGGCCTGATCGAGCAGATGTCAATATTTTTTGGAGCCATTTACCGGAACAATACCGCCCAGCGCGACGGTGGCGGCGTGTTCATCCAAGACCGGGAAACGCCCTTCGGTTTTAGCCTGTTCGAGGGCAACCACGCCATTCGCAACGGCGGTGGCATGGCCATAACCGGCACCAACAGTACTAAGAAGGTCTCCCTGATCAACACCATATTCAGCAACAATACCGCGCAGTTTGGTGGAGGAGTGGCTTACCTAAACAGCTCCGCTTTCCAGTTGGGCGTGCTGGAACTTCGCCATTGCTCGATCTTGGACAACACTGCACCCGGTGCCAGTGCCGGCGGGGGGCTGTACCTGTCCAACACCAGTTTGCAAACCATCAACACCTTGTTTTGGGGCAACCGGGCCAATGCCGTGCTCAACAGCTATCAACTGGTCGGATCGGGGGCCCAATTATACCATAATTTGATCGAGGACGCTGCCTGCCCACCGGGCACCGTTTGCAATGCCGGGTGCCTTTTCAACCAAGACCCCCAGTTGCTGGGCCCAGCCTCGCCCTACAGCCCCATTGGCACGCTCGAGGACACTCCCTACGTCCCCCTGCCGGACAGCCCGCTCGTGGATCGGGGCGGTTTACCCAGCGACTTTGGGGTCAACCCGATCCCTTTTAACGACTATGAACAGGATTATCTGGTTGCTCACCGCACCTGTGTGCCCGACATTGGGGCGGTGGAAATGCGCCGGATGCTGCGCCAAGGTGGCACCTGGAACGACCCCAACGGTTGGACACCCCAGTCGCGCAGCGGCGGTGGGGTGCTGTCTTTTTCGGTGCCCACTACTCCGCAAAACATCTTGATCGACCGGGTGACCGCCACCTTGCCCGCCAGTTTGACCACGGCAGTGGCCTGTAACATCTACCTGAACAATTGCCGGTTTACCATGGGCAACGATAGCCGCTTGACGGTGGGACGGGATTTTGCCGTCACTGGCCAATCGACCCAATTCGACCCCGGCAACGGCACCGCTACTGTGACGTTTGTCCCCCGGAATGACTGCACAGTGGGCATTCCCCCGTCCGTATCGAATTATATCAACCACGAGTTCTTGGACAATCAGTTGACTTTCAACTATTTGCTGGTTCAGAATCCCGGCAATCCATTGGTGGCCGCCACCTCTTTCAACATCCGGGTTCGCCGTTTGCTTGATCTGGAACAGAACAATTTCATCACCCAAGACAACCTTACCCTGCTTTCTACCCAAAATTTTACTGCAATGGTGATCAACCGCAATACCAATGTGGTTGATGGCCAAGTGCTGGTCCAGCGGTTTGTGGAGGCTTATCCCGAAAGGATTGCCGGACAAGGCTACACCTATGTTTCCCGGCCTGTTTTGGGCGGGACTATCGGGGCTGATGTCTTGGGCGGAGGCATTATTTTCGATAATCCCGGTGACCCCTATTTTTGGCAAAACCCCAGCTACACCATCGCCAATTTTCCCAATGCCTTTAGATATGTAGAGGGAGAAAACCAAGTATTTGAGGGCGGCGCTCCCGCGTCGGGCCAAGCGGGTTGGCGGGGAATAACCTCTGGCGAGCCCTACGTCACGGGCCGGGGTTATTGCGTAAACATTCCTGGGGGTTTTACCTTCCGATCAGTAGGCATACTGACCAACGGCAACCTTTCCGTGGGCCCAATCACCCGGGGCAACGCTCCCCAGTCGGGCTGGAACCTGATCGGCAACCCGTATCCCTCGCCCATCGATTGGGACGCGGTGTATAACTTGGGCAGCAACAGTACGGTCGTGGATCGGACCATTCTGCGGCGGATCGCCACGGGCCGCTTCTCGGGGGCTTGGGCCTACTTCCCGGCCAATATCCCCGGGGGCATCGGCATCAACGGCGGCAAAGATCTGGCCCAGGGCCAAGGCTTTTTGGTCCGGGCACGCACCCCGGGCAGCAGCGGCAACCTAAGCTTTGACAACTCGGTGCGGCCCACTGCCTATCAGAAGCCCCAATTCTACCGGCCCGAAGAAGCCGAAAACCTTGGTTGCTCGGGCATTGTCAAATTCGAGGCGGGAAACAGCACCGTCGATCAAACAGTGGTCTATTTTATGCCCCGGGCCACCAATGGTTGGGACGAACGGGAAGACATCCTGCGTCCGTTTTATAACTCGGCCGATGCCCCAGACCTGCTCACCCGGGTCGGCGAACGGCCCACCGCCTACAACGCCCTGCCCCCGCTGACTGAAAATACTAGCTTGCCGGTTTATTTCAAAGCGGTGCGAAGTGGCCAGCAGTACTTCCGCATTGCCGAAATGAAGTTTTTTGCCGCTGGCACCGCCATTTATTTGGAGGACAAAACCACCGGGGCTTTCCACAATCTGACCACCGCCGAATACCCTTTCCAAGCCAACCGGGGCCTTGAAGCCAACCGTTTTGTGCTGCATTTCCGGCGCGGTGGATCGGCCCAAGCCCCAATTGGCTACCTGCACGGGTTCCCCAACCCGGCAAAATCGGTGCTGAATCTGATGCTGAACCATCCTTTTACTGGCCAAATCTCAATCCAGATTACTGATGTGTTCGGCAAAATCATCCGGCAGTCCAGCCAAGAAAAAGGGGGACAGTTTTGGGAAAAAGGGCTGGACATTGGCCCATTGAACCAAGGTGTATATGTATTGACAGTGGACTTGGGCACCGAAAAACTCGTGTACCGCTTTGTGAAAGAGTAAGGCGGACGAACTTGGAAGGCAGCCTAAAAAAACCTGCTGGGCGCGCGGCCAGCAGGTTTTTTAGGCTTTTCCAGTGCGGCAGTTATTCTACCTGCACATCCTCGATGCCACCGTTCAGCACGTTGCCCAGCACCGTGCCCTTGAGCATCTGGGCAAATACTTCGGCGACGCTGCCACCCCCCAAAATGGACAACGGAGCCATCGAAGTGGCCACGCGCTCGGCCAGTGCCCGATCGCTAAAGGCTTGCAGCGCGGCGATCAGGTCGGGTGAAATGGCCCCGGCCTTGGCCACTACCCCATTTACCTCGGCTTGAGCCCGGGCCAAATATTGGCTCATCTGCTGCTGTTCCACCTCCAAGGCAAAGGCCCGCCGTTCTTTCTCCATCCCCAGTTCGGCGGTGCTGATCTTGGCGATCTGTTCCTGCCCGGAAAGTTTGGCTTCCAGATCGCGCTGGCGGGTCAAGATTTCGGCTTCCAGCGCAGCCAGTTGGCTCTCCAGCGTTTTTCCAATTTCGGTTTTTTGCAACTCCAGTGCCTGTTGTTTGGTCTGCGACTTGGCCTCGCTCACCTTGCGGGCCACGTGCTCGATCTCTTCGGTCAGTTCCAGTTTGCGCCGTTCGCCCGCAATGGCCAGCGTCTGTCGGATCACGTCCTGTTCGGCACTGATCAGCATATTTTCAATTCCGTTATCGCCCAGCTTGATGTCAAACACCTCCACGTCATAAATGTGCATCCCGTTTTCTTCAAACCGCCGCCCGCCGCGCTTGCTCTTGTCCACGGCAATGCCCAAGACGGTATCGCGGATGATCCCGATTCCATTGGCATAAAAATCCATGATCTTGTACCGCTTGACGGCATTGCGGATTACCGATCGCAAGTGATCGGTCAAGAACTTGACATAATTTTCCACATTGAACCATTTTTCTGGCTCACCCTCAAAATTGACCCGGTAGGACACATGAATGTTTACTTGACAAAAATCGGCCGATTCAGCTTTTACTATGTCGGAAATCTTGTTGTGCAATACCTTGAGATAAACCGTCCGCAATAGGTTCGCTTCAGTTTTGGGCGTGCCGGTCGATAGTTCGGTCATCTGCAAATTCTCATCGTAATCGGCCAAGTACGTTTGCGGCCCCACGATAACCTTGCGATTGCCCGATTTGCTCACCACCAAAATCGCGTAACCCGTCCATAAATTGATGGTGACCGCCCCTTCGTATTTGTGTACAGCGTGACCGTGCGGGGCGGGGCCTGCTGTTCGGCGCGGTTAAATTCATCGCCGGTGAACCCACTGGGCACCGAGGTCATCGACCGTTTGCGCGAGTTTTCCTTTACTTTTTCGCTTTGGAGGGCTTCATCTACGTCTTTGGCCAAAATAAATTCATCTTTTTGGCTTAGATGGAACAGTTCTTTGAGCCGCAAATTGTAGTCCAAGGCTTCCCGGTTGCCAGGAAACCACAGCTCAACTTGGCGGGCATCGAGCAGCCGCCGGACGATGACTGCCTCCCGGGGATCGGGCAAAAACATGGCCGGGCCTTTTTTCAGCGTTACTTCGCCAGTTTTGCGGTTGAGCACATAGCGGCCCTCGCCCGCCGGAATGGCCACCGCGTAGTACACTTCTTGTTCACCATATTTGATAATGGCGTGTTCCGCGCGGGGAAAGTAAATTTTGTGATCTTTGCCAGTGATGAACAGTTCTTCGCCTTCTTCGTAGTGCTGGCCATTCTCGACGTAGGGCGCAATGACCTTGATGTACAGCCCACTGATCTCATTGAGCTCAATGGCCCGGAATTTTCGGTTGCCGTTGCGGGTGATAAACTCTTCGGTTGGCTCGGGAAAAACGACCGCTGGCCCCTGCAAATACCGTTTGTTGCCGTTTTCGTTCAACAAAATACAGTATTCCAGTCGTTCCAAAGTAACCGCTTCGCGCACGTAGTTGCCGTTTTCATCGCGGACAATTTCCACGCCCGTGGGCGGGATGTAAAACGAAACGGTGGTTCCCTTGATGATCAATTGGCGGCCCGTGATCAGATCGGGGGTTTCGGCGGTGATTATTTCTTCGTCGCCACCATCGCCGATATTTTTGGTCTTGACCACCGCTTTGGCCCAGTTCTTCTTGGCTTCGGTTTCGTCATACACGCGCACGAGCAGGTACTGGTTTGAGCGCAAGTGGTGGCCGGGGATGATTTTGGCAATCTGGCCGGGCCAGAGCGAGAAAAACATGGGGCCGGGCATGTTCACTTTTCGCCCAATGTTGAGTTCGCCCAAGTTGTTTGAAGTCCCGGTTTTGGGCTGAGTCCCGTCGCGGAAAAAAATCGGTTATTACTTGTTTTATCGGATCCTCAAATCGATCTCCTATATAGACATTCCCTTGGATAGTGGCGACTTTTGCCTGATGAGCCGCCGGGTGGTGGACATTCTCAACCAAATGCCCGAGGCGAGCCGCTACATCCGGGGGATGCGCACATGGATCGGGTTTAAACAAGTGGGGCTACCCTTTATTTGGCAAGCCCAACGTACTTGTAACAAATCGCGCCAAGCCAAAATGACAACGGCAGATGACCTGATTTTCAATATTTTACCCTCGATCTTGACTTCCACTCAATTTTTGATTGCGGATCGACCAAAGCGGCCAACAGCATCAAGCGGCAAGTTGCCCGACTTGGCCGCAAAAAAGAATTAGGCCGGGCAGACCAGTTGGGGAACGGTTTGTGGCCAGCCGCAAAGCCACTTATCGAGACGGGGAAACGACAGTCGATTATTTTGGTGGGCCGACTGTGTTGGAACCCGCTGGCTTGACCAGATCGAGGATCAGGAACTGCTCACCCGAAATCGAATCGGCAAACTGGGCCTTGACCAGCGGCAGAATGGGCGTTGGCACTGCCACCCCCGCCGAAAGGATCAGGAACCGGAGCTTGAAATGCTGGATAAAGGCCAATTGGCTCGTCGGCAAATCGCGATAAGTGCCCGCCGCCTTTTCGCGGGCCAGCCAACGATAGAACAAGCCCATGCCAATGGCCTGCTTTTCGCGCTCCCGCACGAGCGGATCGGTGCTCAGGGGAATCTCGCCATCGTTGAGGCTGATGGCCACCGCGCCGCCATTACCGAGATAGGGCAAGTAGCTGCCGTTAGTATAAATGGTCACGTATTTTTGGAACACGTCGTAGTAGGCCGACCCAGCTTTCAGCGAAGCCCCGGCCAGCCAGCCGCCGGGCTGCGTGCCAAGGTAGGTTTCCACTTGCTGCAAGTAAGCATCGGAATAATTGACCGGAGTGTTCTTGAGGGGGTATTCGGATAGGCTTTCCCAGAAAAGCAGGACGGCCGAGGCTACAAACACCCCGCCGGCCACCCAACTCCGCCAAGTGGTGCGCCGCTGGATCACCCAAACCGCCAGAGCAAAAACCAGTACATTGCACAGTGGAACGGCCAAGTTATAGAACAATTGGGACGAGTTGAGCTGCTTGTAAAATACCGTCCAAGCCACCGTGCCCGAAAGCAAGAGGAGCAGGACAAAAAGCAGTAGGCCCAAGTACGGTTTGGCCACTTCGCGCCACCAATCCGACCAAAACAGGAGGACTACCAACAGAAACGGGGCGTAGACAATCGCCAACTGGATCATTGTCCCCACAATGATGTTGAAACGGGTGCGCAGGGTGCTATAATCAACCAAGTTCATGATTAAACTACCCACACTTTTGGCACTGGCTCCCTCCCGGCCCACGGTTGACGTATCAAAAAAATGATAGAATGCTGCCACGGCCAGGCCAAAAGTCAGGGCATAGCCAAGCGCCCGCCAAGCCACCGATCGGGGAAGCCACCCAAACCCAACGGCCCCCAAGGCGGCGGCGCAAGTGGCCAAAGCGATGGCGGGGAAAACCACCGATGAAGCCGTGCCCAACAACAGCAAAGTCAACAAGGCAAACAGGATCTGGCGTTGCTGCACCAAGCGCAAAAAGGCCAGCAAAAAGACGTAAATGGTCGCCAATTTGGCCAGCCCACTCATGACCGCGTGTTTGTAGGTGCTGAGCAGGGCCAAAAAGCCAATCTCTTTGTACAATTCAAACGTGAAACCGCCCACAAAAAGCAACAGCAGAGCGATTGGCCACCGCCAACCTGAGGGCCGACTGCCAGCACCCTCCCACAGGGCGAGGATGCCGACCAAAGCCAGCCAATAGAAAAATGGATAAATGACCAAGTACAGCACCACGACTTGATTGGTGCCCGTGATCCCGGCCACGGCATTGGTGAGCCACAACTCGAGGTAATGGTAGGGCTTGACTCCGCCGTAGGCCGGATCGAGCAGGTTGAGCAAAAATACATCGGACTCTTGGCCGGAAAGTTGGCTAAAGTAAGCAATCCGCGCACTGTAAATATGATCGTGGTTGACCGTGGCCTGGGCATCGGGGATGTTGAACTGGACAATCGCCCCGGGGCGCACAAACCCCCACGCACAGAAGCCAAAAATCAAGAGTGCCCCCACCAAGACGGGCCAAGCGGATCGCCAGGGCAAGGACTCCGGGGCAGGTTCGGCCCGGCGGGACGCACCCTTTATCGACCAAACCTCCACCAGAAAAAAAGCTGCAATGAGCAGAACGGTCAAGTGGACGGTTATCGATTGGGTCCACCAAAGTGCCGCAACGGTGGCCAGCCCCAAAGCCCCGGTCAGGCCATCAAACAGCAGTTGGGTGTAGTTGCGGGGCATTGGCCGCCCCCACACCATGCGCCTCAGGCCGTGGCCAATGATGCCGCTGGCAGTGATCAATCCCAGCAGCAACAAAAAATAATACGTGGCAACGCCCATTGTTCATTGTTTTACAGGTCTAAAAATGACAAACTGTTCGCCCGATAGCGGATCCACAAATCGACTTTCCAATAAGGGCTGGAGATTGGGGGGCACTGCCACCCCCGCCGAAAGGATCAGGAACCGGAGCTTGAAATGCTGGATAAAGGCCAATTGGCTCGTCGGCAAATCGCGATAAGTGCCCACCGCCTTTTCGCGGGCCAGCCAACGATAGAACAAGCCCATGCCAATGGCCTGCTTTTCGCGCTCCCGCACGAGCGGATCGGTGCTCAGGGGAATCTCGCCATCGTTGAGGCTGATGGCTACCGCGCCGCCATTACCGAGATAGGGCAAGTAGCTGCCGTTGGTATAAATGGTCACGTATTTTTCGAAGATATTAGGGAAGGCCGTTTCGGCTCGGAGAGAGGCCCCAGCCAGCCAAGTGCCAAGCTGGGTGTGGAGGTAGGTATCTATTCGCTCAAGATAGGCATCGGAATAGACCGGAGGATAAAATTTTAGTGGGTAAACGTATAGACTATCCCAAAAAAGCAGCAGCGACGAGAGGCTAAATATCAAGCCGGCAAACCAGCTCCGCCAAGTAATAGGCTGCCGGATGAGCCAGCCGGCTAGGGCAATGAGCAGAACATTGGCCAGTGGAATGCCAAGGTTATAAAAAAGTTGCAAAGAATTTAGCTGTTTGTAGAACACGGCCCAAGCGACCGTACCAGCCGAGAGTAAGATAAAAGCGAAAATGAGGCTGACGCGGGACGGTAATCCTACCTGCACCCACCATTGGGGCCAGAAAACGACAATGAGCAAGAGGTATGGAGCATACACAATGCCGACCTGAAGCAGGCCGCCTACGATGATATTAAACCGAAGACGGAGGGTTTCAGGATCCACCACCCCTTGGAGCAAGCCAGCGATTTCGCGGGTGCTGGCACCCTCTCGCCCCACCGTAGAGACGTCGAAAAAATGATAAAACGCGGCTACGCTCAAGCCAAAAAAACTAGCGTAAATCATACCGCGAATGGCTTGGGGACGGGGCACTATACGAAAAAGCCAAGCCCCGACGGTAGCCGCGCCAGCAGCCAATGCCACCCCCGGAAACACTACTAAATAGGTGGTGCCGAGCATGAGCAGTGTGAGTAGGCCTTCGATCCAGCGACCGCGCCAGACAAGTAACAGCCCTGCTAGCAAAAAGACGTACACTTGCCCCAGTTTAGGTAGGCCACTAATGAGAGGGTGCTTGTACACCGAAAGAAGCGATAAGAAACGCACCGATTTATAAAATTCAAAGGTAAACCCACCCACAAACAAAAATGCGATGCTGCCCACCAGCAGCCAGCCAGGCGCCAGCGTGCGTCCAGCCGACCATACAGCCAAAATCCCCACCAAACCAAGCCAATAGAAAAAGGGATAAACCACCAGATAAAGGATAGCCACTTGGCGATGCCCCGTGACCCCAGCCACAGTATTAGTAAGCCAGAGTTCAAGGTAGTGGTAGGGCTTGGTGCCTCGGTAGGCAGGATCTAGGAGATTTAGCAGAAAGACATCGCTTTCCTGACCAGATAGCTGGCTAAAATAGGCGATACGGGAACTATACACGTGGTCGTGGTGGAAAGTGGCCTGAGGATCGGGGATATTATAGGGTACATAGGCCCCCGGGCGCACAAAGCCCCACGCGCAAAACGCATACACGAACACGCCCCCCACTAAGCCCGGCCATAGCGCAACCACCCGCCCCCGAATTGGCGGCGGGAGAGGTGGAGAAAGCTCCTCTCCCGCCGGAAGCACCTGAGTCGAGCACCTGAGTTCGTACCAAAAAAAAGCCGCCATGGGTAACGTAAGGCCGAAAATAGTAACCCCGTGCGTGTGCCAGAGTGCTGTGGCAGCGGCCAAGGCTACGGCCCCCACTAAACCGCTAAAAAGCCACTGGTCGTAGCCCAAAACTGGGAATTGCCGGAGGGCTATGGCTCGCAGGGCATGGCCCACGCCCATACAAGCGATCATGAGTCCGCCAAGTAATAAAAAATGATAAACGACTATTTCCACAATGACCAAGGGTTTACGTTGACAAAAGTCCCACTTTTTTCGGTTATTTGTGCACGCCAATCCGTTGAAGATGCCCCAGCCACTGCCCGAAATCTCATTTGTCATTCCACTCTACAACGAAAGCCAAATGTTTTCCCTGCTCATCGCGCGCCTAAGTCTGGTCATGGCGCAATCGACCAAACGGATCGAGGTCGTGCTGGTCAACGACGGCAGCCGGGACAACACCGCCCAGCTCATGGCGGCCCTGGCCCTGAGCGATGCCCGCTACCACTGTGTTTTCTTGTCGCGCAACCACGGCCACCAGTTGGCCCTGACCGCCGGGTTGGCCTCGGCCCGGGGCACGGAGGCCATCATGGTGCTGGATGGTGACCTGCAAGATCCCCCCGAACTGCTCCCCGATTTTTACGCCAAACTGGGGGAAGGTTATGACGTGGTGTACGCCGTGCGGCAAAAACGGAAGGAAAGCTGGCCAAAAAAAATCGGTTATTACTTGTTTTATCGGATCCTCAAATCGATCTCCTATATCGACATCCCCTTGGATAGTGGCGACTTTTGCCTGATGAGCCGCCGGGTGGTGGACATCCTCAACCAAATGCCCGAGGAGAGCCGCTACATCCGGGGGATGCGCACGTGGATCGGGTTTAAACAAGTGGGGCTGGCCTATGAGCGCGCCAAACGGCAGGCCGGCCAACCCAAATACTCGTTTAAAATGCTGCTCAAACTGGCCTACAACGGGATTTTCAACTTTAGTGAAGTGCCCATCAAGCTGATCACGGGCATGGGTTGGTTCATTATGTTGCTTTCCCTGATCCTCATTATTTATACCTTGACGGTCAAGTATTTCTTTGATACTGTGCCCGAGGGCTACACCACTTTGCTCATCGTGGTCTCGTTGTTCAGCGGGGTACAACTCATTTCGCTCGGCGTAATCGGTGAATACGTGCTGCGGATATTTTTTCAGGCCAAGCAACGGCCCTTTTTCATTGTGGACAAGAAAATAGTGGACGGTGAAGAGGTAAAAGCTACCACTGGCCGATAAAATGAAGGTGGCCTTGGGTGCAAAAAAACTAATATTTTAAGCTTTGGTAATCAATTGGTCAAATTTATTTTGTCGTCGAGAAGCCACTGAGAGGTTTATTTTCTACTTATTCGGCGAGAAATGACAACACCCAATAAATGATCCTACACCAAGCCGACGAATTGTAGAAACAAGTAACTCGTTTATTTTCAATCAGCAAAAATACTGTTATCATACATCCAGCGCATTGCCCCATTCACCCTGCCCAACCAAAAACTAGGTTTATTTCTCTAGGGACATAGATGAGCCGTATTTTTTTCTAATTTCTCTTCAATCTTTTGGCATTCCTCCATCAATTTTTCCTGATTATTGGAATAGCGCTGCTCGGCTCGCAGAGCTTCCTCCTTGGCAAGCTTCATCAAAGGCAGTTTGCCTTCAAGGCAAGTAAGCATTTTACGAAATTCCGCCTTCTGTTCTGCACCAACCTGAGGATTATTGAGCAAATTTTTGTAACTTGATAGGGACTGCTCCAAAGCTGAAATGGCCGCTCCGTACGTGCTTGAGCATTTCAAATTTTCCATTCCATATCCCTGCCCTTTATTGTTGGGTGGCTCTTCGTTTTGATTGGGATTGCCGTTGCCTTGGAGCATGGTATCTGGCATTACTGGCACTTTCATTTTCTCATAGCCATTCAACGCAACAGATTTGGAGAAAGGTATTATATCCAAAAGTGTTACTTGGGCATCTTCATCTTTGAAGTGAACAATCAGGTAATAGGCATTTTCAGAAGGTTTGAACAAATAACCAACACCATAATGCCCTACAATATCGCCTTGTAGCTTACCATCCAAGTTGTAGGTTTTTTCGCCTAGCCAGATGGCTATTTTTCTGTCTTCGCTTGTCCCTGTATATTCTTGGGCCGCATATTTCCCGAAAGTTTGGCGTTTTCCGGTTTTTTTGAATTCTTTCCAAAACATGTCTGCAGTATAATTTTCTCTGGATAGAGGCTGCTCTACCACATATTTTCTGCCTTCGACATTCATGTATTGCGACATTTTTTTTCCATATTCAACCAGCGAAAAAATGTACCCGTCAACATTTTCCTTAGTCATCATTTGAAAGGCTTGAGCATCATGTCCTGCATTACCATTTTTGGTATTGAGGTAAAAGTAAGAGCTAAACGACCCTTCATCTGTTTGAATTTTAAAAGTTGCCTTGGCGTTGAAAGTATAGGTTTGGGCAGCTATTTGCCCAAACCCAATCCCACACAAACATAAAATGATGATGATCTTTTTCATTATTTTTCTAATTTGGTCAATATGATGGAGGACGATTTTACGCCTTTTTTGTCAAAAGATTCTGATTTTACTATCCCAATGCCTTTGGCAAGGTATTCGGTAGTCTTGCCGTTAAATTTGAACAAACCACTTTTTACGTCACTGTCATAAGATATTTTGACACACTCAAACGTACCCGCCGGTGTAGTTATCGGCATAAAGCCCTCTACCTTGCGATTGGTAAAAGACATGTTTATATTGATAAGGTTCAAACCCACATTTGCCATCCCCCCCTTGACTTGCATATTGGCATCGGCAAGCTTTTGCCCCTGACTTAGGTTGTGGGGGTAGGTAATTTTATCACCGGTAAAACTCATTTCCACATCCGCCGTTTTGGGGGCTGCAAACGAACTGATGTTGCGCACGTCGGCAAACACTTGCCCATCCTTACATTCTACGCTGTAGTCGCCTTTGACAAGCAGTTTGCCTTTGTCGTCCATGGTTTCGTTGTAAAAGAAAAACTCTGTCTTGCTTGCTGAAGATACATTTTTCTTAACCTCATACTTGAGCAGAGTTGTGACTTTGTCTTTTTTGTCGTAACAAGTCAGCTCAAACTTAGTACCTTGTTTGTAGGCAAAATAGCCGTTACAGTCGTTGGTTTGGGCATAGCCAACAGACAACACCAACAGAAATACAATAATTAAACTTGTCTTTTTCATGTTTATTTTGGGTTAAAATTGTGGTTTACTTGCATTTTTTAAGTACTTCTTTGGCAATTTGCACACTAAGTTCTAAGTTTTGGGCGTGTGTTTTGCCTCCCATATTTACATATACCTGAAACTGATTGCCACGATAATATACAGCGAGTTCGGCTTGCTCACCACTAAGTTTGGAGCGAGTGCTGGCGGCGACTTCACCCAAATCATTCAGATAGGTTACCACCTGCGCTTCTGACAATGCGTTGAGCATATCTGTGGCGGTGTTTACTTCTTGTTTGGTGTGTTTACCACTTTTATCTATTCGCTCGCTTGCGTTTTTACCAGCCTCCTCCATTTCGTCTTTACTCACACTACGGTGAGTTTGCTTAAAACTTGCTACGTTTTTTTGAAGTGCCAAACCAGTTATTTGAACCTTTGCATACATAGGCAGGTCAACTTCTTTGCCTAATCCTGGTATATATTCCTTTATTTTTTTAGTCTCATCTTCCCATTCATAATCACAAATGGCAGATTGAGATCCTTTGTAGGGCTTATCTTTATTTTTACCACTCTCGTGCAAAGTTTTAAACACATCCATTACTGTCATTTTACCCGCATCAACACCAAGTATTTGGGCGATAGTTTCCTTGTCTATAAGTTCGCAGACTTTGGCTTGATAAGGAATAAAGCAGCCTTCACCACCGTTCTCGCTCAAGATTTTTTCAACATCCTTAGCATCACTTTCGCTGATACCTGCTTTTTTTTGGTCAGTTTTGTTGCAAGCTGATAAAGCAAACGCAATGCCTAAAAGCAATAATGTTATTTTTTTCATAAGATTTTACGTTTGGAACATTCTTAACAAGTAGATTTTAATATTTCTAAGATTAGGATTTACTGGCATTTAGCTAATATCTTTTTGGCAAGTTCGGTAGCCTTTGCTTTATTAGAAGCTTTATCATCCGACGTATTTACGCTTACCCCTATTTGAACATTAGAGGTGTAGACAAGCAGCATTTGTTCTTGCTTGTTCCAGATACAGTATTCGCCTACACCCGAAGCTTCTTCAAACCTTTCTTTCGCTCCTGTAGAAAGTCCACGAGCTATGTCTTTGTCTTTGCCAGCATTGAGAGATTCTTCGACTACTTTACGCATTTCGGGTGATAGGTTCTGTTTGTCAAGCATTTCTTGCTGTTTTTTCTTGGTCTCAGGGCTGTTCATTGCTTTTTCCATTTTCGCCAAATCTTCATCGGTAGCATTACGGTAAAAGTTTTTGAAAGTGGGTAAGTCGGTAGTTCTGATATAACTAATACCTATTACATTTTCAACGGGAAAATCCTGAATTAAGCCTTTCATTAATTCAACTTTTTTTGTGCCTCTAGGATTATCTTCATCTGTATATTCGAGCTTATTGACAAATGATGTTTTCTCAATCTCCTCTTCTTTGGCTTTACTAACTGGTACACCCAAAAACTCTTGTACCAAATCTGGCGTAAGTATTTCTCTCATATCCTTTTCCATGAGGCATTTACCAATGGTTGTATTTGCCTCTCCTCCATCGGGGATTGTCTCGGAGATTATTTTATTCAAATCATTTTTGTCTTTCTCTTGCCCTTTTTTATCACAAGCAGAAAGCAGGCACATACATATTAAAATACCGATTGTCCTTATCATAGAAATTTATACTTTGTGATTAAATTGAAAGTTTTAGGTTTTATTTTAAAAATCTACAAGGCTTTTGAAAGCCTTGTAGATTTCTTGGGTAGTCGTTTACAATTTAACAAACTCCACCCGCCGGTTATTCGCTTTGCCCTGTGGCGTGGCGTTGGGTTCGGAGGGTTCGGCTGCCCCCTTGCCATCGGTTTGCATGCGTAAGGCATCAATTTTAAAATCCGAAGTAAGGGCTTTGCTAACGGCAGCAGCTCGTTTTTTAGAAAGTTCTAAGTTGCTGGCGGCGTTGCCGTCAGAGTCGGTATGGCCAATGATTTTTACTTTTACCGTAGGATTTTCGGAAAGCACCTGAGCTATTTCTTTGAGTACCCCGAAACTTTCGGGCTTTATTTTATCCGAACCCACATCAAAAGTAATCCCTCTGGTAACGAGTTTGCCATCGGTGATAAGTTTGGAACGCATATCTGGAGCACCCACGGCATAGCGAATGTTAGATACCATAAACTCATCATCGTTTTGTCTGCCGTTAGAGAAGTTCATCTGAGCACTGCCAAATTTAAAGGCGTTGTATTTGAGTTTTGCATCAAAGGCTTGCGGAATATCCAATACTTTGGTTTCATTGACATACATACGCAAGCGTGTTTTTTGTCGCCAGATAGACACTTTCGCCACAATAGGTACACTACAAGTTTGAGATTCGAATTGTGCGATACTCAAACCCGCATTTTGACTAACTTCTTCACTGTTTGCATATACAATATAGCCACTTTCGCCCGCACAAGGTCGCCAGCCAAAGTAAATTCCATTTTTGATGTATGCATTGGATAAATCTTTTCTAGGATTCTCAACAGCAGATAAATAAAAGGAATATTTTAAAATGTTATTAGATGCATAGCGAGTGAGAACATCAAACTCCAGCGTAAAATTTTCGGGCATATCTTTTACATATTCAGGCTGAAAGAATCCATCTCTGGACATAAAAAGCCACTTTTTGGAGTCGCCGTCAATGGTTACAATTTCTGCCGTGGAGTTGGTGTTCCAGCCCAAAGGAAAATCTCCAACGCTTGTGGTGGCAAAATCATCAAAAGCAATGACTTTTTCGCCGGGTACAAAATCAAATTTGGAATAGGTTTTAAAACTTGGTGTTTGGTTACCCGCAGACGAGTTACCGTTTCCGCTGTTTTTGCCGTTAGAATTGTTACCGTTGGAATTGTTACCGTTGGAGTTGTTCCCGTTGGAGTTGTTCCCGTTGGAGTTGTCTTCATTGGTGTTTTCATCCGAATTTTCGTCTTTCTTACCATTTTTAGGCTTCTTTTCTTTCTTCTTAAACAGACCTTCTACTTTGTCCAAGCCCTTGTCTATGCCTTGATCGATGCGGGAATTGACACGGTCGGTACTTTTCTGTTTGGCGGTTTGCTTAGGGTCTATGATCTGACCAAAAGACAAATGAGCAAACAAACAACCACCGATAAGTATAAAATAAGTGCGTTTTTTCATCGTTACGTATATTTTAGCGTTAAACCCAATATTTGACCTTTCAAAGGTATGCGAACTAAACAAGAAAAACTGAACAAGTGAGTGAACGGTAGGGTTTAAAGGGGGAATGGTATTATCTATTTATTGAATGGTTTTTCAAGAATTTATGATCAGTATTGTTTCAAATATTTCAAAAAATCTATTTTTATACATTTTTATTGTATTATCGCTATCCTCGGTGGGCGCTTTACGGGCCCAAGACACCCTGCGAGCATCAATATTGGCGGAAAAAAGTCCCATCAACATCGGCAATCAACCTTCGCCCGTGCCGAAACCAGCTACCACCCCCAAGACTGGATTCCTGGATTTCTGGGTGTACAAAACCAGTCTGTCGTTTTGTTTGTACAATGACCAACCACAAGCCTCTACTTTTTTTATCTACGTAGGCAGCCAAGATTTATTCAAACAAAGTTCGATAGATATGGTACGCAGTAGAAGGGGGATCAATGGTTTGATAGTATCGGAAACCAATAACCAAGTGGCTTATAATGGTTTTTTGGTACCCGTACGCTACCGTCAATCTTCGCAAAATCTGCAAACCCTCAGTTATACTATACCCGCCAACCAGCAGCAAAACGTTACTTTGCATTTCTATGACTTACCCAACCGTAAAGCCGATACTCATATTACGGCTTTTAATGGGACAGGCTACATGAATTTATTACAAAAGCAAGAGATTAGCAAAAGAAATAGCGGTTTTATTAGTAACCTTTATGTAGGGGCACTGCTGATAATGATATGCTTTTTTCTGGCCATTTATATTCAAAATAAGTTGCCTGATTTTGGGTATTATGCATGGTATCTGATCGGAGTCCTTTTATTTGGGGTATTAGATGTCTTTCCCTTACATTTCAATGCTTGGTATATTTGGGAGTTCCCCGAGCGCTGGATTTATGCCAAAGAAATTGTTGCCTACGTCTATCTGATCGGGTATCATCTTTTCCTGATGCAGTTTTTGACGATAAAGAACAACAAGCCCTTGCTGTACAAAATTTTATATTTTATCAACATCGTGTGCGCTTTGCTTTGGTCAGCTAATATGGGGGCTTTACTGTTCGGATTTGATGTTCAGGTGTTGTTCGGGTTTATCATCATCAACAGTGTGTTCTTTTATGGCCTATTTGTATTTTATCTGTTCTTGTTCTGGCAATTGTGGACACTTCGCAATATTCCATTTTCCAAATACCTCTTTTGGGGGTCATTTAGTTTCTATCTAGGTAATATCTTGGGTATACTTTTTGGAAATTTCAGTTCTTTCAGTGAACCGTTTTTTCCAAATAATTTTATGCAAATCGGAACGCTCATAGAAATTTTATTTTTTGCTTTGGCTTTGGGAAGAAAACTTTTATTGGATAGCGAAGAAAAAAATCGCTTTCAAAAAGTCATCATTGCGCAACTGGAAGAAAAGAAAACGTTTATGGCCAGCCTGAACCTGCGATTGGAACAGGAAGTAGCGGCCAAAACCACCGAAATTGTCGCCCAAACCTACGTACTGCAAGCAACAAAAGAAGAGAAAACCCGGATACAATTCCAGCAACAGCTGCAAGAAATGCAATTGTATGCTCTTCAAACACGGCTTAATCCGCACTTCTTGTTCAATTGCCTCAATACCATCAAGTCATTGGTACTTGCGGAGAAAAATGAGCAAGCCTCCATTTATCTCAGTAAATTTGCCAGCCTGATGCGCACAACCCTCGAAAATTCAGCTCACTTGCGCGTTAGCCTCCAACAAAACATTGCGTATCTGCGTATGTACATTGAGCTCGAGAGACTGCGTTTTGGTGAAGATTTTCAGTTTAGTATTGACTACGAAGGCGAAGAAGCCCCCGAACTGCTCGAAGTCCCCCCGATGCTTATCCAGCCATTTGTGGAAAACGCCATTATTCACGGCTTGGTTCCCATTAAAAGAGAGAAAAAGCTACTCATTAGATTTATAGAATCTGAGTTTTTTTTACATTGCGAAATCATTGACAATGGGAACGGTTTCCAAGAAAACAGTAATCCTTCGGCGCACCAATCCAAAGGCATGGCGATTATCAAAAATTATTTTGACTTATGGAATAGTGGAAAAACAGAAAAAGCGAGCTTTTCCGTAAGTAGTAACCGCCACACAGGAACCAGCATCCACATAGAAATACCTATTTGATGCACTAATTTTACTTTATTCCCAAAAACCTATATGACCCCCACTATAAGAAGTTTGATTGTGGATGATGAGAAAGAAAACAGGTCTATTTTGCGACATCTACTGGGCAAATACAGCCCGGACATTGTTGTGATAGGAGAAGCTGATACTGCCCAAAGTGCCCAACAGATGATTGAGCAATTCAAACCAGACTTGGTATTTCTGGATATTTCCTTGCCTCCTTCCAATGCCTTTGAGATGCTCAAAAATTTGCAACGCATTGATTTTCTGATTATTTTCGTGA
Source organism: Cytophagales bacterium (assembly GCA_038209965.1). GTDB lineage: Bacteria > Bacteroidota > Bacteroidia > Cytophagales > Thermoflexibacteraceae > JALONO01. The sequence continues at coordinate 49,337 of JBBQXF010000003.1, read as the reverse complement.
CTGCCCACCATGATTATGCTTTACAGGCATTTCAATATTCGGCGGTGTCGTATGTGCTCAAACCCATAGAAGAAAATCTATTTTTAAGCGCTTTGGAGCAAGTACGTCACGTGTTTAGCGTCCAACATGCTGCAAAAATGTATCAGACATTGTTTCATAACTTATCCCTGACCAGCCCAAGGGATGTCAAGGTGTGCTTACCCACTTTGGAAGGTTTTGATGTGCTGCAGGTTTCCGACCTATTGTACTGTATTGCCGAATCCAACTATACCTTTGTGCACTCGAGCAACAAACAGTCTATCTGTGTTTCCAAAACGCTTTCCCAGATCGAAGAAATGCTGCCGCGCAATCTTTTTTTCAGGATACATAAATCTCACATAGTAAACCTCAACCATGTGCGCAAATATATCAAAAATGATGGGGGAATGGTTGTTATGGCCGACGGAAAATCACTCGAGGTTTCTCGCCGGAAAAAAACTGATCTTCTTGCTATCTTGCAAGGCGAAAATTTGTAAATCGCCGTTGAACAACAAAAATTACTGCAATTTTATTTGGAGCTAAATGGATAATTTGGCTTGGCGTTATGTCTAAATTCACCGTGATATAATTATTTAGTTTGTTAAAAGTAGCCGACTTGGGACGGCCCGGCGATCCTTTCGTCGTCTTCGGTGTTTCGGCGAAGGATGTTCATCCAATCCTCCTTTTCACCACCCATCGCTTGACTTCAACCATCATTTTTTGGTGGCTCGTGGGCACAATGTACAGCCGGAAAATTCAGCCCCTTTTTCAAACACCGAATCCTTTTTCTTTTTTGGAAATCCCCTGACGCTGCATCTCACCGAGAACCGCGGGACAGCCCGCGCCGTAAATTCCCCGAGTTGCCACGTCTTGCTTTGGTCATTTGGGCACAACAAAAACAGGCACGACTGCCTTCTTCTTTAAATTTCCCGTCATGCACCTAAACTTATGTGATAGTTGCTGCCTACCGCCGCCGGATCTCGGTTACCCGAACGATTTTTTTGAGGGCTTGGCGGCGTTCATCAGGCCCAGTTTCGCCCTGCTGGATTTTGCGAACCACCGCCATTCCTTTTACCACTTTGCCAAAAGCGGCAAATCCTTGGCCGTCCGGGTTGCGCTTTCCGCCAAAGTCCAGTTCGGGCTGGGGATTGATGCAAAAGAAAAACTCCGACGAAGCACTCCCTGGGGTGGAACGGGCCATGGAAATTGTGCCATCCAAGTGTTTGACCCCCGTTTTGTTATTGGTCTCGTGAGCAATCACGGGCAGCCGGCGCTCCTTGTGCGTGGAGTCAAGCCCGCCCTGGATCACCTCGATCTTCACTGGGCTGTTGGGCTGGTTGTCCAGCCGGACCACCCGGTAAAATGCGGCCCCGTCATAACTCTTGGCATCGACATAGCGCAAAAAGTTAGTGGTCGTCACGGGAACTTTGTCCGGGTACAATTCCACTGTGATGTTGCCCGCTTCGGTTTTGAACACCACTTGGGGATGCAAGGCGGTTTTGCAGGAGGCCAGCCCGCCCAACACGAGCAGAAACATTGGTAAATAATTTTTCATAAGGCGACAAAGTGAATGGAACAAGTTTTGGCAAGATAGCAACAAACCCCTGAGAAGTAAACCGGTCCCCGTCTGAATGGGCAATATTGGGCAGTGCATCGGTCCGTCTTTGGCCCAGTCCAGTTCCGTGGATTGCCCCCACCTCGTCGGGCCAACCCATCCTACTGGGTTTTTAATTGGCAGCTGGCCTATTTTGTTCAACTTGACTTGGGGCGGGCAAAGCAGGATTAACCCTCAATAATCCCGATCGCCAACTTGATAAAATCCTGAAAACTGGGTTCATTTTGAGCTAAATTTAACCCAATGTACCTCTTGCACCCAACCTTTTTTGCTGACACCGGGTTACCTTTGGCAAACAATAACGCAATTATGTTAGATTCATCTTCTTCCCGTCGGAGCTTCCTCAAAACTTCGGGCGTGGCCAGCCTCGGCTTCTTGGGGCTGTACCAGTTTGTTAACCACCCACTGCTGGCCGCCCCCGATCGGAGCATTGGCTACGGCGAATTGGTCAAAGATCCCAAAGGCATCCTCAACTTGCCCAAAGGATTCACCTACCAGATTATTTCGCGGCAGGGCGACAAAATGAGCGATGGCCTGCTGGTTCCGGCCCGGCCCGACGGCATGGCCACGTTCCGGGGCAGGGGTGGCCGCGTGATCCTGATCCGCAACCACGAGAACGGCACCAACTTGGATCACAGCGCGTTTGGCAAACAAAACGAACTGCTGGGCCTCGTCGATAAAGCCAAGTTTTACGACTACGGCAAGGGCATTGCCCCGCAACTGGGCGGCACCACTACGTTGGTTTACAACGAAAAAACCGGGGTGGTCGAAACGCAGTACCTCAGCTTGGCCGGCACTGCCCGCAATTGCGCGGGCGGGATGACCCCCTGGGGCACTTGGATCACCTGCGAGGAAAACACCGAGCGCGCCGGGGGCAACGAAGGCAAGACCGAACAGGATCACGGCTATAATTTTGAGGTAAAAGCCTCCGAAAAGCCCTACATGGCCGATCCGCTGCCGCTGCGGGCCATGGGCAGGTTCAACCACGAAGCGGTGTGCGTGGATCCCAGCACCAACATCGTCTATCAGACCGAAGACCGCCCCGATGGCTTGATCTACCGCTTTTTGCCCAACAAGGGCGGGCAACTGCTCAAGGGTGGCAAGCTCCAAGCCTTGGTCATCAAGGAACAAAAAAGCTGCGACACCCGCAATTGGGAGCGCCTCAGCACCCCCAAACTGCCCATTGGCCAAAAATATGCGGTGGAATGGCTGGACATGGCCGACGTGGAATCCCCCAAAGACGACCTCCGCCTCCGGGGTTTTGAACTGGGCGCGGCCCGCTTTGCCCGGGGCGAGGGCATGTGGTTTGGTAACAAAGAGGTATATTTTGCTTGCACCAACGGCGGCCTGAAAGAAAAAGGCCAAGTGTTCCGCTACCGCCCCAGTGCCCACGAGGGCACACCGCGCGAATCGGAACGGCCGGGCACGGTCGAAATTTTTGCCGAACCCAACAACAGCGACTTGATGAAAAGCTGTGACAACTTGACCGTGGCCCCGTGGGGTGATGTGGTGCTGTGCGAAGATACGCCGCACTCGTTCTTGGTGGGCATCACCCCCAAGGGCGAACTCTATCACTTGGCCGAAAACGTGGGCTTCCAGTCCGAGATGGCAGGCGGGGTATTTTCTCCCTCCGGCCAGACCTTCTTTGTCAATATCCAAGAAGCCAATGTGACCATTGCCATTACCGGGCCTTGGAAAACGGCTTAGCCTGAAACCAAGATCAGCCAAAGCCCCAGCGATTTTTAAAATCGCTGGGGCTTTTTTGGGGTGCCGTCCCGAAAAAAGCAGGACTGGTAGAAATACTAAACCCCGTCTGGTTGCGAGCAACTCACGACGGGGAAAGCATCATTGACTAACAAAATACAGATTCGCGGATTAATAGTTTAGTGAAAAATAAGGTTCACCTTTTTCTAATTTTCAATCATACAATGTCCGTTGCCAGACCATTTATGACACGCAACTAACAAAAGTTTTTAAAAACTTTCGTTAGCCAAAAATCCGCGACCTAATCGCAGCAAAAAACATCAATTATTAAACCATTATTGGCGTTAAATGCTACAAAACTCGCAATTGTCAAATTAATAATCCAACACCTCAGAAGTTCCAGCCCAAGCCCACGTGCGGGGTCGGGAAAAAAACCGCGCCCCCACCGGCTGCTCTTGATCTAGGACTGTAGAAAAACGGGTGGATCCCCGCCCGCCAAGTGAACCCGCCCTGCGGCCGCTGGTAGCGATAGCCGATCCGGGGGGCCAGTAGTTGGTAGTTTTGATCAACCCAAGACACCTCTTCTCTAAAAGCCACGATTATGCTACTCACCGAGAAGGAACCCCGTGAGCCGACCAACGTTTTGCCGTTCACCTGATAAAAACAGAGGCCAAAGTCCAGATGGTGGTTATTCGTCTGGCGGCTAAACGTCCGGCTGTAGTCAAAGGACAGGGTTCCGGTAAAAGCCCATGAGCGCCGGTAGGGAAAGGTGCTCGTGTTTCGCTCCAGGCCAAGTTGAAAGAACTTGAACCCGCTTAGCCCGTGATCATTTTTGATCAATTTGGCTTATTATTGCCCTATCATGCTTGCTCTCCTGCTTATTTTCCTTGGAATTATTGTTACTGGCCTTTTGGGCGGAGGCCTTTACTGGTCCGTGACTTCGTACCAAGGCCGTGTCCGGGCATTGGCCGAAAAAATGCCCGATGCCACCGTGGTGGAACTGGCCATGGAAAATGGCGGGGAAGTTACTTTGCCGCTGCTGATCCAGCACGGGCTCACGGCTGGCGAAGCCCAAAGCCGGCTGTGGCAGATGCAGGCCAACGGGCTGATCCAACAAAGTTACGACTGGGCCACTTGGCAGTCCAGGTATGTGCTTCAGGGCAAAATCCGTAAGAATTACCCCCAAAGTTCCGTCGGTAGGCGCGCAAGCACCAGCCAGATCCCCGGCAGTGCCCGCAAACTGACCGATGCCGAGGTGATCCAACTGGCCATCCGATCGGGCGGCAAACTCACCCCGGCGGCCCTGTGTGTCAAGGCTGAAGTGCCAGTGGACGAGGCCAAGGCCAAATTGGAAGAATTGTACCGAAAGGAAATTTTTACCATGGACGTGAGCGAGACGGGCACGCTCACGTATGTGTTGCTCGATCGAGATTTGTTGGGCTAAATCGCCCCCATTTTTGACAAATCGCCCACTTTACTATATTTTAGCACCAAAACCAATCAAAAATGAGCGCAGGCAGTAATCCATCGGCCAAAGTAGATTTGATATTGCGGATATTGCCCAACGGCACCGAACTCCACATCGATGTGCCGTTGAGTGCCACTGGCAGCCAACTGTTGCAAAAACTGCTCGAAAATGCTGCCAATTTTGGTTTCCCGACTACCGACAGCGATGGCAACCGGTTCACCTTCCAATTGGTCAACAAAAAAGCTGGGCGCGAAATCGGCCTGACCGAAACCTTGTTCCAAAACGGAATGCGCGAAGGCTACACTCTCTTACTCGTCCCCATCCTTACGGGTGGTTAACCCAGATCCAACAATACCATGAATGCTTGGCAAAAGATATTTTTCACTTTGATTTTTTCAGTTGGGGCACTGGCCCAGTCAGCCGCCCAAGACCTTACCTACACCTTTAACCGACAAAAAGTGACGGCCCCCCTGATCTTGGCCCACGGGCGGGATCGCAGTCAATTGGCCGGCATCCAAGGCGGGGCTTTTGAGGCCCGGATTGGCCCCAATGGCAAATTGCTGATCCATGCCACGTTGGAAGCCGCCGCCGACCAGCGCGAACTGCTGGAACTGAAGACCTACGACAAATGGGTGCCCGCCAAAGCCCCGGGGCTCACGTTCGTTTCCTGCCTGTGCGACAAATTTATTTGCGAGATCACCTACAACATCGTGGCCACGGCCACTACCAAAGGAACGCTCAAGATTGGTTTTGCAACCGAAGAACTGGGCGAAGCCCCGCCCCGTCGCCCGCTCAAAACGGTGGCGATCAATTACACCCTGCTGGCCGCTACCGGATCGGTGGCCAACGACAACAACAGCAGTAGCAGCCAAGCGGACAAAAACGTGGTGAAAACTGAACCCGTCCAAGACAACACCAAAGGTACAGACCAAGGCAAGAGCGAATTCCAGACCGAGGTGGAAAACCGGGTGAAGGAAGAGGTAAAAGACGAGGGCAACCGGGCATTGAACAATGCAACCCCGAGCACCCCGAGCATCCCCGGACTCCCCAATATTCCGCTGTGGGGCTGGATTACGGGGGGCGTAGCTGGGCTTTTTGCGGCCATCGGGGCCTTGATCGCGTGGCTCCGCAGTGGCAAAAGACGGCCAACCGAGGACGATGAGCCCAAAAAGCCAGCCCAAAAATCGGAGCCTGCAAAAAAACCCAAGGCCAATCCCCAACAAGAAATCAAGGTGGTCAATACCGACAAGGCCGCCCCAGTGGCCGCCGATCGGAGCCGGACCTTCATTTTGCAGCCCTCCCAAGATCCCATTGCCAACCATTTTTACGAAATCACGGAAGGGCGCGAACAATCCAAATATTCCCAAGTGCGGCTCGACCGGGCTTGGGCCGACAGTTCGGTGCTTTCACTCTACATCCACCAAAACGCAGCCCGGCAGATCCGCGACCTCATCCAACAAACTTCCGCCTCCCATGCTGGCTTTGTCCCCAAATCCGGGGGGTTTCTGTTGGGCCGATCTTTTTATGTCCCTTCGGCCCAGCGGTATTTGGTATCGATCGATTATGTGACCACTGCCCCGATTGCCGAGCAAAACCCGCGCAAGGTGATTTTTGGTTTGCCCGCTTGGTTGGCCTTGGACAATGCCCTGCAACAAACCCACTTGGATACCGTGGGTTGGTTCCGCACCCAGCCCGAGGGCAACCTGCGCCTCAGCCCCAGCGATCAAACGATCAGTGACAGCTTTTTTAACCTGCCCCACCATATATTTGCCCAAGTGGACATCAGTAGTACCAAATGGGGAACCGCTTTCTACTCCCGCAAGGGCGGTGGCGGCCTCAATGATACCCCGGACCGCCGCAGTGAGTGGCTCAGTTGGCACGAAGTATTGAATTTTGTGGCTTGATCGGAACAAAAAAAAGTGGACAATGTGTCCACTTTTGTCAGGCGTACACCAGTCAACCAATGACCGGAGTAAGGAAAAAATCAATTTGGCCCAAAAAATGACTAACATTAGGCCAGTAATAGTTCGGTTTTGACTTCACGGGAAACCTAGCGAGTTGCCGACTGGACAAGCTTTACCTGCTCATCCAATTCTTCGCGGACAGCCTTCGCCAAATTACTCAAATCATTTAAGCTCAGGTGGTTGGTCAGTGTAATGCGCAACCCACCCTTCCCTTGGGGCACAATCGGATAAGCACTCATGTTTACATAAAAACCGCGCTGGTGCAAGCGTTTGACCACGTCAACGGCATTTTCGGCTTTGCCAATCACTACAAACTGCACGGGGGTTTCGGCCGATCCGGCCAAGGGCAATTTAAGTTCCTGGGCCACTTTCACAAAATGATCAATCCGGACTCGCAGGGCCGCTTGCAAGGGAGCAAGCTCGTCACTCAGATGGATTCTGGCCGAAGCTAGGCAAGCTCCCAACAAGGGAGGGGACAACGGGGCTGCAAAAATGAAAGTGCCACCCAGCGAGCGGACTTTGTGTTTCATTTCTTGATTTGGGAAAGTAAATGTGCCTCCGGCCGCCCCAAACCCTTTGCCAAGCGAGGTCGACAATACTACCCGAGGGTGATAGGCACAGCGACTGCGGAAAAAACCCGCCCCGTGGCGTCCCGTCCATGACATTCCGTGCGCATCGTCACAATACAAATACAGGTTGTCATACCGATCCATCAGTTCCAGGATTTCAGGGATCGGGGCTACATCACCAAACATGGAATAGACCCCATCAACCATGTACCAGATTTTGTTGTTCCCCACGCTTAGCTTTTGTATCCGGTTCTCAAGCATAGCCAAGTTGTTGTGCTTGATTTTTTCCACTTGTTGAGCCGGATTACTCCCTTTTAGGCAAGAAACCGCCATTTGGACTGAGGCATGTACCTGCTGATCCATGATCACCACATCATGGGGCCCCACCAAAACCGGGATGACCCCCAAGTGGCCCATGGTCGTACAGGTGGCCATCAATGTTGGCCCACCAAAAATTTGTTCCATCAAGTCTTCTAATTCTTCAAAAATGCCCAAGCCCACATACGAACGGGAACTGGCGTACAAGGATCCGTATCGCTGCGTCATCAACATAACTCCGGCTTTAATTGCCGGGTGCAGTTCCAGCCCCAAGTAAGAGCAGTTGCCAAAGTTTATCATGGGGCAGCCATTGACGGTAATCATGCGCCCGTCCAAAGCTTCATCCTGAATATTGAGTTGGACGATCTGCTGCGCCAGCGCATAGTCAAAACTGATCTGTGTTTCTTTCTCGGTAGTTATTACAGACATATAAGTAGCGGATTTGGTGAATGAACTTCCAGATACTGTCGCAAAATAATGTCACTATTATACAAAAACTAACTGGCGAATGTTTGTGAGCAACAGTCCACCAAACCAAGGTAAATCAGCGTGTAGAAGCAATATTTCACCCCAAAAGCTACTTTTCCGGAAAAATGGGATTGAAAAAAGTACGAGAAGTTTTGATTTTTTCCTTTCTCTAAACGGCTAAGCCATAAGAAGTCAGTTGAAAAAGCAATTTTGGGACACCGCACTTCATATTCCGCTGGGGGAAAGTGGCTTGATCGGATCAAAAAAAAGTGGACAATGTGTCCACTTTTGTCAAACCTTCTCCACGTAGTCACCGGAGATTTTGTAGCCCAGTTTGGCCGCAAAATCTGGCTCGCTCATCGGCTCTTTGCTGATGGACAAATAAGCACGGTAGGTTTCCATAAAATCGACGTAAGGCAACCGGAACTTCGTCCGTGGCGGGGCCAGTCCAACACTGCTCTTAACGGGCGGATCAACGGTCAACTGGACAGATTCGGGGGACAGCTTTACTTTGGCCGGCAATTCGGCAAACAGGCTGGCCGGGGGCCGGGCGGGCGAGCTGGGCAGTTGGCGGCGAAACTCCACCTCTTTCACCCACCATCCTTGCACCAAGGCCGAATAAAGGTAATTGGCCGTATTGGCTATTTTTTTGGCTTGCACGTTGAGCCGTTTGTTCCGATAGTTTTCCCGGGCTATGGCCATGCACGTGTGCACATAAAAGCTGTCCCAGACTTGACCGTCCTTGAGCGGTTGCTGGTTGGCCACATAGTCGCGGAAACGGAGCACTTCCTTCTCCCCAATACCGAGTTGGAGCAGCTCGCCTTCCCAAGCATAGCGGTTTTCGGCCAGGGCCAGTTTCTGTTCTTGTTGGAAATCGGTGCCAAACTTGAACAAGATTTTCTGAATGGCCTTGCCGCCCTTGCCCCCGCGCAGGATCTCGTAGTCAAACTCGACCCAAGTGCCCTGAAACTCCTCGTGGACCACATCCAACACCCGGGCCTTGAAATTATTGAACCGGCCTTCGTACTGATCCGTGCAGCCCAGTTCTTTTTTTAGCTCATCGAGGGCAAAATCCAAAACTCCGGCTTTGTGCTTCCATTGCTCGCGGCGGATGAGCCAGTACATCAGGTAGGAATATTCGCTGCGGAATGCGCGCAGCAACTCGATGTCCCCCTTGGTGAAACCCATCTCGAGTTTCACCAAAACGGCCTTGAGGTACTCGTTCAGCCGGACTTGAAAATGTTTTTCCTTGTATTTGATGACCGGGAAAGGGTTGATGGTGACGGCGTACTTTTCGTTGAAGTGCGTCTGCATAAACTCTTTGTCCAAGCGGAAGACCCGTTTTTGGAGTACCTCGGCAATGCGGGTAAACTCTTGGTGGGCTTTCTTTTGGATCACCTTCGGGTCGGTGCTGTGGGTGATGAACTCGTAGGGGATCTCATAGTCGAGCCGGTCTGGCTCGGCTTGGTGGTTAAAGTTCAAGATCTCCATGTAAAGCCGCTGCTCGGCCAGTTTCAACTCGGTATTGACCCCGATGAGCACATTGGGATGAAAAACGGTGTAATGGATTGGATGGCGCTTTTTGTCAGTTTTTTCAACTTTGACGATCTCGCTCTTGGTTATGTCCATCATCATGGGCTTTGGTGTTTTAGCGTTCAAAAACGGGCCGTGCTTGAACTAAACCTGACCGGTGGGTTGAACTGAAGGCGAAAGTTAAAACGAACGTGCTACAATTCCAAAGAATTGTAGCACGTATTTTGATAATTTTTTAATGCACAAATTTGTAGCAGCTATCAAGCCCAAAAATAAGGTTTTCATTGTGCAAAAAAATAATGCACGTTTTTGTAGCAGCTAAAAGTGTGGAACCGAAGCTGGGTTGCAAGGCAAGCCGATCCTTGCCCTCTAAATCCCATGAGAACTATTGCACTGAACTATAATGCACAATGTTGTAGCAGTTAACCCAACAGGTTGAAAAAATTATTGATAATTATCAAAAAAAAGTCACTTAACCCAGTCTAACACGGGATTTAGCCTGGTTTAAAGTTGCCCAAAATGCACTATTTTGTAGCACTTTGCCGCGATTGGCGGTTCTGTCCGCCCCAATGCACTATTTTGTAGCAGCTAATCCGGTGGCCAAACCTGCACAATATTGTAGCAGACCCGCGTTGAATGGCCCACCCAGCAATGCACTATTTTGTAGCAGATCGATAAATGAAACCCCTTCCATTAGCTGCGGTGGGGGAATAGTCGACCTAGCGGGCAAAATCCTGATTTCTGGCCAAACTGGCACAGATTGCCAGATCGTTTTCAAGGTTGGAGAGGAGTAGCAGGATGAAAATGGCTATCTTGGGAGCAAAAAAGATTTTTATGTGCGCCAAATGGCCACCCAAAGCGAAAAACGTTCAAAAAAAGTGATCCAAAAAATTATGCTGGCTAACGCTTGGATGGCAAGTGAATGAAAAATTAAATGCACAAACAAGTAGCACCTCACCCAAAAAATACACATTTTAGTAGCATCTAGCCCCAGTTTATTCACTAATTGGTAGCACCAAAATGGATTCTATTCACTAAATTGTAGCAAACTGCGCTTTTATATATCTAACAATCAAGGTATTATGGATTGTCTAAGATAGTTATTTTAAAGTAAGTTAATTATAAATAGCTAAAAGCGTCTTTTTTGATGAATAAAAATCAATAAAAAAACTAAAAAAAATTGGCTCATATACTCATCGGTAATACCCAAGCCGAACGGATAGTAATCATAAGTTCACAATAATACAAACTGGAATTCACACCCCAATACAAGTTGAAGTGTAAATTGCCACAAGTTTTTAAACTCACACGATCATGCAAATAGCCCAATCAAAAATTGCGACTGGATCCTTGGCCACCAACGAAACCCTGTTCCCAGCCCTGTTGACCCAACCCACCACCCTCTTTGCTTCCGACGAAGATGCCGAAGAAACTGAAACTGAAGAAGAAGACGAAGTGGCCGAACCCACCACTATCCTTGATTCTGACGGAGATGCCGAAGAAGCTGAAACCGAAGATGCCGAAGAAGTAAATGCAGAGGACGAAGACAAGGAAACAGACGAAGATGATGAGGAAGCTAGCGGAGAAGCTGCCGACGAAGACGCTGAGTAATTTTTTGTGCTTCCCAAAAGCCGCCCGAACCCACGGGCGGCTTTTTTTGTCGATTGGACTATCGGCATAATCACCTAGAATGGCCTAACTTTCGTTTTTGATCAAATCGAGAATGAAAAACTACTTATTTATCTGCTGTTTGGTTGGCCTAACGCAACATGCCTTCGCGCAGTCTGCCCAAAAGACCTATTGTAACCCAATGGACGTTGACTATAAATACAATTTTGAGCAGCTCAATGACAGTATTTCGTACCGTTCGGGGGCCGATCCGGTCATTATCAACCACAAAGGGGAACATTACTTATTTGTCACCATTTCTGGGGGATGGTGGCACTCGAAAGATCTGATCAATTGGCGGTATGTAGTGCCCGATAAATGGCCCATGGAAGACATGTGTGCCCCGGCGGCGTTGTCGGTGCGTGATACGCTCTATCTTTTTCAGTCCACTTTTGAGCAACGCCCCATTTTTATCAGCCTCGAGCCGGAAAAAGGAAAATTGCAGTTTTATAACCGCTGGCTGCCCCGCCTGTCCCCGCTCGTGGGCCTGTGGGATCCGGCCCTGTTCCATAACCCCGACACCGACCGCTGGTACATGTACTGAGGATCGTCCAATGTGTTCCCGCTCTACGGGGCCGAGTTGGACAAAGACCGCCATTTTGACCTACAAAACCAAGAACAATTATTACGGCCAAACCGTTTCCAGCCCGAAAAATATGGCTGGGAATGGTTTGGCCACAATCACCGCGACACCATCAAACCTTTCACCGAAGGGGCATGGATGACCAAACACCAAGGGAATTATTTTTTGCAATATGGCGCACCCGGCACCGAATACAACGTGTATGCCAATGGCACCTACGTGGGCGACGATCCCCTCGGCCCGTTTACTTATGCCCCCTATAACCCGATCTCCTACAAACCTGGCGGTTACATGAACGGGGCCGGCCACGGCAACACATTTCAGGACAATTACGGCAATTATTGGAACACCGGCACGCCCTGGATCGCGGTAAACTGGCAAATGGAACGGCGCATTGCCATGTTTCCCACCGGCTTTGACCAAGATAACCAACTGTTTGCCAACACCCGGTTTGGTGATTTCCCCCATCGGTTGCCCACCAAAAAATGGGAGGACAAAGATGAACTGTTCACCGGCTGGATGCTGCTCGCCTACCAAAAGCGGGGGGTGGCTTCGTCGGTGCGCGATACTTTCAACACCGTAAAATTGACCGGCGAAAACCCCCGCACTTTTTGGGTGGCTGGCCAGAACCGTACCGGGGAAACACTAGTTTTGGATCTGGAAAAGCCGTGCGAAGTAAATGCTTACCAGATCAATTATGTGGACTACAAATCCAATATTTATGACAACGACCCAGCCAAAGTATATACCCAATTCAAGATGTACCATTCGCTGGATGGCAAAACGTGGGAACTGCTGACCGATCTGACCCAGCAACCCAAACAGGATCGCCCCTGCGCCTACGTGGAACTGGACAAACCAGTCAAAACTCGTTATCTCAAATAGGAACATTTGCACGTGGCTGCACCAAATTTGGCGGTCAGTGATTTCCGGGTCTTTAGCCTTGGATCAGGGAAAATCCCAAAAACCCCGGCTCAATTGGTAGTCAAGCGCGACCAAGATGAACGCAACGCTTTTATCACTTGGGCCAAAGTTCCCGGCGTGGTGGGCTATAATATTCTGTGGGGGATTGCGCCAAACAAGTTGTACCAAACGTACCAAATTTGGCATAACGAACCCAATGCGCTCGAACTGCGGGCCTTGACCGTGGGACAGCCCTATTATTTCGCCATTGAGGCGTTCAATAAAACTGGGTGTCGGTAGCCAGTGCCCCGGTGATGATAAAATAAACAGAATCGCGATCAGCGATCAATATCGTTCAGGGAACTAAAATCGGGAAAATACATGACTGACGGTTGCTAGTGCATTAATGGATGGTAATATTTTGGTCAGACTTTTCCCCTCAATTTAGGTGGTACAAAATTCCAATATTAAATTTTTGCAAATATTGCCTGATTATTTGTTAACAATAATTTAACTTACGAAATTTGCAGAGGTTAAAATATTAAAAAATAAAATCATGAAATCATCGTTGGCTGTTAAAGTTGCCGAACATTTACAAGCCGCTATAGTAGAGAGCGGAGTCCCAGTATCTGAAAAACTGGAAAAATTATTGGAGAAGAGAGCCAAGAAGTTGGCCAAAAAGGTAGAAGACTGGCTGGAGAAAGAACACGAGGCAGAAAGTAAGCTCGCCAAAACTGATAAAAAGTCGGAGAAAGTGGCCAAAGACGCTGACAAAAAGGCGGTAGAGGCCAGCAAGAAAGAAAAAAAATCAGAAACAAAATTGGCTAAGGTAAAGAAAAAGGGGAAAACAGCTGTTGCTATATCAGCTCCAGAATCTATTGAACTGCCTGATTTTCAACCGGAAGAAGTAAAAGCCACCCCAGCCCCAGTTGTCAAAACGCCGGCCGTTGCCCCAAAGCCGCAATTGAAGCCCAAGGTAGTTGCCCAGGCTGCCCAGTCTACTAATCAAGCGGCCCCCGCTGCCAAGAGACCAGTTCGTAAACCCAAAGTAGCAACTGAGACTACGCTCAAAGGGGACGTAACCGAGGAAAAGAAGAGTTAAAGGCGGTTGCTTTTCAGTCATTTCAAACCGATAATTATTAGTGCTTTTAAAAAAAGAAAGTAACCGTGGTTAGTGGGCTTGACAGGCCGCAATCGCACATCTCGGCCAAAGGGCAGTCCATTCACTGCCCTTTGGCCGTTCCCCAAATAGCCCTAATCGTTTTCACTAGCTATCACGTAACACCAACCCGCCCATTACCAATCACCAGCGCGTTGATCAAGCGGTAGAAGTAGTACAACCAGATGCAAGTAATTCGAGCAATCAAAAACTTTGTACGCATTGATTTTCAATGATTTTTTTCAGTGAACAGAAGATTAATTTTGCTCAGCCGTTTTAGGCTAGGTATGCATTTCAACTTCGGTTCATCAGGTAGTGCGATCCGAAAATAGAACTAGGGAAATGACCGTCTGTAGTTGGCAAATCACAATTGGAGCCTTATTTGCTATTTTTGCCCCTCAAACACCATTTAATGACTATTACTTTATTGATCCTCACCTTTAGCCTCTTTTTTCTCGTTGCCGCGCTTTATTCTTCTATTGGCCACGCGGGTGCTTCGGGCTACCTTGCCATTATGGCCCTGTTGTCATTTGCGCCAGTGGCCATTAAGCCCACTTCACTCGTTTTGAACATTTTAGTAGCGAGTATTGCAACCTATAAGTTTATCAAAGCCGGTTATTTTGACCGAAAGATATTTCTATCATTTATCATCACCGCGTTTCCAATGGCTTTTTTGGGCGGCTATCTCGCGATCGGCCCACAATATTTCAAACTTCTGGCGGGTTTATTTCTAGTTGTTTCAGCAATGTTGCTCATTGTCAAAGAATACCTGAAAGCACCAACTGCCGCCAATGGAACAATGCCCTTGTATTGGGGACTTGGCCTGGGGGCGGTCATTGGGCTGGTTTCAGGGCTGATTGGTGTTGGCGGCGGGATTTTCCTTTCCCCGATCATCATCATGGCAAACTGGACAACAGTGAAAAAGGCTTCGGGAATAGCCGCCTTGTTTATATTGTGCAATTCACTAGCTGGTTTGGCCGGGCACTTTTCTTCACTCAACAAAATTGACGGCAATATCTTCTATTGGGTGGTGGCGGTGCTACTGGGTGGATTTATTGGTTCCCATTTTGGGACGGCGAAGTTTAACAACCGAATTATTACTTATTGTTTGTTTTTGGTGTTATTGACCGCCGGACTTAAATTCATTTTCGTGGACTTTGCAAAATAGCAGGGGGAAAGTGGCAGAAGCAGCGAACTAGCAACCCAAATTTAACGAACGAATCTACCTCCAACGTTCGGTATTTCAGGATCGATAATTAAAATTGGATTTCCTGGAGCAAAATTGGGCGACCAAAGCGAAAGAATCGTATTTGGATCAAGTTAGGTATAAACTTGTTGGTTCCCCCAGTTTCGGACTATTTCTCGGACAATATACCAGCCCAACCTACTACTTGACCCTGTTTCGTTGGCCGAGAGGAACCTAGATGGATGGCAAGTTCATTTTGCTTTATTTACATTGGTCAAACGGGTACGATCCTCTACCGCAGGCTTAGCCACGACGACAGCGGCTCCGATCAAAACCAGTTGATTACCAGCACCAAAGAGTGTTTCGATTTACCGGTTTTCTGTTTTTTAGCTTGCAATGCCTCCGTAGAATTGCTACTACTTCCAATCAACATAATCTGTTTGTTACTGCCGTAGATAATTTTAGTATTCCGGCTAATCCATTCCCAAACCGCCCGGTCAAATGGCAGATCATATTTTCAGGGCAGTGGATATGAGCCTGAAAAGTTTCCCATTGTTCTCCACCCTCAAGCCCTGATTACCACGGGTTCGCGCGTTTGGTAACAAAAAAAGCCCCGCCAGATCGAGATCTGGCGGGCTGGCGACCTAATGATCCCGTTCGATAAAATCTGGCGGGCTAGCTTTTCAGAGCTGGTTGAAAGTGGCTAGGGCAGTATGCGCAGCCCGATCACCTGAATCGGCTGGGTGGCGGGCGGTGGCGCTAAAGTGGGGCATACCTGCACGTCCTTGTATCGGTTGTCAGGTGACTTCACTACATAGACCAATGCGATCTTTTGGCCTGCTTGGAGGGCAAAGGCCGAAGGGGCAATGCGGGGCAACAACTCCCACGGCTGCAGGTAGGCCCCGTTTTCAGTTTTGAACTGGATGCCCTGCCAAACACCAAAGGCCGCACATCCCCAATCCACCACTTCGGCGGTAATCGTATAATTGCTGCTGGTTGGTGGTTCATTCAGACCAGCGGCACTGAGGGCGTAAATTTTGATTGCGCCATTGATCTGATCGGCGTAAGGCCCGATCGCTGCGCAAGTGACTGCGGAATCATACTGACCATCCCGGATCATTTCGTGGTACTTGATTACCACTTTTTGGCCATTTTCAAGGTGCATTTTGGCCAATCCAACCGCCGAAGGAGCCAATTCCCACGGTTGCAGCACGTCCCCGTTATCGAGCTCGAGCACCAAGCTGCCCCAGATGCCCAAACCGCAAATGTTTTGGCGCAAGGTGGCCGTGGCCTCCAAGGGAATTTTGGTATCGCCGCCGCCGATGATCCTTGGATCAATGATATGGGGCGACGGAACGTCCATACTGCTATTTTCAGTTGTGATCCGGTTGATTTTCACCACTTTGGCGATCTGCGCCTCGCGCGGGCTGTAGGCCATGCACGGGGGGACGGTGTCGTAGCGGCTATCACGCGGCACTTCCTCAAAGTCGATGCTGACTACCTTATTGGGCACCGCCGGAAAATCTGCAATGCGCTGCTCCGCTGCCGACCACGGCTGAACGATCGTCCCGTCGGGCAGTTCCAGTACCAGCCCTCCCCAAAGGCCCACCCCGCAAAGGTTTAGGCGCAAAGTGGCTTGGGTTTGAAAAGGCTTTCCCGAATCGATGTCCCCAGATCCTGGGCCGGGCTTGATTTCCAAGTTGCTCCCGTTTTGGGGGTCAATGGCCACCGGTTCACAGGCGGACAGCAAGTAGCCAACAGTGACCAGCTGGGCAATGAAGGCTCCAAACTTTTTTAGGCAAGATTCATAAATAAATACGATGAAGTGGAGAAAATTAATTTGACGATGAAAGTATTGCTTGCTCGCGCAATTATACGTTTGCTGCCATGACGCAGCCGCAAAGGTTAGCGTTGCAGCAGAACCGGAAATTTCTGGGAAACACCGTTGGTAATCCCAACAATGTGGCGTAGATTAGCGGAAATAATGAGACCAAATGGAAAATAAAGCCATAGAAACCGTAGTTAACGGGGAAGAGGTCATTGAGATTGATTATTCAAACATAGTGACCGAGGACGACACACCCGTGGACAATCTGTTTTCTGAAAAGCAGCAACGCCTGCTCACCGAGTCCCTTTATGCTTCGTGGCAACCCGCCGAGCAACGGGCTTTTGCCGTTTTTGCCAATGTGGGGCTGTTTTATGCCCTGCGCGAACCCGCCCTCGTGCCCGATGCCATGCTCAGTATGGACATTTCCCTACCCACCGACGTTTGGGAAAAGCCCAACCGATCCTATTTCGTTTGGCAATATGGCAAAGTGCCAGAGGTAGTGATCGAGGTGGTGTCTAACTTAAAAGGCATGGAACTGACGGAAAAATTAGATAAATATGCCAAGATGGGCGTGCCTTTCTATGTGGTGTATGACCCTGCCCAACATTATGGCAGCCACGAACTCCGAATCTACGAAAATCATTCCCTCAAATATTTGCCATTTGACCAAACCAATTTTATTTCATTGGGCCTTGGGTTGATGCTTTGGGACGGTGAATATGAGGGTTTGGCCGCCCAGTGGCTGCGTTGGTGCACTCCCGAGGGCCAACCGATCCCCACCGGCAAAGAGCGTGCTGATGCCGAACAGCAGCGGGCCGATGCCGAACAGCAGCGGGCCGATGCCGAATACCGACGTGCTAATGCCGAACAGCAGCGGGCTGATCGACTAGCCCAAAAGCTCCGCGAACTGGGCATCGATGAATAGATGACTGTGAGGTGAACGGACCACCCTTAGTTAGGGCTGGCCTGTCTTATTCCACCCAGAGCAACATCCCTTTCAAATATTCACTTTCTGGGTGAAAAATATTGATGGGGTGATCGGAGGGCTGATCCAAGTGCCGGACTATCCGCACGTTGCGGCCAGCGTCGGCTGCGGCAGAAAAAACAATCTGCTGGAACAGCTTTTTGTCAATGTTTTGGGAACACGAATAGGTCATCACCAAACCGCTTGGGGTTACCTTGCGGAATGCCAAGAGGTTGAGGTCTTTATAGCCTCGGGCGGCATTGGGGACTGACTTGGCATTTTTGGCAAAAGCCGGCGGATCGAGCACGATCACGTCGTACTGGGCAGTGGTCTGGCGCAGGTAATCGAAGCAGTCGGCCACAATGCTAACGTGGGCACCAGCCGCTGGCCCACTGTTCAGGGCCACATTTTCGTTGCCCATCGCGATGGCATCCTTGGAGATGTCAACCGAGTGAACTTCGGCCGCGCCAGCTGCCAGCGCATAGACGCTGAACCCGGCCGTATAGCTGAACGTATTGAGCACTTTTAGCCCGGCCGACAATTTCCCCAACAGTTTCCGGTTCTCGCGCTGGTCAATAAAAAAGCCTGTTTTTTGGCCTTTTTCCGGGTTGACAAAAAACTGTAATCCATGCTCGCGCACCGTCAGCGGCAAAGAGGGCCGCTCGCCCAGCCACTGGCTGTCGGGGGCCAAGCCCTCCAAGTGTTGCGAACTGCTCTTGTGCTTGACGAAAATGTGATCATAGCCCATCGTGCGCAGCGCGGCCTCGATCACGGGCAAGAGCCGCTCCGTGCCCCGGATCAAGATTTGCAGCACCACCGTGTGGTCATACACATCGGCAATGATGCCGGGCGCGAAATCGCCCTCGGCGTGGAGCAAACGGTAACAGTTGGTAGTGGCCGGGTTGATGAACCGCTCGCGCAGGGCTTTGGCGCGGCCAAACTTGGCGATCCAATAGGCCAGCCCAAAATCGGGCACGGCTGAGGCTTTGTCCAGTCCCCCAAAATCAAATAGACGGCAAATGATCTGGCTCTGTGGCGAAAAAAAACCGTGCGCTAACGAATTGCCCTCAGCATCTTTCACCTCCACAATGTCGCCATTTTCGGCTTCTGGAAGTTTTTTGACGGCCCCCGAAAAGATCCAGGGATGGCGAAAACGCACTGCGCGATCTTTTTTGGGCAACAGGGTCAGGAGCGGGAACATCGGGGCTGGGTTAGAAGGTAATGGGGCAAATTTGCGCGGAAAAGCCCAATATAGCAAAAGTGGGACAAGGCCCATCAGTTGGCGGGGCGCAGGGCCGACATTGCACCGGCTAGCCACCAGCGCGGACACTCCAGCTTTTGCCCATGGTTCAGCAATATTTTAAAGAGTTTGATCAATAAAACCAAGCACAACGACCCGTGTACACCAATATTTGCGCCTATTTGGTCAACAAAAGCCAAATAAATCAAAATCTAAGGGCAAACTTGGCTGTTTTGGTGAAAGATCGCAATTATTCACCCGGTTCATTGGTGTTGGCTGGCCGTAGCCCGGTCATTGCCCCAAAGTGAGCGGGAGTTCCCCTGGGTGGTTCTCCACCAAGGCCAGCGGCAAGGGTATAAACTGGATGGAGGGCCGGAACTTGATGATCACTGAGGGAATGATGCCGATTTCGATCTCGATTTCCTTCATTTTTAAATTGCCCAGCTTGATGGTGTTTTGCAATTGGTGGGCCTTGAACAGGGCCGAAAAGACCAGATCGCTCATGCGGCCCAGGGCCTTGGCCTTGACCAATATGACTGCTTGCTCTTCGGGGCTGATGGTCTCGATGAGTTCAAAATGGGCCTTGGCCTTGGGGGGCAGGCCCAGCTCCACTTCAAACTCCCGCAAGCGGTAGCCCGCCTCGGGGATCAGCGGCAGTGATTGGTTGAACTCGGCCACCAACTCGTTGGCTGCATTTAGGCCCGCCTCTTGTAAATTCGGGAGGTCGATCTTGGCCAACAGCTCTCCCCCTTTTTGTTGGAGCTTGTCTGCGCCTTCCCGCAGCTTGCCGCCCAGTTGGTTACTCAGTTTATTGAAGTCCATTTGGCGATCCAGTTAGGGTACTCGTTCGTTGGTCGGCAATCCTCAACCGGCCACTTCCTTGGCCAAATTGCGGTAATCTTCGGCCCCGTTGGAATGGGCATTGTATTGAAAAATATCTTGTCCCCTAGCGGTAGCTTCTTCCAGGGCCACATTCTGACGGATCAACGTTTGGAACACCTTGCCTTGGTAGTTTTCGCGCACCCACTCGGCAATGTCGCGCCGGATGACCGTGTTGTTGGCTTGGGTGAGCAGAAAGCCCTCCACCTCGAGGCGCGGGTTGAGGTCGTCCTTGATATCTTTGACCACATCGAGGATGGTTTGCAGTCCCTTGGCCGACAGGAAAGAGCTTTGCACCACCACTAGCACCGAATTGGCCGCAATCAGCGCGTTGAGCGTTAAGATGCCCAAGCTCGGCGGGCAGTCGATGAGCACAAAATCATAGCCCGTCAATTTCTCCAATGCCTTGCGCATTTTGAAATACCCCTTGATATCGGACTGCAACTTATACTCGGCCTTGGTGTATTCTAGTTCGGAAGGTACCAGATCGAGATTTTGGGCCACTGCATGGATGGGCAACGGCTCATCTTCACACAAGGCGGAGTAGATCGACTTGGCAGGAGCAGTCGTACCCGTGGAGGTGGTCAAGTTGGCCTGCGGGTCATTGTCGATGATGAGCACTTTTCTGCCCATAATGGCCAATGCCCTGCCCAGGTTATGCGTGGTGGTCGATTTGCCCACGCCCCCTTTGTGGTTGACGATTGCAATTATTTTTTGCATATTTACTTGCCTATTGAACCCCAGTTGGTTTTAAGTGCAGAACTAGTTCTTTGATAAAAAGGCAAAAGATCTGTGGGTCAAAGATAGAAGAAAAGTGGACAATATGACC
This sequence comes from Cytophagales bacterium, assembly GCA_038209965.1. GTDB lineage: Bacteria > Bacteroidota > Bacteroidia > Cytophagales > Thermoflexibacteraceae > JALONO01. Next base: position 28,441 of record JBBQXF010000003.1, on the reverse strand, counting down.
ACTTTAAGCAAAAGCTTGGCGCGAACTGGTCGGGCACTGCCAAAAAAGCCCTCAACGGGTGATCGGCCAATGAATTGATCGCGAAGTGGGCCCGTTAGCCAACGCCTGACTAATTTGGCGGAGTCCTTAAGCCACCGCAACCGATTAAGCTTTAGTTATCCCCCCAAATGAAAATCCACGAAGATGCTTTTATTGACATGAACAGCCTGCCAGCTGAAAAAATAGTTCACTGTGCTTGGCTCCCCGGCACGGTTGACATGACCGTGGAACAATATCGATCCACCATTGAGCACTACATTCAGTTTGCCCGTGAACATGGGACCGAAAAACCGGTGGCCGACAACACCGGGATGCGCTAGGTCATTTTCCCTGAAGTGCAAGTTTGGAACAATCGGGTCATCTCGGCAGTGGCGGCGGAGTTGGGCATCCGCAAGATAGTCCTCGTCCAGCCCGAAGATTTTTTCGCTATGGTGGCTATCGAGGCTGCATTTGATCAAATATCTGAAAGGCCCTACCAGTTCGCTTTCTTTGCCAGTGAGACCTTGGCCAAAAATTGGCTAATGGCAGCCCAGCTGACAGCCACCGAGTCATTGGCCGCGTGAAATGAGCAGGTAGCTTGCACTTTTTTTTCGTTATGACTATGGTATAAAGGTAGTTTTGGCTATGCCCCCAAGTCAACCGTTGCCCCGGTTGCTGGTGAAAACTTGGGGGCTTGCTGGTTATTTCTTCTTCTCGACCACCCCTCGGACAATGCGCATGAACCAAGTGTCGCCCAACAACCGGCGCAGGAACAGGAGCAAGGGGGCGTTGCTGCCCACCGAATAGTGGAGCTTTTTGCTGCCGTCGGTGGCGGCCCGGTAAATGGCCTGCGCCACTACCTTGGGGCCGGGGGCATCAGCGCCTGCCTGTTGCAAATTGGGCAGGGTGAGGGCTTGGTAGGCATCGTAGTCGGTCAGGCCCGCCTTTTTGAACAATTCTTGGGACCGATCATAAAAGTCGGTCTTGATGGCCCCCGGCTCGTTGATTTTTACCCGCACGTTGAACTGGTTCAACTCAAATTGCAGGGCCTCGCTAAACCCCTCCACCGCCCATTTAGTGCCGTGGTACAGGCTGTAGAGCGGAAAAGCGATGCGCCCACCCGCGGAGGCCACGTTGATGATCGTGCCCGCTTTTTTGGCCCGGAAGTGGGGGAGTACTGCGGGCACTACATTCATTACGCCAAACACATTGGTGTCAAATTGACGTCTTATCTGATCGGGCGTGGCGGCTTCAAAGGCCCCCACGGCCCCATACCCGGCATTGTTGACGATGGCATCCAGCCGGCCGAAGGTTTGGATGGTATCGGCAATGGCTCGATGTGCCGGCCTCGTCCAGCACATCGAACCGGAACAATTTTACGTGGGGGATTTTGCCCATTTCTGTCTCTTTTTCGAGGCTGCGCATGGTGGCGGCCACGGTCCAGCCTTTGGCCGCAAAATAGTTGACAGTAGCTCGGCCAATGCCGCTCGAGGTGCCGGTAATCAAAATGGTTTTCATGCGTAAACGAAATTAATGGACAACTAAATGATTGAATGTTCATTCAAAAAACAAAGTACTTTTGGCCTGATGGACATTGGATTTAGATTGAAAAAGTCTTTAATTGAGGCGCATCCCGTCCCAGCACGATTGGATGGCCTGCTCTACATCAGCCTCCGTCAGGGCCATCCCGCCCGACAACTGTAGCTTGGCCGCCACCGTCACACTCCCACAGATGAGCGCGACCATCAAGCGGATGTCCATCTCGCGCAGCACACCCGCTAGAGCGCCTTGGGCCAAAAAATCAATCACGGGCTGGTAAAACTGGGCGTTTTCAGTTTTAGCTAATTGACTGATGTAAGGAGAATTGGCATAAAGTTCCAGAAAGATGAATTAGTTGGAATTTTACACAATATAACGGTAAAGGTTGCGCCAAAACATGAAAAAACGCGTTTTAAAATGCAAATTCACAGGATTACTGGTTAGGAGAGTCTGGCCCATGCGCTGTTTCAGGATTGCATAAAGTTCGTTGATGATGGCTTCCTTGCTGTCGAAATAATGGTAGATAGTCCTGGCGGCGACCTCAGCTTCTTTGGCCACCAACGACATGGGCGTACCATGAAAGCCGTTGGCCACTATCAAATTCAGCATAGCATCAAGGATGTTTTGTTTTTTATTGGCTGGGATCATAGATTGACTGTTCATTCTACCACAAACCCACAACAGTGTTATCAAATTCCAAGAATATTATTTTAAAAAAATGCTTGTTTCATCTTTATCCAGACACGCATACCTTTGCGAATTAAACCGACTGTCCTTTTGAACAGGAAAATTCTATACGCCCAACTGTTGCCCTCCCGCCAGTTGTTGTTTTTGCTGAGTTTTATCCTGCTGATCAGCCAAGCGGGTTGGTCACAGGTGCGCATCACCCTGCCCACCGGGCAACAGGTGTTGGTCGCGGACGAGGATTTTGATCTAGTTCCTTACTGCCAATGGCTGCCCGAAAGTGCAGGAGTGGGGCTGGGGGTTCCACAAGTGGATAGCCTCGCGAGATCAGGTCGTTTTCAGTCGGGCCGTTTGCTGTTGGCGGACTCTTGCCGAGCTTATTGGCTGCGGTTGGAGCTGCTAAACCTGAGCCCCCAAGAAAAACGGTTCTATTTGCAGGTCAATCAAAGCACGCTCAATGCAATCTATCGGGTTGGGGAAACTGGCCCCGGGCAGAAGAACGGGGCGGATGTATTGATTACTGAGGCGAGTTTACCACTTTTATATAATTTTTTGGCTGTATCCCTATCAGCGAACACCTCGTCGGTTTTTTACCTAAGAATTTCCCGCCCGTACCAATCCGCAAAATTGGAAATCCAGTTACAGGCGAAAGCGCAAGTTGACGGTTGGGTTGAACGCGCTAGGATCGAGGATTGGGTCATCCTCGGTGTCATGGGAAGCATGTTGCTCTACAACCTACTGCTGTTTTGGCTGCTCAAGGAGCGGAGTTACTTGTATTATAGCCTGTACAATTTGGGGGCCATCGGCTGGATCTGCTTGGATACTTTTTTGGCCACTTGGCCGCCCCCAATGGCAGGGTTTTACCTTGAGGTCCCGGTTGGGCGCGGTTTTATTGTTCTGTTCCAAGTGGCTTACGTCGGCTTTGTCCGCAGCTATTTTGATACTCTGAAACGTTTTTCCGGCTGGGATCGGCCGCTCAAGTGGCTGAAATGGTCCTACGTGGTTCCGGTGGTGTTCTTGGCGGTAGAGTGGCACCAGCAGCGGTTCATTTTTAGTGAATGGTTGCTCTTGTTTGGCGGCACTATTGCCTGCCTGGCTTCGATAAGCTTGGGAATTTGGGCTTGGCGGGCCCACTATGCTCCGGCCAAGTATTACCTGGGTGCCAGTTTTTTGTTGGTGATCGGGGTGGGTTTTGTGGTAGTGGGGCATATTAGCGATCCGAGTGGTGTGTTTTTTAAAAAATATGCAGCTTCTATCTTCAAGTTTGCCTTGGTGGTAGAGTCGGTACTTTTTGCTTTTGCCCTGGCTTCGCGCTACACGTTGCTCAAGGCCGAGGTAGAACAGAAAAAGCGGGAGAATGAACGGATGGCCGAGGAAAAGCAAGTGGCCATTCGGGCGGTGGTGGAGCAAAAAAATGTAGAACTGGAACAAAAAGTGAACGAGCGCACCCGCGAGTTGCGCGAGGCCAACGAAGCCAAGGACAAGCTGATGGCCATCATCGGCCACGATTTGCGCAGCCCCGTGGCCAGCGTGCAACTGGCCCTTGCCATCATAGCCGATGAGCCGCTGTCCGAAGAGTTGGGCGAGCTGGTGCAGGGCTTGGGGGGAGAGGTGTCCCGCCTCCGGCAAACGATCGACAACTTGCTCAACTGGTCGTATGCCCAGCGCCAGGGCATAGTGACCCAAGCGCAGCCCTTTAACCTTACCCTGTTGGCCGAAGAGAAAATCAAGTTGCTCCAGCCGATTGCCAAATCAAAGGGGATCGCTATCCACAACCAAATGCCCGCTGTCCTGCCTGCATTGGCCGATCCACAGCAGATCCTCCTTGTGTTGCACAATTTGTTGGGCAATGCCCTCAAATTCACCCATTCGGGTGGACGGGTGGATCTGAATGGGGAAATAAACGACCGATTGGCCCAGTTCCGGGTGACCGACAATGGCATCGGGATGTCGCCCGAAAGTATCGGTAAGCTGTTCAATTTGACCACCCACTTTACGGAACGCGGCACGGCTGGCGAACCGGGTACCGGCCTGGGCCTGCTTATGTGCAAAGAAATGGTGGAGCGAAACGGCGGAACCATCACCGTGCTCAGCCAACCGGGCCAGGGCACCACTTTCGTCGTTGCCTTGCCGACGGTTCCATCGCCCCTTCCCGCCAATAACGGATAGGCGCCAACCGGTGATTCGGGGCGCAGCCGAGTGGCCAACCAAACCAAAGTGGCTACCTAGTTGTCATCGGCGTGTAACCTTTTCGGATTTGGTGGGTATTCTAGTGGCAAGTCAATTTTGATTAATCAGCCCGATGCAATGATACCAACTGATGAAGAAGCCATGTGGGCCGTGGGCAGTGGCGATTTAGATCAAGCCGGACTGCTTTTTGATCGATACCACGTCGGTTTGTACCATTTTTTCCACCGGATGATCCAAGATCGCGAGCTGAGCAAAGATCTGACCCAGAATGTATTCGTCCGGTTATTGCGCTATCGGGGGAGTTACCAGCCCGGCCAGCCATTTCGGGCCTGGATCTACCGGGTGGCCCGCAATGTGGCCAACGATCATTTTGAAAAGCAGAAATCCAGCTTCGTGGGCCTGAAGCCGATCCACGAAAGAGTGGCCGCCCCTGATGGGGCCGAGCAAGCCGAACAAGTGGTAACCCTCCAACTGGCCCTACAGCAATTGCCCCAAAGCGATCGGGATTTGCTGGTGATGAGCCGCTATCAGGAACTCAAATATGAGGAGATTGCCCAGATCATGGGGCTGAGCCTGAGCGCGGTAAAAGTCCGGGTTCACCGGGCCATCAAAAAATTGAAAGAACTTTATTTCAAGCACGAAAACTAACCCAACGATCCTGATGAAACTGTCCGAAGAAGAATGGCAAAGCCTGATGATCGACCTGATCGATGGCAAACTGACCGGGGAAATGAAGGAAATGGTGGAGCGGCAAATGGCCGAAAGCACTATTCACCAACGTGAATATGAGGCATTAAAGCAATTGCTGGCGGCATTTGCCCAACCCGAAAGTGTCGTGCCCACTGATGAGTTAAGGGCAAATTTTTCCCAATTGTTGGCCGGCGAAAAACAGAAAATAGCCGACAATGGGCCAAGCAAGCACCTTTCAGCCGAAACCGGGGGCAAAAAGGTTTCAGCGCAAATCAAGGATCAGCGCTGGGCCCCCAAGCGGTCAGTGTGGCTACCAATTGCGGCATCGGTGGCCCTGTTGATCGGGGCTTTCTGGTTGGGCCAGTTGACCCTGCGCGGGCGGTTACAGGCGACCGAGCGCGAAGTGGATCGCCTCCGGGCCGAAGTGCAGGCATCCAACCAAATGGTGATGCTCAATTTGCTCAAACAAAATTCGGCCAGCGATCGGATCAAGGCCGTGGGCTACGCCAATGAAATGGAGGAAGTAGATGAAAAAATCACCAGGGTACTGCTCAATACCCTGAATTTTGACCCCAACATCAACGTGCGGTTGGCCGCCGCCGAGGCACTGGCCCGGTTTGGCGATCAGCCCCAACTCCGGTTGGCGGTGGTGGCATCATTTGCCAAACAGACCGAGCCAATGATCCAGATTACCCTCATTGCCCTGTTGATCGATTGGCAAGAAAAAAGGGCACTTGGCCCCATGCAACAACTGATGGAGGATGAGGCCGCCCCCAAAATCGTGCGGGCCAAGGCTGCCGAGGGCGTGGGCGCGTTGTACCCATTGTGATTGTCCAGTATTGGGCCAAACAGGATACCCAGATCGGCTTTTTTTGACCCAAACAAAGTGACAATCCCCCGTTTGGGTCGATCCTTTTTGGCCAAACCAAACCGCCTTTCCCGCCTTTTTGGCGGAAGATAGACTCGCTTCCCGACTTCCGACCTATTAGGGCATGTACCAAAACGGGATCACAGTCACCCTTTGCTCTTTGCCCACCGAGTCGGTGCGCGGAGCAGTGACACGCAACTGGTTGGGGCCGAGCCGAAAGCCCTTCGCGCTCAAATAGGCCAGCACCCCGCGCTCGTTGGCATTGGGGTGGGTATGCCACAAAAAGCCGGGATCGGTACGGAGCGAATCGTTGACATAGATCTTAAAATAGGCCGAAAAGCCGGCCAGATTGGCTTCATTGCGTTTCGCCCGCGCCTGCTCCCGGGGCATGTTATCGGGCAATATCGGTTCGGGCCAGCGGGAACGGAGCACCGCATCGAGCATTTTGGGATACGCGATGAACAGCTTGAGGTAATTGTCCTTGAGCACATCGGTGTGGATGCTGGCGGTGCGGATCAACTCTCCCTTGGTCCGCAGGTTGTCGTAATGGACAGGGTACACGCGGTACGGCTCATCGGTGCCATAATACGTGCGGGTGTCGAGGCGATTGCCAGCATCGTGCTGAAGCTTGAAGAAGAGCAACAAGACAGACAAAGTTACCCCTATCAATAGCTTGTAACGGTTATAGGCCGAGCGGGAAATGTTGGATTGGAACATATAGCCCAGCCGGGTGAAGGGGTCGCGGGTGAAAGGGAACAAGATGCCCGTAGCTGCCCACTGCCAGCGAAAGAGCCGGGTTTCCAGATCAGGTCGTTTTTTTGCCCATTTCGTGTTGCCCAACCCCATGAACACCGCAGGTAAAAGGGTAAGGGCCAGAAAGACAAAATAGAGCACCACCTCATACTCCTCCATGATCCCGATCGGCACGACGAGCCGCACGAACGAGAGCAAAATAAACATGGCCAAGTAAATGATGGAAATATTGGCAATGGACAACGCAATCAGGAACGCAATAGACAACAAAGTACTGCATGTCCGATCCAGCCGCACGATGAATGATTGAAAAGTGCCCAATTGGATCCGCATTGCTTTTTTGGCATGGTCGCCCAACTTGGGCAGCCGATCATACTCAATGTCTTGGGGGAATACCGAGAGCAGCCCGATGGTGGCCACCCAAAACGCTCGGAGCGTAAAATGGGCCACAAAAGCGGCCGTTAGCATATAGGCCGCGCATTTGAAGAACAGGAGGCCCAGCGAAGCCAACAGTTCTATGCCCACGCCGGCAGCCGCCTCAAGATAGCCACTTTGGGCCCAGTTGATTTCATAATGCAGATAGACCCCGTCAATCCATTCGGGCAAGCTGGAGATGAGGTAAATGGAAGCCGCAGAAATGATCAATTCTGGTTCCCAACTCTTGGTGGCCAATTCTTTGAGCCATTCTTGGGGCTCATCATTGGGTTCAGGAACTGGCATGGGTAGTTCGGGCATTGAATTTAGGGCAGCGTTGCTAAATGGATGAGTAAAGATTTAAGGAGTTCAACTGTAAAGCTAAACAATAAATGATTGTTAAAATTGATGGAGATCGAGGCCAAACCACATTTCCTGCTTATTTTTGCAACTATTTTATCTTTATTTATCACTAATGATTGACAAAATCCGGCAACTGATCACCGAAAAACCTTTTTATTCCCAACTTTTTCGCTTTGTTATTCTAGGAGTTGCTTCGGTGATCGTTGAAATGAGCATCTTGTTCTTTCTGAAGGATTATTGTGGCGTAGATTTGATGGTCGCCAACCGGATTGCGTTCACCATCGTACTCATTGCCAACTATTGGTTAAGCCGGGTTTGGGTATTTGGCAGCGGGGCGCATTCGGGCCAACTCGAGTTCCTTATTTTTACCGTAGTATCTTTGGTGGGGCTGTGGATCAACGAATTGATGCTGCCCCGGCTTGTGTATGAAGCCCAGATCAATGAGCACTTGGCCAAGTTGCTCACCATCGGGGCAGTGGTGATCTGGAATTTCATCATGAAAAAGCTGGTAGTTTTTAAGAAAGCGGCAGCTTAAGCAGTGGTTGCCCAATTGGTTCAGGACAGCTGGCTGCGCAAGCCCCGATCTACCCAGAACGACGCACCCATGCAAAGTCCGGGACTAGGGATTTAGCAAAAGACAACCGCCCAACTATCAATTGCTTTGTCGGCAACTATTTCCTGCTCATCTTTGCCACTGATCATCATCCACCTTTTACCCGGCCAGCGAATGAACTTGTTCTCCCTCAGTTTTCAATACATCAAGGCCAAGCCCCTGAGCAATGCCCTCAATATGTTGATCCTGGCCCTGGGCACGGCAGTCATTATTTTGTTGCTGTTGGTGAGTCACCAACTAGAAGAAAAATTGACCAAAAATGCCAAGGGGATCGATCTGGTGGTGGGGGCCAAGGGCAGCCCGATGCAACTGATCCTGTCCAGTGTGTTCCATATCGACTACCCGACGGGCAATATCAAACTGAGCGAAGCCGACCTGTTGGCCCGCAACCGAATGGTGAAGTCAGTGATCCCGCTGGCCCTGGGCGACAGCTACAATGGCTTCCGTATAGTGGGCACCAACCGAAAATATCCTGAACTCTACGGGGCCGAACTGCAAACCGGGGCTTGGTGGGCCAATACCCTCGAGGCTACCATCGGGGCCGAAGTCGGCCAAGCAACCGGGCTTAAAATCGGGGCCAGCTTTGCGGGGGCACACGGCATGGGCGCGGGCGTGGGCGATGTGCACGCCGACCATCCCTACACGGTGGTGGGCCTGCTCAAGCCCACCGGCACCGCACTGGACAACCTGATCCTGACCAACGTCCAAAGTGTGTGGGCCGTGCACGAAGGCCACGGCGAAGCAGCCGACCTCACTGCCCAAAGTGGGCACGAACACGCGGTGTTGACCGATTCACTCACTGGCTTGCCCGTGGGCGACACCACAAAAGAGCTGACCACTATGCTGATCAAGTTCCGCAGCCCCATGGCGGCCATTACGCTCCCGCGCTTTGTCAACAGCCAGACCAATATGCAGGCGGCCTCGCCCGCTTTTGAGGTCAACCGCTTGTTTTCCATCTTGGGCATCGGCCTTACCCTGCTGGAGTATTTTGGCTATTTGGTGGTACTTATCGCCGTATTAAGCATTTTTATCGCCCTTTACAACGCACTCAAAGAACGTCGCTACGATCTGGCCGTGATGCGCGCCCTTGGATCCTCACCGGGCGGCCTGCTGGCGTTGGTCATCACCGAGGGGGTGGTCATCACCCTACTTGGGGTCAGTTTGGGGATATTGCTGGGCCACACTGCTACCGAACTGCTCGGCCGCTTTGCCGAAGAAGCCGAGCAAGCCCAACTGACCGGCTGGCTGTTTTTGCCCCAAGAACTCTATTGGCTGGGCCTGAGCGCGCTCATCGGGGTGGTGGCCGCCGCGATCCCGGCCATCAATGCCTACCGGATCGATATCTCCAAGGTGTTGGCGAGGGGGTGATGATCCCTTGCCCAATTGGTCGATTAAAATTGCCCAGCTATCAGATTGGCGGTGAGTCGATGATTGGAACTGCACTGACCTGAACAATACCGGTGACTTGCAATCTACTGAAGCTTCGGCTTTTTCGGATACCCTTTTTTACTGCTACAATGGTGTCCGGCATCCGTTGGCGAGCCCTATCTTTCACATAGATTTATCCTGAAACCTTCAAGCCCGGTTTTTGCGTTACAAGTATCATCATCCCCATAACATGAACCGGAAAAACGTAATCTTTGCCCTATTGCTCCTTTTGGCCGTTGGCTGTACCCGGCCCCCGTTCAGCACCCGGCCCATCGTACCGCCGGGGCAGGCCAAGAAAATTTACGGTTCCAAATCGGCCAAGTCCCATGCACCAGGCCAACAAAAAAAACAGGGCCGTCAATAGCCATTGGGCATCAACCCAATTTGTTTAGGTTGGGGATAACCACCTTGCGGCGGCCCACATAAACAATGAGCTGTTGAACAATGAGTTGGTTGATAATAGTAGTGACGGTTTGCCGCGATACGGCCGTGAAGTGGGCAATGTCTTGGTGGGTAAGGTACATATCGAGCAAATAGGATCCGTCGGCTTGCTGATTGCCCTCGTGCAAGGCATTGAGCCGGAAGAAATTGACAATCCGTTCGCGGGAGTCCTTGAAGATGATATTGGCAAATTTGCCTTGTACCGTATTGACTTTCTCCCCCAATTTTTTGCTGTAGCGAATCGCCAATTCGGGATTTTTCTGCATAACGCTCACAAAATCGGGGATGGTAAAACTGCACAGTGCCACATCAGTAAGGGCTTGGGCATATTCTTGGTGGTGATTGGGTTGCACTTCCAAGCCCACGGCCCCAAAAATATCCCCGTCTTTGAGGATTTCCATCACCACTTCCTCGCCCGATTCGCTCTGGAAAGCAATTTTTACCCGGCCTTTTTTGAGGATATACAGGCGGGTTAGATCGCGGCCACCCAAGTAAACATATTCACTTTTATTGGCCGTTTTGAAGCAAGAAATAATGTTCAACTCAGCAATTTCTTGCTGGCTCAGTTGGTCGAACAATGTGTGGTTTTGCAAGTACCAATATTTGGTTTCCATCTGTAAGGGTTTTGGTGTTCAAATGACCGCCTGTAAAATTCCCCAAGCGGCAATTAGGAGCAGCACAATTCCGGTCCATTGATTGGCCCGGTGGCCAAATGCCGTTTTAATCTTTTCATTGTACCGATTAACCAAAGCAACCAACGAAAGCAAGAAAAAAAGGGCGCCCAAGCCACTTCCCAAGGCAAAGGCGATTTGAAACATTGATCTGGTCATTACGTTTGGTGGTGGCCAGTGCACCTGCACAAACGCCAACACCAATATCCAGAAAACGACCAACTGGGCATTGTACAAAGCCAATAGCAGTCCTTTGCCAAAAGCAGCCAAGGGCCGGGCCGGGCGCTGTTCCACTCCCCAAGCCACGGCGGGCCGACACAAATAGTATATCCCCGCACCCGCCAATACCCCCAAGGCTATCCATTGGGCGGCGGGATGCTGGACAATTTGGCTGGCCCAGCCGCCCATCCCGCCGTGGGCCTGAACGGCGAGCCAACCGTAGAGCATCTCGGGCAGGCAACCACCAATGGCTAGGCAGACGGCCGGGAACGTGCCCCGCTGCAATACCGTTTGGATGACGGCCAAATTGACCAAGCCAGGCTGCAACGAACCTATCGCACTGATCAGGCAGATGCAAAGAAAAAAGAAGAGCATGGGGGTTTATCTATTAGTGAATGATAACATCCCAAATTAAAATTTACTCCTTTTTTGGGTATCGAATTGGACTCTTTTCGCCCGTTGATATTGAAATCAGTCAGTGTCAACAAATTGCTCTGGTTTGTAATTGCTCTAACGAAAACTCTATTGGTTGTCACCAGTATAATTTAAATGCAAGACAACTTATTATCAAGCTTCCCGACTTCCCCAATCACCCAACAACGGGGCAAGCAGGTTGGCAAAATTGAACCGATGGTTAAACTTACCCAAAATAGCTTAATTATCAATACAAAGGATAGGCCGATAGGGTTGGCAATCGAGGTCAGATAAACCAAAACTGCCCGGATCGCCAGCGGTTTTGCTAAATATTGACGGTCAAATCAACTTTACCTCGAACGACGAGGCTATTATTTCATTGGGTAACGCTAAAAATTCCGTACCATTCACCAAAAAAACTTTTGCCGGGTTGTTTTTTTGCCAGAGAGTCCTTACATTTGTTATAATCTGCACCGATGATCTAACGTCTGACTTCCATGAACCATCTGTTGTTCTTGACCAATGGTCCAACTTGCGACTTATTACTGTTTATCGGTAGTGCATGGCCTGATCCTCCAAGGCCGACGGGGCAATGCCGCCCAATTAGCCAAACTGGTTGGCCAATCCGAGCGGAGTGTTTTACCGCTGTTTGGCCCAGTTCAGGGAACTGGGCGCACCCCTATTTATCAATAACCGCTATCACTACCGCCAGCCGTGGGATCTGCCGTGGGTGCCTGCCCCCCGCAAAAACTTAACAATCATTTAACGTGGAATGACAGCTTTTGGCAGTGGGACAAAGTTGTTTTGTCGTCAACCAAAGGCTGCGCAGCATTGGGATATATCATTTTCAACCCCCAATCCCAGTAGTCACGAAAAATTATCTCAACATTTATCTCTGTTTTTAAGCCTGTGCTGTTGTTTATGGTCTTGCAAATCTGACCTTGATGCCCGCTTGAAATACAAAAAGTCAATCCAATAAAGATCAAAGGAGATATACCCTCCACCGGTTTTGCAGTACAGGAGTTTCCCTTTCTCAAATCAGGCAGAAATGAAAGGGGAACCCAGTTTACCCGAAAATGGGCTTTATATTTGCTCAAAAAAGACCCTGGTAAAATGAGCCTGCGAAGAAAAAGAAAGAAAGCCCACAAAAATAACCTGTACTTAAAACAGCCCTTCAAATAAAAAATTTGGTGCGGTTGCCCTAGATGGAATAGGATTGTACCGCCAGCCCACAGCGTTTCGTCGTCGGGGTGCGCAACAATGATGGCAACTGTTTTTGACTTTTGCCTATTTTGCGTTTGCGCCATACTATTTACAGTTTTCTTTCTCAATTTTTAACTTTGATTCTTCCGTTGCTATATCCATTTTTTCCCGTTTCATTCCTATGCGAATAAATCCGAACAGACTCATATATACATTGGCGACCCAAACTAAGGCAAAACCCGAAATCAAATAGCCGCGCCAATCGTCATAAAGTAAATGATATTTTGTGATGATTAAAAAAAACAGGGCAATATAATGGCTAAAACAATATTCACAAGTAAACAAATAGAAAAACTTACGCTGAACAATGGTTTCACTTTCTTTGGATTTTTTATTACAAAAATCTCTTGGTTCTTTGAATATTTCCTCGTGTGTGACCGTCCACGCAATACAGGCAACAGGGATTGCAAGTAGAAAAAGGAAAGCTATTTGTTGGGATAACTGCATAATGCTAAGTCTATTATGAATGAGTGGTTTTGATGATTACTTTTATGATTTGTAATCAATAATAATCTTAAAACTAGCTTAAATAATTGAATCAAAAATACTCGGACTATCCTCGAGCCAACGTGAACCAACGTTGCCTCGAGGATTGTGACTTTGGTAATAGCAATAACGGTTTCAACAAGAAGGCATATTTCCTTGCCTTATAGCAGACCTTTAATAATAAAAATTGCAGCAAAACTGGCTGTAATCAACATTAATTTCGTAGCTAAACTTTGTAATCCTTTCTCGAGTGGCGTATCAACTCTCTCCGCAATTTCTACCAAAGTGGTAATTTTACCTAATTCAGTGCGCAAGGCTGTTCCCATAATAAGAACTAGCAGATTCTTTTTCATCACTGACGTGCCTTTAAAACCATGTTGAGTTGCTCAGTAAGATTAACATTTTCTTCTAAAACTTCTAATTCTTTAATAATTGGCAGTGGTTCACCAGTCAACGATGATTCATTCATTTCAAATTGATCAATTTCCAATAATCGCCCATTAAGTTGTACCACATGACTGAGCTCCAACGCTAGAACATCATTGAGGGTAATTTTTTAGACGGCCCTTCATACAAGTAATTATCGCGCCAAAATTTTGAAGGACTCATATTCATGCTTTTAAATGCTTTCAATGAGCGCTGAGCTTGTAATTTCTTAGAAAAATTCAAATCGGTGGCACCTACTAATGATATAATAATGGGGCTTTTGAATTGTCAAAAAATATTGAAAAATACTTTTTTCTGTTATTCTTTACATCGATTAAAGCCCTACATTTTTATCCTGTTGGCAATATCACTTTCGCCCAAACTAGTTTACATATTGGTTTGTAGTATCTCATTGATTTTTCTAATCGGCAGCGAACACGCGTGTTTAATGGGATATACATTAGCTGGCATGGCTTTATGGTTTTATGATTAGATAATACTTTATGGGTTAAACCATGTCGATTTCGATAAGCAGATAAACACTTTAAATGGTGCTTAAATACTCAACACTTTTGTTAAACGGTCGTTGAAAGGCTTTTTTCTCTGTAATCACTCCCATTCCATCCGCCAAAAGTTTAGTTTTTCTGCCAAAGCAGACTTAGCATACCTGATGATTTGAGGTAATCCAACCAATAAACCCAAGTCTGTTTTTGAATGTTGATGTAGTCATAGGCGATGCGTTGCAGTTCTAATTCTTCGTTGTTTAAATAAGAGGCGGTCTGTTGCCCTGCTTCCACTCTTTCTTGAACAATAAGTAGAGATTGATGTGAAAGGAATAAATTCTCTTTCAGGGTTTTCATTTGAATTTGAAAATTACTTATTTTCAAATTCGCAATGGTGGCTTCTTGCGTAAATTGGTCTTGTTTATCTTTTGCTTGTAAACCTAATTGGTTTTCTTGCATTTTTAATTGTTGTCGTATGCTGTTTCTATCTTCGCCACTTAAAATAGGCAGTTTAACCACCAAGCCAATATTACTGTACGCGAACCATGAATTAGCTTCGATAGGATTAAAATTATTGGTAAATTGGTTTGCCCCCAAAAAGCCCCTTAAACTAATTGTAGGTAGGTATTTAGTGTTTTCAGTTTGAATTTTAAGTGCCGTAAGTTGCTGTTGGAAAATGAGTTGTTGGAAAACTGGAATAGAATCTAAACTACTCATTGAGCTATTTTTAAATGTTAAATCTTGCTTGAAAAATATGGTATCAATTTCCATATTAGCATTTTTGTTACCCATTAAAAATAATAAATAAACTTTATTTTCAATTACTTTTGAGATAGCGTCTTTGATTTTTTGTTTTGCATTATTATGGTTTATAAGTGCTTTGTATAGGTCAGATTTTAATAGTTTGCCAGCATCAAATCTGGCTTTTTGAAGTTGATAACTCACCCACGTACGAGCAGAGTCTAAGACTGTTGAACTAATTTGCTGTTGGTTAAGCCCAATATTAATGTAGCTGGTGGCTACCTCATAAGCCAATTCATACTCGATTTGGGCTTGGGTTACACCAGCTATTTTTTCTTGCAAACGACTTTCGGCAATGTATTTTTTTATGCTAAAATCTATTAGGGGCTGCGTTATCGTAAGCCCAACTGCCTGCGACCAAGTCGTACCAAATTGAACTCTCTCGGTAGCCTCGGAAGGCAAGGACGGATCAAATTTGCCGACCGGTAAGATTGAACTTTGTAAAATTGGATTATACTGATAGGTATAGTCGAGGGATATTTGCGGATAGTATTTCTTGTATAGTGCCTCTGTTTGAAGTTGCTGCAAAGCAATATTTATTTTCCCCGCTTGAATATTTTGTCTATTGCTCATCGCCGTTTGAATGGCTTGCGATAACGTGATTTTTTGTTGCCCCAAACATTGAAAAGTTAGGGCAAAAATTAAAATAAGTGTTTGATATGCTGTGTTTTTCATGATTATTATCTAAAAACTGAGGCAGGTTCAATACCGCTGATTCTATTGAGCGCAAATGATGCCCCACCGACTGAGATAAGCGTTATAATAGAAAAAATACTTGCCAATATTAAAGGTGAGAAGCTAAAGATCAGGCCTGAAGATGCCACCCCTGCTCGGAAACCCTCTAATAGAAAATAAGCAATGATAAAACCCACAACAGCAAAAATTATTGCCTGGGTCAGTATCAGTTTGCTGATAAAACCGTTGCTTGCCCCGATAGCTTTGAGTGTTCCATAGTCTTTGAGACGGTCAAGGGCGGAGGAATACATCGTTAGACCAATAATAAAAAATCCTGCAATCAAGGCAAAAGTTATGAGCGTGCCCGTACTTAGAGCAATGCCGCTACTTGATAGTATTTTCAGAAGTGTTGAATAAGCTAAATCTTTAGATTTCCAAGCGGTTATACCGCTTATTGACTGGTTTATCATTATCACTAAACTATCCGCATTTTGGTCGGGTTGGATTTTTACCAAAACAGCACTGATTCTATTGGCCGATTGGTTGGCGTAAAATCGTGCTTTTTCGATGGTCGTTACACAAAAACTGTTTCCAAAGCCCCGAAACCCTTTAGTTTGTAAGGCGAAAAAAGCTCGCTTGCCATTGATTTCAAAAGTCGTACCGATATCGATGTTTTCGCCCAAGTTTTTTAGGTCATAAAGTTCACCACTTACTGCACCATCAGCTTGTAAATCAAAGGGTTTGCCGGCAATAATTTTGGAACTATCCAGCACAATGTCGAGGTGGGCTATGTCTACCCCTATCAGTGTTAGGCTGCCGCTTGTTCCGTTTTCAAAATTGGTTGCTCCACCGCTTATCAAAATCGGGAAAGCGGCTTTTATGCCCGGCAAACTCTGTACTTCTCGCAAAACCCTGATGTCTAATTTCCCCAATTGGTTTACGTCTTTAGTTTTGTTGTCCACCACCCAAATATCGGCCTTTACATTGCTTACTAAAGCCCGCATGGCATTTGTCAAAAATATAAAAACACCTAACTGTTGCCCAATCAAAAAAGTGCTAATCATAATACCAACTACTACGCCAATACTTTTTGCTTTGTCAAACCGGATGAATTTTAAGGCAGTTTTGAGTACAAACATCTTATTTAGTGTTTTCTGTAAGCGATACGATACATTCAACCCGTGTATTTAGCAATAATTGTGGGGGATTATTCAATCTTATTTTAATTTCTCTCACCCTTCGGTCTTCTTTTTCGCCAGCTTGATCGGTAAACAATGATTTCTTCTTGAGGAAAGTTGAAACAAAATAAACGGTACCGACGGAAAGCGTATCTGAATTGCCGGCATTGCGAATGATTGCACGTTGATCTATCTTAATTTTGGGAGCGAACATTTCGTCTATTTCACAAACTGCAATGGTTTTTCCATTTGAAGCCAATTGGGCGAAAGGTGTTTGGCTATTGACTACGCCACCAATCAAAACGCTAAGTTCAAGAATAACTCCGTCGATAGGTGACGATATGAACCGTTGTTTTAAGCTTTCGTTTGATACTATTATTTGCTTTTCTATTTCCGCCAATTTCCTTCTTGATACTTCAACCAATGCTTTTTGCTGCACAATATCAGCCGAATACGTTTTTGTTGCAGTTTCGGCATCGTCCACTTCTTGCTGAGTTCCAGCCCCATCTGCAAACAATTTTCTCAATTTTAGTAGTTCGCTATTCGCATTTTCGTATTTAATCTTAGCCAGTTCTATGCTGCTTTCATTGGCGATTATTTGTGCTGATTGTGTCGCGAGCTGACTTTTTATTTCAGCAATATTAGCGGCTTCTATGCCATGTTTCAATGCCAAAATAGTTTCACCTTTTTTAACAGTGTCATTTTCTTTTAAATATATTTTTTCAATAATTCCTGTCACCTCGGCTGATAATTGTATTATGTCGCTTTCGGGTTCTATCTTCCCAATACCAACGACATGTGTTACGTTGGCAATTCTTATTGTATTATCTGCTTTGTCTTTGGTCTTTTTGGTTCCGCAACTAATTATTAACGAACCAAAAATGATAAAATAGTGAATTGCTTTCATGTTATTTTACTTTAAATTCTTCTTCTTTAAAGGGTTTGCCTGAAACCATTCCATCGTTTACGTACACGATTTTGTTGGCAAATGGGGTTAACCGGGTATCATGGGTAACCACCACCACCGCTTTGCCTTGTGAAGCCAATTTTCTTAATTCCTCCATTACCACTTCTACACTTTTCACATCTAGCGAAGCCGTGGGTTCGTCACAAAGTATCATTTGCGGGTTTGAAACCAACGCCCTGGCAATGGCTACCCGTTGCTGTTCGCCGCCGCTAAGTTGTTTGGGCAAACTTTTTGTTTTTTCACCCATTCCCACTTTTTTCAATGCTTCGACCGCTCTTTTGGTGGCGTCACCTTGCGGTACTTTTTGCAATTGCATCGGCATCATTACGTTCTCAAGGGCGTTCAGGGGGGCGATCAGGTTGAAAGTTTGAAAAACAAAGCCGATTTTACCCAATCGAATTATCGACAATTCCTTTTCGCTCAAACCGGTTACTTTAACGTCGTCAATCAGCACTTCACCAAAAGAAGGATAAATGACGCAGCCCAAGAGCGATAAAAGTGTCGTTTTTCCCGAACCTGATGGGCCAATAATGAGGGTCAATTCGCCCGATTTTATGTCCATTGACGACGCCTGTAACGCAGTAATCTCTGTATCCCCGGTTTTATAGGTTTTCCCGGCTTCTATTACTTGCGCTACAATTTTGTTGGCCATGTTCTTATAATAAATTTTAGCGTGTTGATTGTTCCAACTGGTATTTCTTTAGTAAGTCTTTCAGCGATTCGTAGTAACCTTTCAGAGCCGCTACACTAATTTCTGGCTTTTTCTCGTCAGGAATTGTGACAGGCATTTCTCCCAAAAACTTCATCAGCTCGGGGCTTTGCTTTTGTATTTTCATGGTAATAGCCATGATTTTTTCGTTCCATTCGTTCACAGTCCTCATGGTTTTAATTGATCAAATGGTTGATCGCCTACAAAATGGGTGAATAGCTAAAATTAATTATTCATTAAAAAGGTATTCAAAAGGCATCGTTCCCTATGTTTGTCCGTGATTTCAGGGTTTTTACAAAGTCAGTGGCAATAACTTCTGCGCCAAGCATTTTGGCATTTATGTCAGCAATAGTTCTTGTTATCTGTCTTTTTTGTCTATTGTAGATACTAACAACTTGTTTTCAAGTCTGCAAAGGTCAGTCTAAGATCTGCTAAATGAGTTATATGTTTAAGGAAATAAATCACATGATTCCCACATTTTGCGGTTTTGTAGCAGCAGAGTTATGTCAGACTGCTACCTTCAATTCATTGCCACCCACGATCCCTTGCTCAAAACAACCCAGATAATGAATAGTGGTGTCGGCAATGTTTGTAAACTCACTATCTGGCCAAACATGCTTGGTGGCTGGTATGGAGTGCGTTTTTGGACGAAAATGAGAAGGCCACGATTTTAGGGCGCATCCGCTGGCACAGGGTTATCGGCGGGCCGGAGTTGGCGGGCTTAAACACGCCAGGGGTGTCGTTCAAATCCCCCTCTTCTAGCTCGATTTGTTGCATGAAGCGGGGTTGAGCTGATATAGATTCAAAAGTATCCTCTATTGTTATGCACAAAAAAAGGAGGAAGGTGGGCATAGATAATAAAGCAACCATACTCATGAATAGTCAGATAGCAATATGATTTATTTTTATGTTGGCGCACTTGGTCATTGTAAAAATGCTTCAAAAGTCAAATTGTTTTAATAATTATTATCACGGATATTCTTCCATCCCTTCTGTGATCACCTTTAGCTTCTTAGCGTTTTTCAATTTGTAACACTCAGGAATTGTTTAAGCTGAACGACTAATCCGTCAATTTTCATTTTTTCAGTATTGGTTCTCTTAAAACATATCAAACTACTGGTCTCTGTGTACTCAAAAATAGGTTTACAAGGAGAATGCCCTTTTGTATTTTTTGCGTAACATACTCGCCCAGCTTCCCTTTTTCCATTCGGTCGGAAATCATTGCTTGGAAGCACTCTTCCAACCCTGCAATCAATGTAGTTCATCGCTATAATGCCCCATAAAGGTTCCCCTTATTTTAAGAAGTCTGCTTCATCGTACCTGAAAGGGCATCCAGCAGGCTGATCACATCATTTGAAACTGGAATGTTGTACCTAGAAAATGAAAAATCGTTCCCCACTTTTATGGTCCAAGCCTTTGTTTCGGCTAGAGAAATGAACATATCTTCGTCTGTTTTGTCATCGCCAATGCAAAGAATAAAATCATATTGATTTTGTGAAATCAGGTCTTTTACAATCTTGCCCTTGTGTATATCGATACTTTTGAACTCTATGATTTTACTACCCGGAAATGCCCGGTAAGGAGAGTTTACAAACATTTCATTGAGATCAATCATCAACTCCGACGCCCGAATGCGACCCAATTCGGGCGATGAACTCCGGTAATGCCACACCAGAGAGTATTCCTTTTCTTCAATAGTCGAAGCTGGACAACGGGACGTCGTTTTTTCCATGATTTTCCAAGCTGTCAGGCGGACACCTTCATCCAGCACAGGTTGGGAGGTCCAAGTTTTGGCATCAGCCATTTTTATTTTTGCCCCGTGTTCAGCCACCATGCTAATCGGCAATGCACCCAACCAACTGTCGAGTTGTCCGCTTTTTCTTCCGCTTATGATAAAGAGATGATTTTTTGGGGTAGAAGAAAGATCGCCCAGAATTTGTATCAGTTCAGGCCCTGGTGTAGCGCTAAGTGGATCTTTGAAATAAGGGACCAATGTGCCGTCATAATCGAGCAAAATAAGTCGCGATTGGCTCAATTCAAAATCTTTCATCAGGGTAGATTTTAAAGCCGGGGTCATATTTTTGGTCTGGAAAGCCTCTTGCTTTTTCTTCACCAAAAACAGATCACCAAGAAAATCGGAGGCCCATTTTACTACATCGTACTCTCTGATTTTGTCACGCATGGCTTGCATCCGCTCTTTTTGTTCGGCTGCCGGCATTTCCAGCCCGGCTTTGATCTGGCTGGCCGAGTATTCCACATCCATCGGATTGATGAGCAGGGCCTCATTCAGTTCTATTGCTGAGCCAGCCATTTCGCTCAATACCAATACGCCACTTTCATCATACCTGCTTGCCACAAATTCTTTTGCCACCAGATTCATTCCATCTCTTACGGGAGTGATGAGCGCCAAGTCGCACACGGTATAAAAAGCAAGCAGATTATTGAAATCCAGGCTGCGATATTGGTAGATAATTGGTTGCCACTTGATGTTTCCAAAGTCGCTGTTCAATGTGCCCACATACTCATCAATCATTTTCTTCCGCTCTGAATACTTGAAAATGACATCTCTTGAAGGCACAATGTTGAGAATAAAAACTACCTTTTCACGATAGTCCGGGTTTTGCTCAAGAAATAAGCGGAATGCCTGGAGCCGGTTTGAAATGCCCTTGGTGTAGTCCAGCCGGTCGACAGAGAAAATGATTTTCCGGTCGCCAAAACCTATCTTCATTTCCCGTCGCAGGCTTACTACGCCCTTTTTTGAAAATCCTTTATTAAACTTATTAAAGTCTATGCTAATGGGATAATAATCCGCCTTTGTAATCTGATTTTCTTTTTTAATGATAGTATTGTCAACCGAAAGCCCTAGTATTCTTCGAACCGAATTGGAGAAATAGGTTGCATAATCTTTGGTGTGAAAGCCAATCAGATCCGAAGCCATCAACCCCTTCAACAGTGTTTCACGCCACGTTGAGGGTAAGAGACGATAGACCTCAAATGATGGAAAAGGAATGTGCAAAAAGAAGCCAATCGCGATCTCTTTGCCAACTACTTCCCGAAGCATACAGGGGAGTAACATCAAATGGTAATCGTGAATCCAAATAGTATCTCCCGGTTTTACAATACTTTGCAAAATTTCACAAAATAATTTGTTGGCCTCTTTGTAATGCTCAAAATCAGTGGGATTATACTCGGTAAACGAGGGGAAATAGTGAAATAAAGGCCAGATGGTGGAGTTGGAAAATCCATTGTAATATCCGCTGTACTTATCTTCGGGCAAAAAAACCGGTACGTATTCAAAATTACTTTTAGCCAGTTGCCTAAAGCCCCTTTCCCAGAGATTTTCATTGCAGTCGGGAAAGCCGACCCAAATAGCCTTCCCACTTTCCTCAGTCCCTTTAAACTCAATATAGCTCTGTATGGCCGTGACAAGACCGCCGGAGGTTTGACTTATTTTTATTTTACCGTTCGTTGCTTCAAGTTTTACAGGTAACCTGTTCGAGACGATGATCAGTTTTCCTTCACTCATAGATTTAAGAAATTGGGTTTATTCAAGGTTCGGGAAATCTGAAAAGCAGCATTCAAAAGCCCCACATGGCTGTAAGTTTGTGGAAAATTTCCCCACTGGCTGCCATCGTTTGGATTGACGTGTTCGCTCAGCAGCCCAAGGTGGTTCTGGAAAGTGAGCAAGTGTTCAAAGTTTTTTCGGGCTTCCTCTACTAAGCCGAGCCGGGCAAGTGCTTCCACAAACCAGAACGAACAGATGACAAATGAAGTCTCCGGTTTGCCAAAATCATCGGTGTGCTTGTAACGGTAGAAGGTGGCTTCGCTTTGCTTAAGTTCCTTTTCCATCACCCGCAGGTGTTTTAGCGCACGCTCTTTGTCATGGTCTAGGTAGCCCATAGTTATTAGTTGCAACATGCTGGCATCCAGCTGCTTGGATCCAATAGCCTGCGTATAAACTCCCTGCTCGGGATCATAGCATTTTTCCAGCATCGCCTCTGATTCTTTCGCCAGGCGATCGGCCATTTCAATCCATTCGCCTGTAGCGCTCAGGTGTCGGAGCATTTTTCCTGCCGCACATGCACCAGCCCAGTGAAACAGATAAGTGTAGCCATGCAACTGTCGTTGTTCCCGAAACTCCCAAAGGCCGGCATCGGGTTCCTGCATTGTCATTTCGATCATTTTCAGCAGGTTTTGAATGCTAAAAATCGAATACGCGCGTTCGGGGCCAATAAACCTTTTGTCAATATACAAGGGTAAAAGCGAAACCAGGACCTGCCCATACACATCGTTTTGAATATGGGTGTACGCATCATTACCAGTCCTCACCGGTTGATTTCCCAGATAGCCCTTCAGATCATGGGATATCTCCACCAATTTGCTTTCACCATTGATGGAATAGAGCGGTTGCAGCCTTTGCGCTTCATCGGTGGGATGACTGATGTTGGCCATAAACTGGAAATATCCTTCGAGTTCTTCAAAGTGGCCAATATTTGAAAACGCAGTGAGGGTATAATAGGCATCCCGCATCCAGCAAAAGCGATAGTCCCAAGTGCGGCCAGTACCAGGAAATTCAGGTAGGCTAGTGGTAGAAGCGGCAATAATGGCCCCGGTTTGCTCGTATTGATGAATCTTGAGAATCAAGGCCGAACGGATACAGGCATCCTGATAAAGTATCGGTGTGCTTGATGCTTTGATCCAGTTGCGCCAATACATTTTTGTTTTACGAAAAAATGTTTCGCATGTTTCCACCAGAGGTGCTTCCAAGGGCGCTCCGTAGGTGAGCACCAAATACTTGGTCTCAAAAAGTTGGAACGGAATTCCCTGTTCTATAAAATTGAGTGGAATATTCGATGTTAGGCGAAGTTCATCGGGCAGCCCCGAATAACGAATGTGGTTACTACCATGGTGAGACTGTACGTCGGCCTGACCATAGTCGTATGCCGGCCTACAGGTTACCAACAGCTTGGGATTACCCGAAAGGCGCTCTATTTTTCTTATCAACATCAACGGCCGGTGCGTGCGATCATACAGCGGAAACCTTGGCGCAAAGTCCGTTATTCGGAAACTGCCCGTTGGTGAGGCAATATCGGTGCGGAGGATGTTGGTGTTTTCAATGTAACGCTGGTGCGAGGTAAACGCCTCCTTAAAAGGCCTAATGGAGAAATCCCCCCCCTTTTCATCGTCCAGCAGACCGCCAAACACAAAGCTGCTGTCGAATTGGGGCCAGCAGAGCCAGTTTACATTTCCATTTTCATTGATGTGGGCAATGTAAGCACAATTGCCAATCACACCGTTATTGTACGTGTTTTGTACCATGAGGCTGCGGTTGAAAGTTGATAGGGTGTCACCCCGCTACAATGTAAAGATATAAGAAAGGTACAACTTTACCTAAAACAATAGGACAATGGAAGCAAAATTATTTAAACGATCAATGGGCAACTGACGTGGGAAATCACCTTTGATCGGGCGAGAAGCATGCTAGCAATGGAGGCGCAAATGCGGTTGGCGGTAAATGAACTTGGCAGGCAGGCGACCTGCATGGCATTGAACAGTTTTGATACAAACGACTACAAAATTAATATAGAGGCACTTAAATAGACGACCAAAAAGCTATCAAAAAAATCCGCGCATTAACTTAAGTACAGGTAAAATTAGCATCGAGCGTGATCAGAGCAGTTTGCAAAACATTGGCCAAACAAAGGCTTTGCCAATCCGGGATAAAGTGGACAACCATGACCGTTGATGCTGTTTTAATGGCAAGGGGGCTTGTCCCCAGCCGTGGGCACCGGAACCAGCTACGGAGCAAAATTGACCATTTTGGTCGGGTATCATCCAGCTAATTTTATGTAACAATGGGGTTGCTGCACCTTATGTTCAACAATATTGCGCCAAAAGAAACACATAGCACCAGCAACATAACAACCCAACCCAAAATTGGAATGAAAGAAACAATTTGTAAACCAATGAGAATTCCGAGAGCAGCAAACACTAATTTCCAATATGTCCACATGTAATTAAAACGATTGTCAATCCAATTGGAAATAACCACGGAGCTAATAATAGAAGCCAGTAAAGCTAAAATAATAAAATTGAACAACAAAAATAAACCAATGGGCAGACCAACTACTGTAATAAAAGCAATGAAGGTCATAATCGGTACAGCAATAAAAAACAGCAAACCAAACCCCATTGATTTTAAGGTTGCATTCAAAACCGTATGGCCAGCTTTTTTCATAATATTACTAAAAAGATATTGAATGATGGCAATCATAAGCAAAGCCATGCTTATATACCAAAGCAAAGCGCCAAGATAATACCATCGACCATCTTGCATTTTTAAAGTGGTATCGTAAACTGCATTGCCAGACTTTATGGAATTTCTAAAATCAAGCGAACTATTTTTGTTCCAATAGCGGATATTATTGTTAAAATTGGCGGTATTACCAATAATAATTTCAGCTGCGGCAATTACGGAAGATCCATTAACTGTTCCATTCATTTCTAATCTGCCACCACGCATATCAATGTCTTTTTCTGCAACACCATTAAATACTAAATTCCCGATTGCAATTTTTATACTGTTTTTTACAATTCCATTGAGTGTAATTTCACCCCCACTCACCAATAATCCATTACCAATAATGACATCTCTATTTACCTTTATTTTTCCCCCAGTTATCACAAGGTCGCCAGTAATGCTTTTTTGTACGATCAACTCTCCTCCAGCACAACGGACATCATCGCCCACAAAACCATTGAAAATAACTTTGCTGCCAACTACCAAAATATCATTTGTTACAGTGTCGTTGATGATGATGGTACCGCCAGCGCAAATCAAATCTCCGTATATTGTAGCATTGATGATAATGGTGCCACCAGTGATGTATAAATCATCATATACTGGTTGTGATATTATGATGTTGTTGCCGAATATTATGCGAAATGCAGATGTGTTTGTAGCAATAGTTGTTAGAAACACTAAAACCAATATTTTTTTCATACGTTTTTTGTTTAACTCATGAACCGAATTATTGTAATTCCGAGACGTTGTAATCAATCTGCTTTAAATCAAATTTTCCGTAAACAAATTTTCCATCAGGATAATACCAAATAGTTTCACCATAAGTCATAATATTTACACCATTTATATTTTTATAATTGCTCACTGGTGTAGAAAACAGGTATTGGTTCACATCTCTATCTTTGGATGTGAAATCAACCAATTGCCCTTTTTCATTGAAAAATAGAATTGCAGCAATGGTAATACCATGGTTGGTAAAGGTGGCTTTTACCGAAGTGTTGTCAATAGCTTGCCAAGTAATCCGTTTGTCAATCAATGTTGCAGGAGCTATCAAACACATGTCATTAAATAGCGTTACGGTTTCTACTTTATTGGCAATATCACCCGATAGCTCGGCAACAGAGAATAATCCAAAGAGCCTTATATCCATGGTAGCGACTGCATTGCTATATTTGTGATAACCCGGGACGGTAAAGCCTTTTATCTTTCCTTTCATAAAGAACAGCCGGGTGGGTTCATCAAAAAAATTATATTGTTCGCAAGTAAAGGAAAAAAAATCTTTTCCTTTTTCTCGCATTTGCCCTTCAAATATAACGCGTATATTTTTTAATTTGGGCTTGTTAACTACTCCTGTGTAGTGCAGGTAACGTTGTACCGGTTCTGGTAACGATACTAAATCCGATTCAGTAATTAAATCCGTTTTCAACATATTAGTTCGCCGCAGATTTTCTTTTACATCTTTTTGATAACCTTTTTCAAACTGATAGCTTCCCCAATTTAGTACAATAACACCAAGAATAATAACATTAGCAATTGTGCCAAATTTCGCATCTTGCCAGACAGTGAAAATTAGTATTTGTGAAATAATAACTGCCAATAATCCAAAAGCTAACCATGCGTCTTTCTTTAACAAGAATAAAAAAGTACTCGTAATGAACAAAAATGCAGTCATTAGCCAAAGCGTGCCTGATACTTTTGAAATTTCTTTGGCAATTTGGACAATGTTGCCATAGTTAAAAGCTTTGGCAAAGCCCATGAAATGTATCAGTCCATGTCCGAGAATGAATATTGAAAAGAGTATTCGTATCATCAGTACAAAACTATTGTTGGTGAATGGGAATTCGGATGATTAGCGTAATTTGAAGAAGTAATTATAAACAGTTTCAAACTGCTTTATCAGTAAGGAAATACGAAGCATATTTACTTTACCGACGATTGTTTTTTGCTTTAGTTATAGAAAACCAACATCAGAAATTTTTCAAATTTTTGATGTTGGTTTTTTCAAGCTTGCCATGTCAAGCATACTTCTACATTCTCCAGCACATTTCCTACACCTGTCAGCACATATTTTGCAATGTTCCTCGTGGCTGTGTTTCTCACATTCTTCGGCGCAAGCTTCACAAATTTCGGCGCATTCCTGATAAAGCGCACCGATCCATTTATTGCCCGAGCTTAACATATTAGCTGCTGCAAAGCAGATAATTGCACACTCATGGTCTAGTTGGATGCATCGTATGCGTTGCGTTACTTCGGAGGAATGCAAACATTCGTAGCCGCATTGGTTACATCCTACGGCGCAGTCGAGGCAGGCGTCTATACATTTTTTAAAATTATTATAATTCATTTTATTGAAATTTAAAAGTGACGCAATTAAAATTTCCTAGCTTTTTTCTATTGATCAGTATTACATTTTATCAATCTTGACTGATGTCATCGTCAGTCGACCTGCAATAGGTTTTGTCGTTAAAACAAAGTCAATTTTTCGTTTTCTTCTTTCAATGCTAGCGCACAAAGTAACGGCAAATAATGTTTGGGTGAAGTGGGTTGTCTTCTACCAAGGAAGTATTCGGACATGCCACTATGGTGGAGAAGCAATACAGGATGCGATTCATCTTTGCTTTTTATAAACATTCCTTGCTTTACTCCGTTGATAGTAATGAATGTTTTTTCTGAAATGCTACCAAGTATTTCATTTCCCGACTGATCAATGTAGGGCTTGAATTTATCAGGGCAGTGTGCCCACAATAGAGCACCAAGTATCAGAATACCGGTCAACAGTACTTTGAGTAACAATATTGGCACTTTTATAAAAATGAATTTAGTCATTAAATAGATTTTTACATATCACTAGTTAATTAGTTCTCATCCTTTTACCACTTGCTATTTGTTTTCTTTCCAAATGACACTCACAATAATTTCATTTTTTCTTCCCCAAAATTGATATGGCGCGTTGTAACCTAAAAAACGGAAGTTTCCGCAATACTCAATTCCGTTTGCTTTCAAGGCACTTTCTAATTTGGCAGCGTATGTCTTGATCTCCTCATCATTGGCATAGCCACCAAACCGAATGGCGGCAACGTATTCCTCGGCAGTGGTTTTGATTACTACTGACGAATCATCTGGTTTCGGTAAATTATCTTTGTTGTAGTCAGCCGGCATCACAAAACTCATTGATGATTTAGTCTCGTTGATGTCCATGTGCACCGGCGTTGTCATGGCAATATTTTTATTGGCATTGTTCCCCCCAAAAATAAATGAGGCCAATTTTCTAAATCCGGCGGAAGATAATTCTTTGTAGCTTTTTGCGTCCATTGAAATGGATGCCATCGTGGCCGAAGGATACAAACGCACTTCAAACTCTTTTTCTGTTTTAATAACCCGATACAGTTGTGTTTCTGTGCTTGCCATTGTAAAATATATTTGAGAAGTGATTATTAGCGCTATTGAGGTTGCGAGAACAATAAAAGTTATTTTCATATTATTTTAGTTAATTATTTTACACATTATTGTTTCCATAATTTTCAATTTTTTCTAGTCATTTTCCCCTTTCAAAATTCGTTGAATTTCTAATCGGGCCAACGTAGGTTACTTTCACTGGTTTTATTCCACAAAATTCTAAGGTGCATTTTTTGAGTTGGTTCACACTCGATCGGCCAAAGGCAAACCAATAATAAACACTTGGTTGGTCGTGTGTGGTGATGATATGGGCTGTTTTACCTTTTAAAAGTTTGTCCCACCATACAGAATTTTCCCGGTACCTAAAAGCAAAACCTGACAGGAAAACCCTGTCAATGAATCCTTTGGTGATTGCAGGCAATTCCCCC
>JBBQXF010000002.1:0-97049 GCA_038209965.1 Cytophagales bacterium | reverse complement strand
GCCCAGCCCGCAGGGGGAGCGCATCCCAGTGGCCCAAGGCTCCATTCGGCCATCGGCAAAAATACGCATGGTCCAGCCGCGCCAAGGTTGGCGGCTTTCCCCGCGCCACCATTCCTGATCGCCAAAGGCTACGTTGCCGGTCACCATCATGCTGCCGTCGGGCAGGAACTTGGGACCGTAGGAATATTCGTGGTAATGGCCCGAAATAGGCCAGTCGTAGATGGTTTCATACACATCAGCCTTGCCATCGCCATTCATGTCCTTGATTTTGGTCAACTCGCCGCGTTGGGCCACAAAGAAGGCATTGTCGCGGAAAGTGAGCCCCAGCGGCTCATGCAGGCCCGAGGCAAAGAGACTAAAACGCGGGGCGCGGCCCTCGTACATATCGGGGTTCTCCACTACCCATAGATCCCCGCGCCGGGTGCACAATGCCACCCGGCCATCGGGCAGGGTGGTGATGCCGCCCACTTCCAGCAACATTCCCTCGGGAACGGGCAGGGTGGCGATGGTGTAGTATTGCTTTTCCTGTTGTTCCAATTTTGAGCTAACGGCTTGGGCCCAACCCAATTGGAAGCTGGCCAACCACAGCCCGGCCAACAATCCATACTTTTGAATGTTCTTTTTCATCGTCAATTTATGATTTACCAAATAATTGAATATTGCACCGACTGGATTCCGAGCGGGCAGACCAGTTCGGTCTTGCCATTGACTTGCCGCAGGGTAAAGGTTTGGCCACTGGCCGGGCGGATGTAATACGCCTGATCAACCACAAACTCCCCATTGGCCGCTGCTTTGATGCTGTTTCCTTCCGCTATTTTGACGAACAAACCACTATCGGCCTTGCCATCCTTGGCTTTCACCGTGCGCACCCATGCCTTGCCGGTTTCATCGGGCTGCATCATGTCGTCGATTTCAACGCCGTCTTGCGCATACTGAAAAACGGGCAAGCCGCTGCCTTCGTCAATCCGGTAGCCTTTGTTTTTGAAACCATCCTTCTCATCAAGTGCGGCGGGGAAAGCGGCACCGGGGGAGGCCAACTTGGCCAATGCCGGGCCAGCAAAAAGGAACTGGGCGGCACCTTGGGGCAGGAAGGAGCCGTCGCCCCGGTCGTGCCACATGGGGGTGGCATCCACAAAATCGCCGCGCCACACGCAGGCAGGATTTCCCGTTTTGAGATCGTAGGCAAAATGGAGGCCATTGGTGCCGCCCACGGCAATGGTGTGGGTGAGGCGCTGGCTGCGGTCGCCCTTGAAATCCAAGAAAGCCCGCAGCAACCGGGGGCGATTCTCGACCTCCACAAAAATGGGAGCCACCCGGCCCGAACTTGGCACAAATGAGCTGTAGCTGTGCAGCGGCACCGGAAATGACCCATAATTGAACAAACCGAGCATCTGGGGCCACCAGGGCGTATTCTTGAAATAGACCAGCTCAAACGGGGTGCTGCCCTTGGGGAGATCCACGCTGAACGGTTTGGTCACTTCGTAGCCAAGCCCGGATTCCATGATTTTATCGCCCACTTTCAGGCGGACACCGCCCGTGTAATGAAAGCGCAGGTCGTATTTGCCAGCTTCGACTACTTCCACATTGCCTTTTAACACCAAGCCAAACACGGGGTTCATGCCCTCAATGTCGACGGTCAATTTGGGCAGTGTGCCCGATCGGGCTGCTTTACCGGTCACTGCCTCGGCCTTGTCAAACTGTCCGTTGAACACTTCGTAGCGAATATTGGTCAGTTTTATTGCTTTTTCTTCCAACAGCTCATATTTGAAATTGCGCAGGGCCACGGGGCCATGATCGCCCTGGATTTGGATCGGGCCAAACGCGGCCTCCTGCGGCATTCCGCCCCCGGTGGGCAGCGGCACTTCCACGTTTTCGTGGACGCGCACCCCGTTCAGTTCCACATAGACAAAGCGGGCATTGGCTGTTTTGTTGCCCGCCGCATCAAAGCGCGGGGCTTGAAACGCGATTTTGACGGTTTGCCAAAGTCCGGGGGCTTTGGCCGCATTGACGCGGGGAGCTTTGCCGGCATATTCTTCAGCGCCGGTGCCCCAATTGCGGTAAATCCCGGCCATGTCGCCATAATTGGGCGATGTTTTGCCCCAGCTATCAAATAACTGGACTTCGTACCTGTTTTGCAGGTAAATGCCCGAGTTGGAGCCTTTGGGCAGCATCACTTCCACTTCCAGCTCAATATCGCCATGCTCCCAATTGGTCACCAAATTGGTCTTTTGGTCGGCGGTATTGAGGTTGAGCAAAATGCCCGTGCCGGCGGCGCTGGTCACGGCGGCGGGAGTGGTGGACGCTAGGCCGACATTGGGATCCATTTGCACGTCGCCCACGATGCGCCAGTTGCCCGCTTGGGACTGAAAGGCCGACAGGTCGGTGAGCGGCAACTGCTTGACCCCGCCCCGCTGGGCCAATAGGGCCCAAGAACACAAGCTCAATCCGATGGCAATAAATGTTTTTTTCATTTTCGTTGACTAATTATCTGTTGTAACAAGATAAAGATGATTTTGGCAATTTTTAGGATTGATTGGCCGGGCTTCCAGGGTTTGCTCGATCCCCGGTTTCAAACCTACACTGGTAATACTCAACTGGTTTATTAATGCAATGGTTTGTCGCCCAAAAACCTGCCCGCCCCAGGGCCACGGGCCGGGGAGCAAATATAAAGCGATGGGACAATTTCCAGCGGGCTATCCTGATAAATATGGCATGTCTGGCGCAGCTATTCACTACTCTGCTTGGGCATATCGCTCCAGTTGCAAGGTCATCCGGCCTATCCGATCCTCGATCGATTCCGAGCTGAACTGTTCGCGCATCCGATCGACCAAGATCGGGAACGCAAACGGAGTGGGGCGGGGCGGGTACTTAATGATGATTTTTTGCGCTTTGATTTGGTGGAGCACGGCCTCGATCCGCTGGAGTTCCAGTTGGAGGTTGAGCACCTCATTGAACGATTGCTTGACCAATAAATTTTGCGTATCGTATTCCAAAAAAACATCAAATAGCAAGCGGGTGGACGCATACAAATTTTTATGGGTGATGCCTTTGCCCGGATAGCCCTGAAACACCAGCCCGGCGATGGAGGCAATGTCGCGGAATTTGCGCCGGGCCATTTCGGTTTCGTTCAGGCTGGCGGCCACGTCGGCCAACAGGTTTTCGGTGCTGAACAGATCCAGTTCCAACGCATCCAGCAGGGGGATCGGTTGCTCCGACAACAGCTCAAAACCGTAATCGTTCATGGCCAAAGAAAAAGTAATGGCTTGCATTTTTCCCAGTCGATAGGCCACCAATGCCGCCAGCACTTCGTGCGCCCCCCGGCCGGCAAACGTATAGACAAACAGGTGATGACCTTCCTTGGATTCGACCATTTCCAAGAGCAGTTCATCGGTGCTGGGCACGGCCGACCAGCGATCTTGCAGTGCCAAAATAGGTTGAATCGTTTGCATTTCTATGTCGGGACTGTCGGCCCAGTCCGCCAATTTTTCCCGCAGCAACGCTGATAGTTCCGAGGAGAAAAGCATTCTTCCCCCGCTCCAGCGCGGGAGCTGGCCAGCCTTGCGGGTGGTCTTTCGCACTTGGGCCTCCATCTCGTGCATCCGCACAAACTCCAAGTTGCGGCCCGCAAACCAAAACACATCCCCAACATTGAGGCGCGAAATAAACGACTCTTCCACCGTGCCAATGTAGCTGCCATTGACATATTTTATTTTCACCATCGGATCGCTCACAATGGTGCCAATGCTGAGGCGGTGCTGTTGGGCGATTTTCCGTTTGTTGACCCGATAAATCTCGGCCCCGTTTTCTTCGCCGATCTCCACCTTTTTGTATTCGTCATAGCTGGCCAAACTATTGCCCCCGGTGACCACAAAATCGAGGATCCAGCGCCAATCTGGCAGGCTCAACTCCCGGTAAGCGTAGGTGGTTATCACTTCTTGGTAAAGTTCATCGGCCACAAACCCATCTGAAACGGCCAAGGTCACCACGTATTGCACCAACACATCGAGGGAGCCTTGGATCGGTTCGCGGGACTCGATTTGGTCATGGGCAATGGCATGGCGCAGGGCCGCCCCCTCGATCAGTTCCAGGGCGTGGGTGGGCAGGAAATAGATTTTGCTGCAAGCCCCCGGCTGGTGGCCGCTGCGCCCGGCGCGTTGCACAAACCTGCCCGCACCCTTGGGGCTGCCCACTTGGATCACGGTGTCCACCGGACGAAAATCCACGCCCAAGTCCAAACTGGACGTACAAACTACCAGTTTAAGTTTACCATCGTGGAGGGCATTTTCCACCCAAGTGCGAATTTCATTGTCCAGTGAACCGTGGTGCATCGCCATCAGCCCCGCCAGATCGGGGGCCTCTTCGAGCAATTTCTGGTACCAAATTTCGGTCATTGCCCGGGTATTGGTAAACAGCAGGGTGGTTTGACTAGCCGCAATGATGGGCAATATTTTATGGATCAAGTTTAGGCCCAAATGCCCGGCCCAGGGAAACCTGTCCATGGTGTCGGGCAAGATCGACACTACGTCAATCTGCTTGGCAATCTGGGCCTTGACAATGGTTGGCGACACGATTAATCCTTTGGCAATCAATGGATGAGTGAGCGCTTCGGCGGCTTTGGGCAGGTTGCCGATCGTGGCCGAGATGCCCCACACTTTGAGGCTGGGCCGAATGGCCACCAACTTGGAAATGGCCAATTCCATTTGCACCCCGCGCTTTGTGCCGAGCAATTCGTGCCATTCATCCACAACAACGGCCTTCAAGTCGCCAAATAAGTCAGCATATTCTTTGCTGGAAAACAACACGTGCAAACTTTCTGGGGTAGTGACCAAACATTGCGGCGGTTTTTTTCGCTGCTTTTGCCGCTCCGTACTGCTGGTGTCACCCGTGCGCAAGCCCACCTGCCACGGGATGGCCAGCTCATCACAAGCGGTTTGCATCGCCATTTGCAAATCTTTGGACAACGCCCGCAAAGGCGTGATCCACAACACCTGTAACGGCAGGACTGGGCGCTGGATTTGATTATTTTCTAGCCATTCGGCAAGACAGGGCAACCAAAGGGCGTAAGTTTTTCCACTGCCCGTCGGGGCGTTCAGCAGCCCACTTTGCCCCGCCAAATAAGCCGCCATGCACTCGCGCTGGAAGGGTTGCATTGCCCAGCCTTTGGTCGCAAACCATTGGCTAATTTGCGGAGAGGGCAAGCTTGTCATGAATAAACCTGAAAATGGGCAGTGGTGAAGTGACAAAGTTAGGCATAACTTGCCAGATAACGGAATAGCATTGGCCAAGGATTGGAATTTGAAATACAAAAGTTCAGCCTTTATAGGCAGTTCAAATCTTCAACAACTTTCGTCTGACAATCTTTCATCAATACCCTATTGGCAGAAGGCTTTTTGAGCTATATTTCCAAAAATGACATCAAATCTCCACGTCTAAATGTCGCAGATAATCTTCGTAATTCTATGTTTTCATATCCATCTGCATAGAGTTTCTCTAATGCAGTTATTAAAACACTGTTTGCTCGGTCAAACAGAGGCTCCTTATTTTGTTCAAAGTAATCTTTTACCTGTGCAAATTCCTTGTGTGAGAGCTTATCAAAGGCAATGTTTAAGTCTTTCAGAACAATTTGAGAAATTAGCATTGCCATAAAATAATTACTATATGGGATATGTGGGAATGTGTCAATTAAACTACTTCTTCTCCTTTGATTATCACAAAATCTATAAATTAAAACAGCTAAGACTAATTGTGCCCCATTAATATTATCAAAAACTTCATGATAAAATTTACCAAATAATTCATTTCGTTTAAATTTTGCTTGGTGAGGCTTTTTACGCCAAATAGAATATATAGCTTCTGCCGCTACAGAGGAAGGGATTATATCACCAGAGGTAATACCATCTTTTTTTCTTTTATATGTAAAACCCAACTCCTTAATATCACTTTCCAAATTTATTTGAATTGTATCGTTTGCTCGTAAATCCCTTAAATCAACTGGATTTTGGCTATTAGTCGCAATAGTTACATCGTTAATGAGTTCATCAATACCGTCTCCCGATAATTCATAAAGTCGTACAAGAATAAAAACTTGTGAAAAATCAATATCAGGATTTTCTTTTAAAGTATGTTCGATTGTTTTACAAGATTGTCCACCATTGATTATTTGCAAGCCATCAACTTTAATACTCCAATCAGTTGTTTGTAATGCATTATGAGAAAACTTACTACAAACCATTGTTACACCGTTGTTGTAAAAATAAAAATTATCTTTTTTGTTTCCTAACAAAGTGGTTTTAATTGCTTCATTCACACGATTTTTATTGAGTCCTAAATACCTGCGAATATTTCTTTCGAGGATTGTATCTCCATAAGTTTCAAATAAAGTTAAGATCTCTACAACATTAACTTTACCAATTAAAACTCTTTTAAAATTAAAATTCTCTTGAAAACTTTTGCCTGAAAGTTTAATGGTTGTATTAATTTCCCTCTTCGATTTTAATGAATTTACAATATCTAAATGACTAAAATGCTCAAATTCTACTTGGTCTGATGGATAGTTTGCGTTTTTGATGTGATTTTTTCCATGATTATTCCACAAAAGTCCATTATTAGTAAATATAACTTTAACATAAGGGATATAACCATCTAAAATCAAGGAGCGGATTTCCTCTACTTTGGGTTTTAAATCGTTATTCATTAGGACAGGCTTTGTTGGGTCAAAGATTGCTCCGATTGAACTTACAACACGCTGTACACTATTAGCAGGAAAATTACTATCTTTATCTAAATCAAAAATATATTTACCTTGAAAAATAGTTACGGGAAATTCATAATCATTGAAGTCACCAATGAATATTGCATCAATTCCAGCATCATTTCCCCCTTCGGTTAAAAGGTTATTTGCTTCGGTAATTTCTATGCTTAAATATGTGGATACGGCAAGACAAACAAAAGCCTTTGATAGCTTCTTTCGTTTTGCCTCATCATGATTTTTATTATTTCTATCAATATCTTCAAACCAAGCTGGATTTTCCGAAACTATTTTATTAATACGTTGGTCAATTATATGTTTATTTATATCCATTTTAATAATTTTTACTGTGTTAAAGGTAATAATTTTTCTTTAAAATTATTCTACGGTGTGTCGTTTTTGGCTTTCTACCAACATCTGCACAAACGCAACCCTTGCGTCTATTTACTAAAAACTTGCACCTCCCCCCAAAAAACGAAGCAAAGCGCCTGCTCCCGTTTACGCTTACCTCGCCATTAGCGGCAAGCTTTTGCTTCAGCACCAAAGCTGCCTTTCCAGTAGGCTACCCTGTCCGCTCATCGGCTAATGTGTTTGGTAAATTACAAGGTTTTTTTAAAATATCCGAATTTCCCAATAAATTTTTACTTGGCCGGAGCCTCTCATCATCACTAGGCATGAATGTGGGCAGTTGGGGGCTGGGGCACCCGGTTTTGCTGCCCAGATCCCCAAGGAATTTTACCGGGCTGGGGGCTAAAACAGGTGCAGGCATCCGCTTTCCGGCACTTCAATCAGTTGACACTCATCTTCCAGTTTGCCCCCAGCCACACATTGGCCGCTAAAACTTGGCCCCAACCACAGCCTTCATTTGCAACCGCTGGACTTGCCCGTTCAAGTCAAACACTTCTATTGGTAGGAGGTAGTAGCCGACCCGGGCCTTTTCGCCATTATCGCCCAAGCCATCCCAATTGATGAAAGCCCCTTGGGCGATGGTCTGCTGGTTTAGCAACTTGCGGATCGGGCGGCCCTGGGCATCCAAGATCCGGATGCTGGCCACCATTTGCCAGGCTTAATTTCCCCACTCCGTTTTGATCCCCAACCGTTTCCACCAGTGTTGGAACACCAAAATGGCCCAAACGTGGTTTTGGTCAAAATTTTGGGTGTGGAAAACCGCCTGTTTGAGCTGTTGGATGTAGGCCGGGCTGAACACGCCCTGAGCGGCCACGAAGTCGTCGGCCAGCAGGTCCCGCTCGATCAGTTTGCGCCACTCGGTGCGGTAACCTTTGGCCAGGGGCACATCGAAGCCGTGCTTGGGGCGGTTGTAAAGTTCGGCGGGCAGCAGCGACCGAAAAGCATCTTGCACCAACCGCTTTTTCATCTTGCCATCAATTTTATAGGCCGCCGGGAGCGAGAAGGCAAAATTGACCACCCGGTGATCCAAAAACGGCACGCGCACTTCCAGCGCGTGGGCCATGCTCATCAGATCCACTTTGGTCAGCATGTCGTTGGTCAGCACCATTTGCACATCGGCATACAATATTTCATTAAGATCTTGGCCCTGAATGGATTGGAGCAAATGGGCCTTGCGAATGGGGTAGGTTTGATCCAAGGTGCGCAACTGGGCCGGCAACCATTCGTTCTCGGCATCGATTGGGCTGTGGCTGGCCATCCGCTGGTTGGCTTGGCTGGTGAAAATGCCGGGCAAGCGGCCCTCCTCCATAAAACTGCTCAAATACCAGTACCGTTCCTTGGGCGTTTTGGTCAGGCTTTCAGCAAAGCGGTGGGCTTGGCGGATCCGGTTGCTCAGGGGCGAGTTGCGCGAGCGGGGCAACTGGGCCAAGACTGGGAGCAGTACCTTGAGCACTTGCGCGGTGAAGCCTCCCTGCCGGGCGCGAAATTCGCCCATGTATTTATTATAGCCCGCAAACAGTTCGTCGGCCCCATCGCCGGAGAGGGCCACCGTGACCTGCTGCCGGGTCCGCTGGCTCAGGATATAGAACGGCAAGCACGACGAATCGGCAAACGGCTCGCCAAAATGGTTCAATAAACCGTCCATTGCTTCAAACAAATCGTCGTTGCTCAACGAAAATACCGTGTGGTTGGTTTGGTACTTTTTGGCCACCAAATTGGCGTAGCGGGTTTCGTCAAAGAAGGGTTCATCCTTGTATCCCACCGAAAAGGTGTTGAGATCGGGCTTGTGGCGGCTGGCCAGGGCGGTCACCACCGAGGAATCGATCCCCCCGCTGAGGAACGTGCCCAGCGGCACATCAGCAATCAGCCGCTCCTGCACCGCGGCCTCCATGAGCTCGACCAGCTTTTTTTGGGCGGCCTCGTAGGTAGGTGCGCCCGGATAAATGTTGGTGGGGCGGGGCGGGGCATACCACTGCTGGATCTGGATGTCGCGCCCGGTGACCTTGAGCCAATGCCCCTGCATGAGTTTGAACACATTTTTGATCATGCTGTGGGGGGCGGGCACGTAGTGCAACTGGAAATATTGTTGGACGGAGGCCCAATCAACCACTTTGGGGACATTGAAAGCCAGCAAACTGTCCAACTCGGAGGCAAACAAAAACTTGTCCTCATCGGCATACCATAGCAACGGCTTGATGCCCAAGCGATCACGGGCAATGAACAGCGACTCCGCTTGGGCATCGTATACGGCAAAGGCAAAGAACCCGTGCAGGCGATCCAGGGCCAACTCGCCGTAGTGGATGTAGAGGTAGAGCAGCACTTCGGTATCGGAGGCGGACTGAAAAACCACGCCTTTGGCCAGCAGATCCCCGCGCAATTGTTGGTAGTTGTAAATTTCCCCGTTGAACACTATCGTGTAGCGCCCGGAAGCATCGGTCATGGGCTGGTTGCCATCGGGAGTTAGATCGATAATGGCCAAGCGGCGGTGGCCCAGTCCGCAGCGCCCCTGGTCAAATAGTTGGGCTGCATCGGGCCCACGGTGGGCCAGGGCATCATTGGCGGCCCGGAGGTTGACCATGCTCCAGCGGCCAATTTCGTTGAAGGCATAAATGCCAGTGATTCCACACATGAGGGCAAGTTACACAAAAAAAGAATTTGCTACTCCACCGTTTCGGGCAACTGGCCATTCAGTTGGCAGAGTGCGTCAAGGAGGGTGTCCCGCTCATGATCGTACACATAGCGGTGAAATTTGTCCAGTTTGCGCAATAAATAAAGCAATTGGAGCTTTTCGCGCAGATTGAGGGGGGCAGTCACAATGTCGCACACTTGGCC
This sequence comes from Cytophagales bacterium, assembly GCA_038209965.1. Lineage (GTDB taxonomy): Bacteria > Bacteroidota > Bacteroidia > Cytophagales > Thermoflexibacteraceae > JALONO01. Next base: position 87,061 of record JBBQXF010000002.1, on the reverse strand, counting down.
CATCGGGGCATGGCCTCTCCCCAATGCCTCGCGCCCGGCCTCGGTGATGAGGAGCCGTTTGCTCCGGCGATCATGCTGGTCGTCGTACTGCTCCACCAGCCCACCGCTGATCAACCGCTTGAGAATCTCGGTGCCCGAAGGTTTTTCGTGGGCATTCAGCTCGATGATCTGGGTCTTGGTCAAATTGCCCCGCTCGGCCAATATGGCCAGATAGACAAAATCATCCACGCTGACCAAGCGGGAGTTGGCCAATCCTTTTTTGGTATATTGACGGGTATAGCGGTTCATGAGCGCGATCAATCGGCCCAAGTTCACTTCTAGGACATCTCGTTCGTGGGCAATGGGAGGGGCGGAACTGTCGGCAGCCTCGTTCGTGGGCGGGGTGTTGTTGTCCTGTTGCTGGTTGAGCCACGCGGTAAACAGCAAAACGTCTTGCTGGCCTGGCTCAGGATGCTGATCTTCATACTGCCCAGCCAGTTCCACAAGGGCTTGAATCAATTGGTGTTTTCCCATTTAAGGTACTGGTTTGTGAAAAAGACGAATATTTTGTTTAATTTGGTATAAAAAATATCAGTATTGAAATAAAAATCATAAGCAAGGGTTCATTGATTTTTCCCCGGGGAACGTCCCAGCTAAGCAATATTTTAGTGTACAACTTGGGCGTTTGACGAAAATTAAAATTATAACACACTAAATAAGTAAAACTTTTGCTCATTGCCACCTAAAGTGTGAGATAAATTTTGCGAGGTAGATTGTCCACTCACTCCCTATATCTTACCATTCAGTCCGTTTTTGCGCCCATTCACTCCAAACGGGCAATCTATTCGGTTTTCAGTTACGTTCATGGTTCTGTATTTTCAACTAAATCTTTCACACCATGCTTATTTCAAAATCTTTTAGCCAGTTACTGCGAGTTGCCATTGTATTGGCCGCCGTGGCGGTGATCTCTACTGCCTGCAAAAAGGACGACGAGGCCACACCCCAAACCATCACTGACATAGTGTTGGCCAACAACGATTTCACCTTGTTGCGGGCCGCCGTGCAGCGGGCGGGACTGGCCGATGCCCTTCGCTCGGGTTCGCTGACCGTTTTCGCGCCCAATGATGCCGCCTTCCGGGCTTCGGGCTTTGCTGATGTGGCGGCCATCAATGCCGCACCAGTGGCCACGCTCACTGCCATTTTGCAGTACCATGTGCTGGGTGCTCGCACGGCGGCCAGTGCCATCCCCACGGCCGAGAATACCCAAGTGACTACGCTGGGCAATGTGCCGGCCTTTATTACCAAAAATGCCGCCGGCGTATCGGTCAATGGCGTGCGGGTAATCCAGCCCGATGTTGATGCGGCCAACGGGGTGATCCACGTCATTGAGCGTGTGCTGATGCCACCAGCCGGTAACATAGTGCAAGTGGCCCAGGGCAATCCTGCCTTTTCCTTGTTGGTAGCGGCAGTGTTGCGGGCCAGCCAGGGCACGACCAATGTGGTGCAAGCATTGTCAGGGGCCGGGCCCATCACGGTGTTTGCCCCTACCGATGCTGCCTTTCAAGCGGCTGGGTTTGCCAATGTAGCCGCCATAAACGCGGCTGATCCAGCAGCACTCACCCGGATCTTGACCTACCACGTGGTGCAAGGCCGCGTGTTTTCCACCAACTTGACGGCGGGCAATGTACCCACCTTGCAGGGGGGCAGCGTAACCGTGGCCCTATCGCCGGTGAGTGTGCGGGGGAATGGCAACGGCGGCACAGCCTCCAACGTGACTTCGGCCAATATCGTGGCCACCAATGGCGTAATTCATGTGATCGATCGGGTGCTGTTGCCCTAGTGCATCGCTCCAGCCCAACCAAACCCTGTCGAGATGGATCCATCTCGACAGGGTTTTTTCTGGGGCCAATGGCTTGAACAAACAACAGGCAATGGGGTTAAATCTAAACAATAGCCCATCGACCATGTTTTCGCACCGCTACCGCTACTTGTTTATTTTGTTGTTGGGGGGGTATTCCTTCGTCAACACGCTTTATGTGGAGGCGCTCGATCACTATGACATCACGATGCCCGATTGGGAACTATTGGTCTATTTTATAGTCTTGGTGCTATTGCTCTGGGAAGGCAACCACTTGGTTGAAAGAGGTTTGCCGTGGCTAAGCAGACAGTTGGGCCCCCAAGTCCACCCGCTGGCCATTATGTTCGTCGCCAGTATCGTGGTCACCGTGCTGGCGGTAGTGCCGCTCTCGCTGGCCCTGAGCCATTGGTACCATGCTTGGTCATGGGAAACGTCTTCGCTGCCGCTCAAACTGGCCATTACATTGGGTTTTCGGATCAACTTGTTCCTCAACACGCTCAATGCCATGGCCTATCTGCTGCAACAGCAGCGCGAAGCCCAGTTGGATGCCGAGCGTTTCAAGAAAATCAGCGCCCAAGCCCAGTACCAGTCACTGCGCAACCAAGTGAACCCCCATTTTTTGTTCAACAGCCTCAATGTATTGGCCGCGCTGGTGTACAAAGATCAGGCGGTGGCCAATGAATTTATCGAGGAACTGGCCACTGTTTATCGTTATGTGCTGCAAAATTTTGAAAAAGAATTGGTGGATCTGCGCAGTGAATTGGCCTTCATGCGTTCTTATACCTTTTTGCTTGAGAAGCGTTTTGGGGCAGGACTGCGCGTGGAAGTAGATGTGCCACCACCATACGAAGAGTATTACATATTGCCTTTGGCCCTGCAAATGTTGGTGGAAAACGCGATCAAGCACAACGTCAGCTCGCAGGCCCGCCCACTGATTGTGAAAGTGAGCATAGATCCGGCTGGCTATCTCAGTGTGCGAAACAACCTCCAACCCAAGCTCGAAAAAGAAAATTCGACCCAAATTGGACTAGAAAACATTGCGCGACGTTATCAGTACATCACCAAACAAAATATTGTCAAATTGGTAGAATCCGGATCTTTTACCGTGAAACTGCCAATTGTTCAATTGACCAGCACATGAAAACCTTAATTGTAGAAGATGAACGGTTGGCCGCCGATCGGCTGACCGAAATGTTGACGCGCTATGATCCGAGCTGTCAAATAGTGGGTACCACAGATTCGGTAGAGGATACCGTGCGCTGGTTGTTGCAAAATGGCGCGCCAGATCTGCTCCTGATGGACATCCATTTGGCCGATGGCTTGTGTTTCAATATTTTCAAGCATGTGCAAGTGCCCAGCCCGGTCATTTTCACCACCGCTTATGACAAGTATGCCATCCAAGCATTTGAGGTCCACAGCATTGCCTATTTACTTAAACCGATAGCCTACGCTGGCCTGGTGCAAGCCATGCACAAATTGCAGGCCCTCAACCAACAGTTTGCGTACTGGCACCCCCAACAGATTCGCCAACTGACGGATGCATTGCTGAACCAACCGAAAAATTATAAATCCCGCTTTTTGGTCAAATTTGGCGATCACCTACAGTACAAAATCTTGGCTGACATTGCCTATTTTTATGCGGAGGGCAAAACGGTTTATTTGGTTTGCAACGATGCCAAGCGGTTTGTGGTGGATCACACAGTGGAAGAACTGGAGGATCTACTCGATCCGACGCTTTTTTATCGGCTCAACCGTAAAATCATGGCCCAAATCACGGCGGTAAAAGATGTGAAAATCGTGCACAACAGTCGCTACCGGGTCCATCTCAAGCCCCTCACCGAAGAAGAGGTATATGTAAGCCGTGACCGCGTGCCCGCTTTCAAGGTTTGGCTGGATGGGTAGGCCCGCCGATATTGGGTGATCATTGCGCCAGCCCCACCAGTATTGTGCATTGTTGCCGAAAGTAGGGGCTGCACTCAGGATTGGGTAAAATGGCCCCAACCAACGCAGCTCGACATTGGGGGACTAGCAAACCAAAAAAGATAAATAACCACAGTACATTTAGCCGATAAATGACACAGATTTCATTGATAGCCGCCATGGGCCAGAACCGGGTCATTGGGGCTGGGGGCCGCTTGCCGTGGGGCCACCTGCCCGCCGACTTGGCCAATTTTGCCCTAGTAACTTCGGGCCGCCGGATGATCATGGGCCGCAAGAGCTACGACACCCCCGATCGGTTGGGGTCGCCGACGGGCAATTTTGTGATCACCCGGCAAATGGAGTTGCCGCTAGAGCCGGGTTTTGCCCGAGTGGGCAGCTTGACCGAGGCCCTGGCCCACTGCGCCGCCGATCCAGAGGTGTTTGTGATCGGGGGCGGTGAAATTTTCCAACAGGCCCTTCCATTGGCCCAGCGGATCCACCTAACCTTGGTGGCGGGCATGTTTGCGGGCGATGCCTTTTTTCCCGAACTAAACCCGGCAGATTGGTTATTTGCCCACCAAATACACCATTTGGCCGATACAAAAAATCGGTTTGCCTGTTCTTTCCTCGTATATGAGCGCAAGCCGCCGCAAATGGGCGCATAAAAAAACCGACCCAAATAGGATCGGCAGGGGACGGGGACGGCCCACCAGTGCTCTAAATGGCCAAAATAATTACGGCTTTGTACACGCCGGTTTCGTTGCCGTGCTCGTCCTTGAAGCGGATATAGACGGTTTTTTCGCCATTTTCGCCCACCAAACGCCATTTGGACACCACTTCGCGGAAAGCTTCCCAGCGGGCACTGGCAAAATCAAGGGTGTTGCTGATCATCATGAAAGTAGCACCGTTGGCTTCTAGGCGGAGCTCGACAAACCGATCCGGGTCTTCGGCATATTTAGCCCCGCGATCCACCACTACTTTACAGTTTTGGGGGGGCAAGTTGTCAAAAAGAATTTTGGCCAAGGCCACTTCGCTTTCATTCTGGGCTTGATCCCTGTATTTGACATAGATCGTTTTTTCTCCTTGGATAGGGGTAAGGATCCAGTCCATGGCCGATTGGTAGTGCAGCCATTCTGCGCCTTCAAAGCTGGGGGTTTCGCTCACTTTCAAATCTTGGCCACCCCGCACAAAAAGGGTGAGTTTGACCTTGCCATGCAAGTCGGTGGTCACTTTGAGGTTGCCATTGATCGCAATTTTGGGATCAATCGGCGGTTCCGAATCCACCACAATCTCATCCGATACCACTTCTCCCTCGTTGCTGGCCCCATCGCGGAACTTGACAAATACTTTTTTCAGTCCTTCGGGGCCACCTTCCAGCTTCCAGTTGGGCAATGACGGCTTGTACACTTGCCACCGGGCTTCGCGGAAAGCCGAGTTGTTGCTGATCAACATGTACTTGGCGTTTACCGCCGCCAGTTCAAGGGTAACGTGGCGTTCGGGGTTGTCCACAAATCCGCCCTCGGCATTGATTTCCACCGTTCCGCTGGCCGGAGGGGTGCGGTCATAAATAATGGATGAGGAGAGCACTTTGGTCTCGTTGCTGTACTTGTCTTTTAATTTTACATAGACTATTTTTTCGCCTTCTTCATCTTTGAAATCGACTCTTCCGGCGAATGGTTGGTATTCTTTCCAAGTTTCGCCCGCAAAATCGCCCGTGGTATTGATCATCATGTGTCTGGCTCCAATCGCTTCAATCTTTAGGTTGACCGAATACAATTGGGTGTATTTGTTCCCGTTGTTGAGCAGGATCCTAATGTTCTGGATTTTGGCTTCCTCTTGCGCGTGCGCATTGGCGGCGATCAGGCAGGCAACAAGGGCAATCAGGCTTGGTTTGGTGAATAGAGTTCTCATAGATCTACAGAAAAAAGTAAGGGACAGCGGGAATAAATCTGCGTTGGGCAATTGCAACTACACAAAACCTTTTTTGCAAAAATCAAGCAGTAGCAAATTGGGCCATTGTTGGTGGATGTTATTTTTTGTTCATTTCTTCGGTCAAAGTTGCGATACCCTGCAATGTTAGGACGGTTTGGGGGTGGCCCTCACCCAAGCTCCGCTTTTGCAATTCCAGCGCTGCCCGGTAGTTTTTCATGGCCTCGGGGTAGTTTTTGGCAGTTTGGTAGAGGGCGGCCAGTTGATAGACACTGTGGGCGTATTCGGCACTCCCCCCCCCAAAATAGATGAGCAGGCTCTTGTTTGCCTGTTTCAGCAGTGTTTCGGCCTCGCTTAATTTGCCTTTTTTGATCAATACTTGGGCATAATTGGTTTGCGATGCCGCATAATCGGGATGTTTCTCCCCGGGGGCTTTTTTGCGGAGTTCCAAGGTCGTTTTGAACAGGGAATCGGCCCATGTAAGTTTATCTTCACTTAAGTAGAAAAAGGCCAGCGAGTCCAGTCCTCGGCTGTAGTAGGGATGGGCATCGCCCAATTTGCCCTTCACATAGTCGGTTGTGTTGTGATAAGCAGTCTCGGCCTCGGTTTTTTTGCCCATGGCCATTAGGAGGCTGGCCGACTTGCCCATCATATCGGCATAAATGGCTTCTTGGGCCTTGTTCTTGGCTAGAGCGGCCAAAATAGCGAGCGCATTTTGTAGGGGAACTTGGGCGGCTTCATACTGCTGTAGTTTGCGCAAGCTTTCCGATTGCTCATTGAGGGCCAGGGCATATTCATAGCTATTCTCACCCTTCAGTTGTTTTTGCAGTTCCGATTTTTGTTTGATCAGGTCAATGGCAGGAACGGTTTCCCCCATCTTGTTCATCTCCTGCACCAGACGGTCAAGCTCGGTGAAGTAGAGTGGATCTTTTTCCCCCTTGGCGGCTTTCAGTTGGATCAAATATTCTTGGTAGTGCTTGACGGCCTCGGGGTGCTTTTTCAAGTTTTGCAGGGTAATGGCCAGGTCTTGGTGATGTTGATAAAAGGTGGCAGGAGGCTGTTTCTGGGCCTTCATTGCGGCCAAGTGGGCGGTATAAAACTCGACTGATTTGTCAAACTGCTTTAATTTAAAGTAGGCTTCGCCCATTTCGGCCAACATTTCGCGGTAAAGGGCGGTTTTGTCTCCCCAAGCTTCCTTGGTCAATTTTTGACATTGGGCGTAAACAATCTCGGCTTTGTCATATTTGCCGACCATGCGGTGCAACCGGGCGTGCTCGAGGAGGGTAAGCCAATAGTCCGGGTGCTTTTCGCCCTGGATGGATCGCCGCGCATTGAGGCATTGAGTATAATAGCTGTCCGATTTGGGATAATCGCGGCTGTTTTGGTATGACTGGGCAATCACATTGAGCAAATCGGCGTACTCCTTGTTCCGGTCGTCGCGTTTCTCTTTTTTGATGGTCACCACGGTCAGGTAAGGGGTCCGGCCTTTGCCCTGATCGCCGATGGCCAAGTAGGCCTCGCCCAACTTGAGCAACGTGTTCACATAGTTGGGATGGGTATTGTCAAACTCCTGCTCAGCCAATGGAACCGCCTGTTCAAGTGACTGAACCGCATTTTTGTAATCTTTCCTCTTAATGGCCGATACTCCACCTTCATAGGCAGGCTTCCAAGTTTGGGCAAGGCAGGCCGACTGGCTTGTAGCTAACATCGTAATGAGCCACAAATTCTTTAGTGCGCTACTGGACATAAGATTTGCTCGGGGCCAAAATGGTGAAAAAAGCGGATGTGCCCCATTTATTACCAGACAATAAGCCTGCCAAATTAACAACCTGCACCCGAATAGTGTAAAGCGGCAAACTGGCAATGGGGGTTCACCCCGAAAAGCAGAATGGAACAGGCTTTGCCAGCAAAGGAAACTTGATTTGTGAATACCAAAAAAATCTCTCAATTTTGGTAGTGGGAGCCTGCACTCGTGTGCAAGCGTTCCAAGTTGTTTAAATAGGTTCTGAAACACCCGTTGATAGGTTATCGGCGGGTGTTTTTTGATCGGCTATTTAATTATTGGTCAAGCTCTCGGGCCAAGTTGCGGCCCTGCCGGAGCAGTGAATCCATCTCGTGCGCCAGAGTGCGGGTGCGCTTGGCGTAATCTATTACTTTGACCATCTCCTCGGTGCGGAACTGGCGGCGTTTCACGGTCACATTGAGTACTAGGTACAAGTCGCGACCTTGGCGCACGCGGGAGCGCGCTTGACCCAAGGTACGGTAAAAAATCCGGTATTCGCGGTTGAACGCAGCATAGGCCCGGCTGTTGCGCTTTAGCTCACTGCGGCGGATCTGGCGGTCACTTATCTCAGCGGCCAGTTGGTTCATTTCGGCAAAGTGCTGGTCGCGGGAAGGCCCAATCAACTGAAATGTACTTTCCATGTTGCCAAATTCGTTGACCAATGCCCCCCACCGGAGGTTCCATTCTTCCACAGCATCGGGCAAGCCGTTTGCTTGCCTATCAACGGGCGTGGTGTCATTGTCTTGTAACACGGTTTCAGTGCTTTCTTCCAGCGTGTCCAGTTGGGCCAGTACCGACTGCCGGCTTTCCTCAAACTGGCGAGTGGTGGTGGGCAGATCGGGCGTGGGGGCCGGCGTGCCACTAATTGGCCCTTGGGAACTGTTGCCCTTGGGCGAACAACCCGCCAGCAAGGCCAGCACGGCAAACCAATACAGTTTAGTCATGACCGATGGATATCGCATTGCCGCCTATGCCCTTTCCCAAAATTCACTGTCCAACACTTTGCGAACCAATTCGATGGCGTTGCGCACCTTCAATTTGTCCATGATATTGGCCCGGTGGTTTTCTACCGTCCGGTGGCTGATAAAGAGTTTGTCGGCAATTTCGGGGCTGCTCAACCCATCTACAATCAGTTTGAGGATTTCGCGCTCCCGCTGGGTGAGTTTGGCCTGGGGCGAGCCATTGGTATCTTCATTGCGGCGGGCTTTTTTAACCATGTTGCCCATCATGATTTTGGTCACTTCTTGATTAAAATACATTTCTCCGTGATACACCGAATGCACGGCTTGCACCAATTCATACTTGGAAATGTCTTTGGGGATATAGCCGTTCACCCCGTTTTCAATTGCTTTCTTGATATAGGGTTCTTCCAAGTGCATGCTCAGCACCAGCACTTTAATATCTTTGCCCAGCTTTCCAATGGCTTGGATGAGGTCGAAGCCACTGGCATTGGGCATGGACAGATCGGTGATGACCACATCGACCGACATCACGTCCAAGATCCGGAGGGCGTCCTTGACGGAGGGGGCTTCGGCCACAATCCTGATTTCGCCCTCATCAGCCAAAAGCTGCTTGATTCCATCGCGGATAATTTGGTGATCGTCCACCAGCATTACTTTGATCATAATTTTGGGCCAATAAATGGCGATTAAAAACGACTTAACAAACTGGCTGGTTTGATCAAACTGCGAATTTCTTTGTAGTCCACCGTAAGCTCGATCGGCTCTTGAATGGCACTGTTGGCATGATACTGGCGATAAAACACGATCCCTTTAGTGGTGAAATAATAATTTTGGATCATTTCCTCAATGCTGGTGTTCACGTCGGTCAGGGTGGGGCGGGACCCAGCGTATTTTTTGCCAATTTTCTGACGCAAGGAGGCCCGCAGTACCTTGTCGTGGCCCGAAAGCAACAGTTCCCCCAGTTTTAGCTCCTGCCCGGTGGAAATGATGAAAGATTTATGGGAGACTTTGCTTTTGGGCTCAGCGATCACACACTCCTCCACAAACCGGACACTGAGCAAATCTTTGTCATTTTCCAGTACTTTGGTTTCCAGTGTTTCAGAAAGCCAGCGGTACTGCGGGTACAGCAAGGTTACTTTTTTGAGACCATCGGCCAATTGGATATCGGCTTGGCCATTCAGCGTACTGGGGTTGGTCACGCCTTTTAGAAGCACAAACTTGGGGTTGAGCCGGGGAGCAAGGCTGGCATTACCCGATCTAGTGATGATGGGGTACTCCAAATACAGGTCGGCCCCGATCTCGCCTTCCTTGGCCGGCTGGACTTTTTTGCGGTACAGACTTTTAATCACGATTTGTACACTTTGGGGGGAATAGACCTCTTTCAAGTTGAATTTCAATTCTTTACCGTTCGCTTGATCCTTGGCGGTGATGCGCAATTGCTGCCCGGCGATTGCCCCTTTCGGTTCGAAGGCACTCCCTGAGATTTGTGAACCGTCTTTGGTTACTTTGGCCAAGCGCGCATCGTTGGTTTGATAGCCATAATAGACAAATTTTTTGGACTCACCAGTTTCAGGATCACTGTAGAAACCCAAGAGGGAGGCTCCGTTGAAATACATTTGCACCACCACTGGCAGCTTGTTGTTGAGCAGCCCCTCCATCCGTTTGTAAGTGTTGGTGATCTCAAATGATTTACCGGTGGCTCCGCGCACCAGCGTTTCCCTCTTGAGAGTGGTAGGCGCGGCCACACTCACGAAAGCGTTTTTGAAACCGAGCTGTTTGGCGCTGTTGGCCTGGGCCATAGCTTGCTTGCGTGAGTCGTAGGTGCCCAGTTGCAACTTGCGCAGATCATTTTCTTCCAGTTCCTGTAAATTTCCCAATGTTTTGACCTTGTCCAAATTGCTGGGCATTGATGAGCGGTCAGCATAAGCGCCCAGTTGCACTACATAGGCAGTGGGCTGCTGGGCACTGGCCGTGAGGAACCCCTTGGCCGGGGAGGAATCTGGGGCTATGATGATGAACACCGATTTGAGCCCGCGCCCGCGAAGCACGCTCAGCACACTGTCGGCTTTGGCCCGGTCGGTGTAATCGCCCAGCCGCAGCCGGACCAACCCGCCCGCCACTGAATCGGTCAGGATGTTGCCCAAGTCGGCAAAGAGCTGAAACTTGCGCTCGTCGGGCACTTTGAAAACGCCCAATTGTACCGCAAAATTGGGTTTTAACACCGCGCTTTGGGCAAAGGTAAGGCTGGGCAGAAAAAATGAGAAAAAAGCCAGCCAATAGGTTTTGTTGTCCATAGTACTTGGTCTAGATCGGAACAAGCCAAAGGTAGATTTTTTATGGCAATTCCAATATAAAAAGTCCCCGAAACTCGAGGTTCGGGGACTAATCGCCTAGAATTTGGCCAATAGATGGATGAAAGCCGCGCCGCACTTATTCCATTGGGGGCGGGTTGGCCCGGAGCTTGGCTTAGGACAAGGTGCCCATATTAAAGGCCCGCCATTTGTTTTTGACCTACCTAAATCGGCAGCTACCACGTCGCCATTGGGGCGGAAATTGTCCCACTGGGCGGCCAAGTTGAGCCAGTAATCGGCCCCCGTGCTCAGCCGGTCTTGGCCTTGGTCCGATCGTCGGGCTTTTGGTTATCGGTCAGGGCCAAGGTAGTGACCCGCCCGGCCCGGCCCATTCTGATTGTCGGGCTTTTGGTTATCGGTCAGGCTTAGCCGGGCTTGAATGATGGTAAAATGCCCCCAATGTCCCCCAGCTTGCGCAACGATTGGGTGGGTGTCCCAAAATCGTAGTTGTAGCCTTTGCAGGTGGTGGCGGAGATGCCACGGCCCTGTTCCTCTTTGGCATTGCTGGGCTTGTTGAGGTTGTCCTCAATCCTCGGTACAGAAAGCTCCGTTCACCGCCACCGAAGGGCATACTATTGGCTAAATACATTACAAGCCGTGCTTTAATTCCCATAATGCCTGATCGCCTGCGAGGTTATTTCGTTTTTTTTGCCCAAATTGGGGATACCATTTTTTGTATCTAACCTTTAATTATGGCCACTCTCCCCGAAAAACCTACTTTGCCCGATTTTCAGGCTTACATGACCGCCGTTTGCCAAGAGCGCGGCTGGGATCAGAACAACCACTTGGAGCTTTTCCTGCTCTTCAGCGAGGAAGTTGGCGAACTCGCCAAAGCCATCCGCAAGCATGTGAAACTGTACGATGAGCCAGCCAAAGCGCACAAGGTCGTTGATTTGGAAGAAGAATTTGCCGATGTGTTTGGCTATTTGCTGGATCTGGCCAATTATTTTGAACTTGACCTCGAGGCTGCTTTCCGCAAAAAAGAGGCGATCAATGCCAAGCGCGAGTGGCATTGATCGCCTCTTTAAATCAACAACGGCCCCAATTTCAACAAGTTGGGGCCGTTTGTTTGCAAGAAAACCGGCTAGTTAGTTTTGTCGGATGATCTGCACCCAGCCGGTAATGGTGCGGGTTTCGTCGGTTCGACTCAGGCGGTTGAACGTCACAATGGCCTCATAATAGTACGTTCCGGCGGGCAGTTCCGAGCCGTCGTTGCGGACCCCGCGCCAGTTGAGCAGTACGTCGTCGGTGCTTTCATACACCAGTTGGCCCCAGCGGTTGCGCACCCGGAACAGCACGCTGCGCACGAAGCGCGGACAACCGATCGGGCGGAAGAGATCGTTTCGGCCATCGCCATTGGGCGTGATCACGTTGGGGAGCACATATTGCGGGCAGTTGTCGTTGCAAATGGGGGCACTGCGCGGGCTTTCATTGCCTTCACTGTCCAAGGCGGTCACGGCGTAACAGCCAGCCACGGAGTTAGTGCGCTGGTGGACAAAGCTGGGGGTGGTCAGCCCCCGCGCCAGCAGGGTCAGCGTATCGCCCTCGTACTCAGCAAAGTACAGGTTGTAGGCCACCACATCGCGATCGCAATTGGCCCCAAAGTTTGGTTGCCAATTTAGGTTGACACGGTAGGTGTTGTCATTGCAATTGCTGTTGTCGGCCAGTAATCGGGCGCAGTCCAGCCGTTCCAGGCGCAGATCGGCCACTTGGCAGGGCGGGGTCACATCGCGACTGGTGGCACAGGCCCGCTGCGAATCGTTCAACAACGGTTCGCGGATGTTGGCGTTGCTGTATGTGCCCCTGGTCGTCACGTAGTAGCAGTACTGCACCCGTTCTTGCAGTGGCTGGTTCTGAAAAGTGCCCCGATCCACATAGCGGGAGCCGTTCACGGTAACATCCACGCTGTCGATGAGGTCAAAAGTGCCGCGTTGCGTGACCCGTTCGCGGTAGATCAAGTGCCGCCGGAAGCGGGCGGAATTGTTGTCCCACGGAGTTTGGGCTTGCCAAGCCAAGTTGACCGTGCGGATCCCCGGGGTGGCCGTGAGCCGAACCGAAGAGGCCACCGCCGAACTGTCCACCAGCCGGCCTTGGGAAAAGAAATAGATCCGGTAATTGTAGACCAGTCCGGTGGTGTTCAGTTGTTGATCAGTGAACGAAGTGTCATTTTCGGCAAATACTTGGGGCAGGCGCACTAAGCCGGCTGTACCGCTGAAACCAGTGGCCCGGCTCACTTGATACGTCCACGGTCTGGGGAAGTCATTGACAACCAGTCCAATAGGTTTGACCCAGCGAACAAACATTTGCCCGTTTTGGGGGGCAGTTCCCACTACGCTCACATTGATGATCAGGGGCGCATTGGATCGGGAGGTAATGCAAAACTCACGCGAGGCCACGCTCAAGCTCCCATCGGCATAGTTGGCCACCAGCCGATAACAATAGGTAACTCCGGGCTGGAGGCCAGCGTTGTTGTTGTTGTCCAGAAAATTGGTTTGGCCAATGGGCACGCGGCCCACGACCGAGTAGCCCGCCGAGGCTGGGATGCCGGTTTCGCAGCGGCCCGGCTGCCAAGCCGATGAACCTTGCCGTCGGTAAACGGTCATGGAATCGGCGCCACGCGGTGCCCGCGCACCAATGGCACACAGGTACCCTTGCCAATTGACGGTGGCGGCTCGGGTTTGGTTGTTCAGGACGGCGGCCAGCCCCTCTGGTGGCGGCCCAATGACCCGGATCCGCCACGTCAGGAAGTCGGCCAACGGATTGTTGATCGCATCCCGCGCCCGGAAAGTGGCAGTGTAAATTTGCTGTCGGACATCGTTGCAAGTAGTTGGCCACGAGAAAGTGGCCCTGGCTTGGCCGGGGGCAAAATTTTGGCCCACGGTATCCAATTGGGCGCGGTTGCTGGGTGCAACGAGCTGGAAGGGAGCGCCAAACCCGGTGATTTGTATCCGGTTGCGGTCGGCATCGGTGGCCGTCACCACGCTGCGCAGTTCGGCCCCGGCCACTACGCAAGTATCAAGTGCCCGCGAGGTAATCTGGGGTGGGTTGCGGTTGATAGGGCAATCGTTCACCAGTATTTGCATGTCGCGGTTGACCGACCCAATGAGAATCCCATTGCGCCACTCATCCACAATAAAGGCCACATTGTACTGCCCGGGCTGGGCGGGGGCATCCCACACCAGATCACCCGTGATCGGGTTGAGGGTCAAAGTGGCCGGCCCGCGCCGATCTTCGGTCTGGGCATCGATGGACGGTATGCGGTTGACTTCATAATAAGGCTCAATATTGCGGCGCAATCCCCGGCGGGACACCACAAAACGGTAAGATAAGCTGTCGCCCTCGGGATCAAAGGCCCCGGGGTTGTGCTTAAATTTGCGGCCCACACAAGCCAAGAAATCAACGGGCGGATTGGTCAAAATGGGGGCCGAGTTCAGCCCTAAAAAGGGCGAAATCAGAAAAGTGGACTGGATGGCAAAAGGAGTGTTGACCGAGTTCGGAATATTGAGCACATTAAGGTTGCGATTGACAATCACCACCCCCACCGGAAACTCACCCGGGCCAGCAAAAGTATAGGTGATGCGGTAAATATTTTCGGTAGTTGAATTGCCCACGCCCCGTTGCGAAACCCGGGGCACCATGCGTGAAGGTGACCCATCCCCAAAGAAAATTTCCACGGATTCGTCAGGGGTTATCCCTGCATCGTCGGTATATATGACAATGGTAAATTCGTAGGACAAGCTAGTGCCTGGCAGCCGGCGGGCCGTGATATCGCCGGCACGGATGTGGGTAGCTCGGGCGGTCTGCACTAAGCAGAGCAAACTGAAGATGAGTATTCCCAAAAGTGCCCACCAGGGCTTGTGCAGTTGCATGGGAGAAGACGTTTGGTTGAATTTCATTCGCTGATCAGAACAGAGGAGGGCCGATATGGCGGGCCTATTTGATAGCAATTTAATGCAAAAAAGGGGGAAAGAAGGAATTTAGGCCCGCTTGGGAAAAATTTTGTGGTACAGGGGCCTGAGCATTGGCACTAAAATAACCATGCCCAAACCGATGAATACATAAGGCACATATTGGCTTGGATTTGGGACGACCCCGCCGGCAAAATAACCCAATAATATAAATGGGCACACAAACAAAGCCGAGCTTAATAGGTTGAGGCTGGCAAAACGCTTGGGGTCCAACGCGATGGCTCCCGCCAAAATCGGGGTAAATGTGCGCACCACGGGGATAAAACGGCCCAAAATGATAATTTTCCAGCCATATTTGCGGTGATACAGCCGGGCCAAGGCCAAGTGGTGCCGTTTGAAAAACCAAGTGTCGCGGCGGTGGAACAGTAGGTAGCCGCTTTGGCTCCCAAACCAATAGCCGAACTGGTAGCCCAAAAAAGCGGCTAGGTAGCACACACCCATCACCACGGGCAGCGAGTAGGCCAACAAGCCCATTTTGCAAAACACCCCGGAAAGGAAAACCAACGATTCGCCGGGCACGAAAAGAGCGAAAAACACCCCATTCTCGGCAAATACAACAATAAATATCAGTACCACCCCCCCATACAAAATGATGGACTCGGGATTGGTGACTATCTTTAAAAATTCAATGATGTCTGCCATGCAATTAAAACTGGAAGGCCAGCCTTTTTTCAATGGATCGGCCGTGTGATTCAGCGACAAAGATAGGCAACCGGATGGCAAAAATGGTCACCCTTCCAGCGTGCCCAGCCCAGCTAACTCCCCAAATCAGGGCTTAAACCGGGCAAACCGCCCGTGTTTTTGGGAAAAAAAGCCGGTTTTAAGAGAAAATTTAAAAAATTATGGGGAAAAGGTTTGGTGGTTTATTTCGTTATTGTAATTTTGCACACCCAAAAAACGAGCAGCGTTCGTCTAGGGGTTAGGACACGTCCCTTTCACGGACGTAACACGGGTTCGATTCCCGTACGCTGTACTGAAAACCTTCATTGCCCAAACCTGTGAGCGCTGGCTCACAGGTTTTTTATTGGTACCTAAAAACCCATTATTTTCCTTGCAATTGCAAAGCCGAGTCGGTTTTATTGGTACTTTTGTTATCCACTAACCAGTGCATCAATGCACGATATTGAACCATTTTATCGTTGGGAGGGTATTTACACCGCTGACAGCGACGAACGAGCCCCGTTTTTTGGTCGGGAGCATGACCCGATGGAGTTTCGCAACGATGTGTACGGCTATTTTATCCACCCTTCTTGGGAGGAGATCGGCTCGGAGACCCTCTACCTCAAACTGCTCTATGCCGATTATGCCCGCAAAGTGGCCATCATTGAGTTCATGGGCGAATGGAACGACACCCTCCACAATGACGTGAGCTACCTCAAACGCAATGTAGTAGATTTTTTGAACCGCGCTGGCATCATCTATTATGTCCTGATCGGCGAAAACGTTTTCAACTTTCATGGCTCCGATGATTGCTACTATGAAGAATGGTTCGAGGATGTGGACGATGAGGGGGGGTGGATCGTGGCCGTCAACTTTCGCGATTTTGTGCTGGCCGAATGGAAAAAGTACAACATTGACAGTTATGTCAACTACGGTGGCAACTTGGATGTGGGCAATTGGCGCACGCTGCACCCGCTCTTGCTCTTCAAACAGATCAAAGCCGAGATTGACCGCCGGTTGGCCCCGCCAACATAAACGGGGCCGGGCTATCGCCCCAGCAATTGCCCCAGGCCGAAGGTGATGACGAACACCAGCGTGGCCAAGGCCATTTGTTTCAAGTAGCCATCAATCGCGGGCGATTGCCGGAGGCGGTCCACCGACCGGCCATTGTGGATCAACAACGGTACGCTGAGCAAGAAAAGGCCCTGCCAAGGCGAGGAATAGTGCACCGCCACGTAGGCCACTGCACAGCCAATGCCGCCCAAGAGCAGCGTCCAATGATACGCCACTGCCCGGTCGCGCCCGATGCGCACGGGCACGGAGCGCTTGCCCGCCACCCGATCCGAATCAAGGTCGCGGATGTTGTTGATGTTCAGCACTCCCACCGCAAACAGGCCGCAGCTGGTGGCCGGTAACAATAGCCACCCATCGAGCTGCCCCACGTGCAGGAAGTAAGTGCCCAGCACGCCCAGCCATCCAAAAAAGACCAATACCGACACATCGCCCAGCCCGGCATACCCGTAGGGCTGGGCCCCGGCAGTGTATGTGACGGCGGCCAAGATGGCCAGCAGGCCCAACCCCAAAAAGGTAAAAAACAGGGGCAGGGAATGGGTGGTGGCTACCCAAAGTAAGCTTAGCCCGGCCACTAAGGCCAAGCTGGCAAACACCGCCATCGCCCGAAGCATGGTTGCCTTGGAGATTTGCCCCGATTGGACTGCCCGCGCCGGCCCGGTGCGTTCTTTCACCAGATCGGCCCCGTGGATGGAGTCGCCGTAGTCGTTGGCCAAATTGGACAACACCTGCAACAAAACCGTGGTAAGTGCGGCCAAGGCCAACACCTCCCAGCGAAAACCAGCGCGGGCCGCTGCCAAAAAGCTGCCCAAGAAAATACTGGCCAATGCCAGTGGTAACGTGCGCAGGCGGAAGGCCGACAACCACGGTTTAAGGGAAAAGGCCATGTTAGATGGATTCGGTAAAGGCATCCTTGTTGATCTTTTTGACCAACCCCTGCAATACTTTTCCTGGCCCACACTCGATAAATGCCGTGGCCCCATCGGCCAGCATCCGTTCCACCGATTGGGCCCAGCGCACTGGAGAGGTCAGTTGGGCCACCAAATTGGCTTTGATCTGCGCGGCCGATTCGTGGGGCTTGGCATCCACATTTTGATAAACGGGACATCCTTGCGCATTCTTAAAAACGGTGCCCTCAATGGCGGCCGCCAGTTCTTCGCGGGCGGGCTGCATCAAAGGTGAGTGGAACGCACCGCCCACGGGCAAGGGCAATACCCGCTTGGCCCCGGCGGCTTTTAGCTTTTCTCCCGCCAGTTCCACGCCCCGGAAGGATCCTGAAATGACCAATTGGCCGGGGCAGTTGTAATTGGCGGCCACCACCACCTCGCCCCCAGCACTCACCTCGGCGCAAATCTGCTCCACCACGTCATCGGCCAAGTTCAGGACGGCGGCCATAGTGGAGGGATTCAACTCACAGGCCCGCTGCATGGCCCGGGCCCGGGCGGCCACCAGCCGTAGCCCGTCTTCAAAGGAGAGCACCCCCGCCGCCACGAGCGCGGAAAATTCGCCGAGCGAGTGTCCCGCCACCATTTGCGGGGAAAAACCGGGCGTAATGGCGGCCAGCACCACCGAATGCAAAAAAATGGCGGGCTGGGTCACATCGGTTTGTTTTAGTTCCTCTTCGGTTCCGCCGAACATCACGTCAGTGATTCGAAAACCCAACAACTCGTTGGCCAGTTCAAACAGGTCTTTGGCTTGGGCCGAGGTTTGATAGAGCGCTTGGCCCATTCCGCTAAACTGTGAGCCTTGGCCGGGAAATATATATGCCTTCATCTGGATGGATAAATGGGTTGGTAAAAACAGCTTCCAATTCTTTGCGCATTTGTGCCGGGCCGCCCCGCGGGGTTACCGTTGGCCCATTGGCCAAGACCGCGCGTTGCTCACGGCACTCAGCCAAAAACGCCGCTAAGTTAATTTAGATTTGTATCCACTGGCCGGTTGTTCGCAAAAAAACGACCAGCGGCCAGCCCAATCTGTACTGGCCAGTTGGCCGCAGCCACCAGCGGGCCGTTGCCCAAACGGGGGCAAGTGGCTTGTCCGGGTCCGCAGTTGACAGCCGGGATTTACAATAGCAGCAACACTAGGCTCAAGCTTACCACCAGTCCGGTCAGGCCGATCAACAATGTGCCCAAGGTATGGGTTCGGTAGGCAGTCTGGGCATCCATTTGGCCAAACTGGGCCACCACCCAAAAAAAGCTGTCGTTCGCGTGCGATACCGTGAGTGCCCCCGAACCAATGACTGCCACCAGTAAGGCCCGGCCCAGTTCGCTGTCCAACCCGAGCGCGGGCAGGAGTGGGGCCATAATGGCCGACGTGGTGACAATGGCCACCGTGGAAGAACCTTGGGCGGTTTTGAGCAGGGCCGCTACCCCGAAGGCCAACAACGCGCCCAGCCATTGGCCACCATCGCCCAAGCCCGAAATGGCCGTGGCCAAGTGGGTTTGCAGCGGCAAAAGCTTGATGGTGGCCCCCAATGCCCCACCCGTGGCCGTAATGATCATGACCGGGGCGGCGTCGATCAAGCCCTTGCCCACCCATTGACTGAGGGCGGCGCGGTTGCCCCGGGGCAAAAGGAAACCGCAACAGAGCATCCCGACCACCAGTGCATTGACGGGCATCCCCAAAAAAGCCAGCCAGTCCCTGAGCCAAGGCCACTGGTCGGCGGGGAGCACCAAATTGCCGACAGTGCCCAGCGACATGAGCACAATGGGCACCACAATGGGCGCCAAAGCAACACCCAAACTGGGCAGCGTGGCTGGGGCTGCGCCAGTTGCCAGATCCGCCCCGGCCGTCGTCCCAATGGCCGGTGGCGGCATAGTCTTGATTAAATAATTGGCAAATAAAATGCCCACTAGGGCAAGTGGCAGGGAAATGAGCAGGTTGAGGCCAATGACCAAAGGCAAACTAGCCTGCAACGTGTCGGCCGCGGCCACGGGGCCGGGTGTGGGTGGCACCAGCGCGTGGGTGGAAAGCAGCCCCATGCCCAGTGCGACTGACAAGGCCGGGAGTGGCGTACCCGTCTTGGCGGCCAAGGCCCGGTTGAGCGAAGCCAAAATGATGAAGCCGGAATCGCAAAACACGGCGATCGAGACCAGATAGCCGATAATGCCCAGGCCCCAAGTAGGCCTGCGATCACCCAGCCAACCGAAAATAGCCGCGGCCAAGCGCAAAGTAGCCCCGGATTTTTCCAGTGCCGTGCCAATGAGCGTGCCCGCCACAATCACCAGCCCAATGCCGGAGAGCGTGTGGCCGAAACCCGTCGAAATGGCCTTGCCGATTTCAGCAGCCGGCAGGCCGGCGGCCCAAGCTACCCCGTAAGCGGCAAACAACAGGGCCAGAAAAGGGTGGAGTTTGTATTTGGCGGTAGCGAGCACAATAAAGGCAATGGCCGCCAACAAAATAAGTACGGTTGCAAGCACAGCAGTGGGTGTTGGGTGGTCACCAAAACTAGACAATTTTGCCCAACCAATGTCCATTGGCCCAAAACTGTCCACCAGCAGGCAATACCAAGTGCAATGATCCGCCTCATATCGCGCGGTCAATGATCGTGACCCGCCCAATCAAGAATCAAAACACCCTTATTTGCTGGAAACTAAGCCGGAAATATCTTTGTCAGGATTTTTTGGTAAATTTTTTAAACTGCTTGGTTCTCAATCAACAATAAGCCAATTAAGGTATTTTTGCGACATTGAACACAATTCAAAACGGTGGAAATTAAAATGAACTCAGTAAATTGGGTTTTGTCACTTCTCAAAAAAATATTTCCCAATCAATACGTCCACCAAATGAAGAACGAAAAAGCATTGAAAAATTGCTAATTTTGAGTTGCCAAAATAAAATATTGACCAATGTGCGTTCGGTGAATTTATTTACTTTGCCATTGGGGGGACGTCAAGTAAAAAATCTTCTATTTTGGGATTTGAACAAGTCCACTAAAAATTTAGAGGGGGTTTTTATGTTCCCACAAAATTACCATATTTGGGATCTTGAAACTGGACGACGCCGCCTACCAGCGTTTGCGGGACATGAAGCGCAAACAAGGACACCGGCGTGATTACATAAAGATCACGGTGGTGCTAATGCTGCACCGTGGCCATGGCCCGGGGGGATCGCTGCGTGCCTGGGCATAATGGAGCAGGCGATGGCCAATTATCAAGAGAAATTTGAAATTTTTGGCCTGGGGCCCTACCCCGCCGACCACTACAGGCCATACGGGCGCAAGCTGACCGAGGCCCAAAAAGAGCCACTGACGGCCGAACTGGATACCAACTTTTACCAGACCAGCAGGGAAATCTGCGCCTTTGTGATGGAAGAATCTGGGGGCGGCTACCGGCCGGGGGGCCTGATGCCCCTGTTGCACAAGCTGGGGTTTTCCCACAAAAAGACCAATACCATCCCCTGTGGGGCGGACGGGCGGCCTAGGTAGGGTTTGGGGGCAGTTGGAGCGTTTGCGGGCCGGTTTGACCGAAAAAGGCGGTCAATTTATGGATGCTCTCCACCCACAGCACAATATGAGCAGTGCCCATAGCGGGACAAGGCGTGACCAAGAGCGGAAGCCCCCCGGCGAGCAGCCACCAGCGGCTGAACTGTAACGCGGAGGTGAACAGGCTGGCCGCCGAAAGTGGTGTTGCGCACCGATGGGACGATCAATGCCCAGCGCACCTAGGCACTCCAACAGATCAACCAAACCAAGCACCACGTAGCGCCCAAGCTCCGGGCGGCCTAGTTTCAGTACCAATTCCCGATCTTGCACTTGAGCTGGTTTTGTTTGGGTGAGGGACGAAGGGGACGCCCTGTATTTGACTCAGCTAGTATTGGCCTTGGCCCGATAAAATGCGATATTTTGTGAGATCGGGCAATAGGATCTGGACTGTAAACTGCTAAAATCCGCATCTACGTGACGACCAGAAGGGCAATCATCACTATTAAACAAAAAATTTATTGGGGAATTTGGATATTTTGGCGAAAGGTCTTAATTTGCCAACTATTTAAGTAATATTTATTGGCGGGCAAGCTTTATGGAATCCCATTTCCCATTTCGCGCCAGTACCCCGACGTAAATAATTACCAATTTACCAAACTTTAAAGACTTAACTATGAGTTGGAACGGAAACATACGTACATCCATTGCTATTGCAAGACGAATTGAACGAGTAGAGAAAAGGCTAGCCAGTAATGCTGCAAAGCAATACAAGTCTATGCTCAAAGAAGAAGCATTTGAAAATGGACAAAGAATAGTTCAGGAATACAATGACTATGTCGAGTTAATATCCTCAATACACAAAGAGACAAGTGAACAGATTAATTGGTACGAAATATTAAGTGAAGAAGGGCCATTAGAGCCAGTATTACTTAACAAAAATCAAAAAGAAGCTGAATTGAATCTAATAAATTATAAACCTACTTTCTTTGATAAACTATTTGGTTTGACAAACAAGAGACTGCTAAAATTAGAAACTTTTGTGGCGTCAGCGAAAGAAGTAGGTCAAAAAGATTATGAAAGTAATTTACTAAATTATATCACCGAATATAACGAATGGACAAAGTATCAAGATTTTGCAAAAGGTGTTCTTTCTTCTGACCCAGAAACTTATAAAAAAGTTTTAGAATATTTGGATCCGTTTTCAGATATTAAAGAATTAGGCAGCGGACTGAGCATCAAATTTGAAAAGGAATATTTGATCGTCACATTATTTGCAAATCGTATAACTGTGATTCCCAACTTTGTTTTAACACAAACATCAACCGGGAAAGTCTCAAAAAAGAATATGCCAGTTGGAAAATTTCACGAATTGTATCAAGATTACGTTTGTAGTTGTGTTCTTAGAGTTGCGAGAGAAATTCTTTCTTTTCTTCCTTTAAATTATGTTTTTGTAAATGTTCAAAGTGAAATGGTTAATCCAGTCAACGGACATCTAGAGCAACAAACCATTTTGTCAGTAGCTATTCCTGCACCGACTCTTGACAAATTGAATTTTGAAACAATAGACCCATCTGATTCTATAAAAAATTTTATTCACAATATGAAATTTTCAAAAACAGCAGGATTTAGTATAGTTGCTGCCATCTCGCCAAGTGACATAAAAGTTTAAGCGTTTTGGCAATTCCCTACCAACGGTTCGAATTTTATTGAATTAGGTAAGAGAATTGCTCGTAATTTTTTATCTAGCAAAATCCTATATTGGGCCTAGTGATATATTGCATTTGTCGTAGCTTTTCATCAGCAAAACAAGTTGTTTTCATTCAAAGAAGTTAATAAAGACAACCTATGCGTACCTTGCTCCCGCTTTATTTTTCAATGCCGCCATGAACCAGCATATTGCCAATCCTGCCGTGGAAGTCCATGACCTCACAGTGAGCTACAACCGCAAACCGGTGCTTTGGGGGGTGGATCTCACCATTCCACAGGGGGCGATCGTGGGGGTAATGGGCCCCAACGGTGCGGGCAAGTCGACGTTTGTCAAAAGTTTGATGGGCCTTTTGCCCCAGAGCAGCGGCTATGTCAAGATTTTTGATCAGCCACTGGCCGCCGTGCGCGACCGGGTGAGCTATGTGCCCCAGCGCGAGTCGGTGGATTGGGACTTCCCCGCCTCCGTGTTTGATGTGGTGCTGATGGGCCGCTATGGCAAATTGGGGCTGTTTCGCCGGCCCCGCCAATCGGATCGGGACATTGCGCTGGATTGCCTGCGCAAGGTGGGGATGGAAGGCTTCCGCGACCGCCAGATTTCCCAACTCTCGGGCGGCCAGCAACAGCGGGTGTTCTTGGCCCGCGCCCTCGCCCAAAAAGCCGACTTGTATTTCATGGATGAGCCGTTCGCGGGGGTGGACGCCGCCACGGAAGCCGCCATCATTGACTTGCTGCGCGAAATGAAACAGCAGGGCAAAACGGCCGTGGTGGTGCACCACGATCTCCAATCGGCCCAAGCATACTTCGATTGGATCATTTTCCTCAACTTGCGCTTGGTGGCCAGTGGCCCGGCGGCCCAAGTGTTCACTCCGGAGCTGTTGCAGGATACTTACGGGGGCAAGCTCACGTTATTGGCCGAGATGAGTGATTTGCTCAAAAAGGGAAATTATCCCACCCGGGAATAGGCCCGTTGGCGGATCGCGCCCCCAGTAGCCCGCCCGATGCGTTTGCTGGCTCCCCCACGGCAAAGTTTGGGGTTTTATCTTGCTGCCGCTTTGCCGTGGAGAAATCTTGGGATTAATTATTAAGTTTACCAACTCACAACCATTTCGCCATTTTCATTGGCAAAAACGGCTACTTTGTTGATTTGTTGGATAGTCAAGTTCTCGCGCCCCAGCGGATCGAAGCTCGCAATAGACTCGATCATGGTCAGGCGCTCTTCGTGCACCGCCACGGCTTGGCCATTGACCAGTAGCCGCTCCCCGATCTCATCGAAACCGTGCAAGATCAGTTTAATGGTTGTGAATTGTGACGGATAGCGGCCCTCTACTTCACCCAGCACCACTTGGCCTTCGGCATCGCTGTAAGTAATGACCCGGCGATAAAAATTGTCCATTTCGTGGGCGTAGCTGCGGCCATCGTCTTCATAATACACAAAAGAGGTTTTGGTGTAAAAAGGCTCGTTTTCAAAGCCGGGCAAGGATGCCAAGTAATAGACATGGAGGTGCAGTGTGCCATCGGTGGCTTGGCCGGTGTGCTGCACCAGCGACTGCATGGGCACGATCGCCCCGGCCCTGACAAATACGGGCAGGGTTTCCAGCGGGCATTCCACCACCAGTTCCTGCTCGCCGGGTTGCATTTGGTTGTCGTACAGGTTGTACCACATACCATCGGGCAGGTAGATTTTGGCCAGTTCCTTGGTGCTCACCACTGGGGCTACCAAAAGATATTCCCCAAACAGATATTCGTTTTGGTATTGTGGATCATAAATTTTGGCATCGTGCGTGTAGGCAATGGCCAGCGAGCGGGCCACGGGCAGTCCGTTTTGGGTGGCTTCATAAAAAGTGGCGTAAATGTAGGGCAGTAGGCGATAGCGCAGGCTGATGTAGTTGCGCGAAATGGCTTCTACTTCTTCACCAAAAGCCCACGGTTCTTGATCCCGGGTGTTGATCATGGTGTGCCCCCGGAAAAATGGCGCGAAGGCTCCCAAGCTGATCCACCGGGCAAACAGGGCCACGGAAGGCTCGCCCACGAAACCGCCCACGTCGTAGCCGGCAAAGGCCACGCCCGTGAGGCCGAGGCTGTTCACCAAGCGCACCCCCGCCAGCATGTGGTCGTCGCTGGAAGTGTTGTCGCCCGTCCAAACGGCAGCGTAACGCTGGATGCCATTGTAGGCTGCCCGCGTGAGGACAAACGGCCGTTCGCCGGGTGGCGAGTTTTCGGCCAAGGCTTGTTTGGCCCCCTCAAACGTGCTGCGACACATTTGCAGGCCATAGATGTTGTGGGCTTGGCGGTGGCTGGCCCGTTGCCCTTCAAAGTCGTGCTCCACCAGATCGGGGTTGCGCTGGCCCCAAGAGGCCGGCTCGTTCATGTCATTCCAGAAACCCCGGATGCCGTCGGTGAGGTAGCTTTGCAATTGCCCGGCCCACCAAGCGCGGGCGCGGGGGTTGGTGAAATCGGGGAAGTGGCACCAGCCCGGCCATACTTGGGCCGTGTGGTTGGTTCCGTCGGGATATTTGACGAAAATGTCTTGGGCCAACCCCTCTTCGTAGGCCGCGTAGCCCGGTTCCACTTTGATGCCCGGATCGCAGATCACCACCACTTCAAAGCCCATTGCCTTGAGTTCGGCCAGCAGCTTGCGGTGCTCGGCGAAACGTTGGTGATCCCAGCTAAAAATCTTGTAGGCATCCATGTGGTGGATGTCCAAATGGATCACATCGGCGGGGATTTGTTTTTCGCGGAAAGTACGGGCCAAGTTCAGCACCTCTTTATCGGGGTAGTAACTGTAGCGGCACTGCTGGTAGCCCAGGCTCCAGCGCGGTGGCAGGGGCATCCGGCCGGTGAGCCAAGTGTAGTCGGCCAAAATCTCGGCAACCGATCCGTGGAAGAAATAATAGTCCATTTCGCCATCTTCGGCGGCAAAAGAAGCAAAGCGGTCGTTGGAAGCCCCAAAATTGAAATAGGAGCGGTACGAATTGTCCATAAAAATGCCGTAGGCCAGCCCGTGCCGCTTGGTCGTGCCGCCCGCCGTGCGGTATGGGGGCACGACTCCCAAGTAGAAGGGAAACGAGGCGTAGAGTGGGTCTGAATCGGGACCATAGGCAAAAGAGTCGGTGTTCCAGTTCACGTAGGCCGCGCCCCGGCGGTCGAGATTGCCGGTTTTTTCGCCCAAGCCCAAGAACCGCTCGCCCGGCTGGAGTTTCTTGTAAGTGGTCACTTGATCGCCCATCCAGGCCGTACCAAAGGCTGGGTCGTCCTCGTTGATCGTGGCTCCGTCGGGGGTCAGGCAGCGCACCCGCAGGGGAAACTTGCTGAGCTCGACGGTGAGCAGGCCGGTGGTAAGGGTGAGGACATCTTGATCATCAACTACCTGAAAATCGTTGGCTTCTGGTTGGGCCACCACGGCGTAGGAAAAATCTTCGCGGGTGCTGGGCATGAGATTGGCCCGGAAACGAACCACCGCCGGCCGATAGACCACTACCTCGAGTGAGCCGTGGGTGGTTTGGATGTAAAGGCCCTGGGGCCTGGTTTGCTGGGAGACAAAATCGCCCAGACTTTGGCTGAGTTTATGATTGGCCATGATTCAAGGGTGGCTAAGGTTGTACAAAGATTGTATTTATTACTGGAATCGACCAAAAATGACGCGCGAACTCGTAAAAAAACAGCCCCAAGAATGAACGGTGGGGCTGTTTTTTTACCTGATCTATTGGATTGATACTTTGGTGACGTTTTTTGGTTAATTAATTTTTAAAGGCGGCCCAACCACTTTCATGTCATTGTCTGAAAAAATCTTTGCTATTTCGGGCTGGCTTGGTTCATGATCCAATGCTGCAATGGTAACAAAAAAATTCTCTAGCTTTCCGGCGGGTTGCATTGTTACAATCATCTTCCCTTTTTCTGATACCTGTGTCCACGCATGAGCAATTTTACGCGGTAAAAAAATGCTGTCACCAATGGTCAAATCATACTGATCGTTACCAATCTGAAACTTATAGGAACCATCAATGACATAAAATATTTCGTCCTGAAAAGGATGAATGTGTAGCGGTACGCCTTTGCCCTGGGAAAGCGAGGTTTGTTCAAATATGGCCAAATGACCATTGGTATCACTGCCTGATACTTTTACATCAATAACATTGGCGTTTACTCCTTTTAGTTTTAGGTGTCCATGTTTTCTACCTTCGCCCGCAGGAACTTTAAATCCTTTATCGTTTCTGGTCAGCAACGTTTTGATTTGAGCAAAACCATGAAATGGTACTGCGATTAAAGTGAAAAGCGAGGCAATAAATTTATTCCGTTTCATGATTGTTGGATTTAAGGGATTTATTGCTGCGATGCCACATTGCGAATGCCGTATAAATGAAGTTGTTAAGCAGGTGGCTCACGTTCCAGCCCCTATTAATCCGCAACTAAAACAGAAGGTGAAAAACGGTGGTTAGAATTGCGCAGCGTTAAAAATGAAGGGACTGCGCCCTTTGTCAAAGATAATCGAATACTGTCACTTCCCCAAAAGCCCAAAGAATTGGGAGAGGCTTCGCTCGCGGACAGAATGGCCGTCCGCAGTCCGCCGACTAGCCGCACCTACCGTTTGGGATTGCGTTCACGAAGATTCAACCTGGCACCCCTGCCCCTACAAATAAATTGGCGCAAGTCCAAGACCTGAACCGATTTGCGCCGTGGCCGTTGATCGGTACGCCCATCCCCATTGCCCAAAAGCACAAAGAATCGGGGGCAAGCTTCGCACCCAGCCAAATTCTGTTTACCTTTGTGGCGCAAAACCGACTACGCAACTCTATTTAGCTTAAAAACAATGATTTCAGTTTCCAATCTTTCCCTCCGCTACGGTAAGCGGGTGCTGTTCGACGATGTCAATGTCAAATTTACCGAAGGCAATTGCTACGGGATCATCGGGGCCAACGGCGCGGGAAAATCCACCCTGCTAAAAATAATGTCGGGCGAAATCGAGTCCACCACCGGGCAAGTGAGCGTCTCCAAAGGGGCCAGGATGGCTGTCCTCAAGCAAAACCACTTTGAGTTTGATGGCTTTCAAGTGCTGCAAACTGTGCTGATGGGCCACAAAAAACTTTGGGCAGTGGTGCAGGAGAAGGATGCGATCTACGCCAAGCTCGACTTCAGCGATGCCGACGGTGTCCGGGCCTCGGAACTCGAATCAGAGTTTGCCGAGATGGACGGCTGGAACGCCGAGAGCGAAGCAGCCAACATCCTCAGTTCGCTGGGCATCAAAGAAGACAAGCACTATAACCTGATGAACGAACTGAACGGCGGCG
Source organism: Cytophagales bacterium (assembly GCA_038209965.1). Classification (GTDB taxonomy): domain Bacteria; phylum Bacteroidota; class Bacteroidia; order Cytophagales; family Thermoflexibacteraceae; genus JALONO01. The sequence continues at coordinate 59,165 of JBBQXF010000002.1, read as the reverse complement.
AAAAAGTAAAAGTGTTGCTGGCCCAAGCCTTGTTCGGCAATCCCGATATCCTGCTGCTCGACGAGCCGACCAACGATTTGGATGTGGAAACCATCGCCTGGCTGGAAGATTTTCTGGCCAATTTTCCCAATATTGTGATCGTGGTCTCGCACGACCGCCACTTTTTGGACGCCGTCTGCACCCACGTAGCCGACGTGGATTTTGGCAAAATCAAATTGTACGCCGGCAATTATACCTTTTGGTACGAATCCAGCCAATTGGCCCTCCGCCAACGCAACGACCAGAACAAGAAAAACGACGAGAAGCGCAAAGAATTGATGAGCTTCATCGAGCGGTTCAGTGCCAACGTGTCCAAGTCGAAGCAAGCGACCAGTCGCAAAAAAATGTTGGAAAAATTGAACGTCGATGACATTCAGCCTTCTAACCGCAAGTATCCGGGCATCCAGTTCACCCCCGAACGCGAAGCTGGCGATCAGATCTTGGAGGTAAAAAACCTGCGCAAACTAAATGATGGCAATGTGCTGTTCACTAATGTAAGCTTCACGGTAAAAAAAGGCGATAAAGTCGTGTTTTTGGCCAAAGAAAGTTTGGCAGTCACTTCCTTTTTTGAAATTATCAATGACGAAATAAAGGCCGATGACGGCGAATTTAAGTGGGGCGTTACCATCACGAAAGCCTATCTGCCCAACGACAATAACCGCTATTTTAATGGCGAGGACATGAACTTGATCGATTGGCTGCGGCAGTTTTCTGAAGAAAAGGACGAATCGTTCATCCGTGGATTTTTGGGCCGGATGCTGTTTTCGGGCGAAGAATCCCTCAAGAAAGCCTCGGTGCTGTCCGGGGGCGAGAAAATGCGCTGCATGACTTCGCGCATGATCCTGAGCAAAGCCAATCTGCTGGCCCTCGACGAACCGACAAACCACTTGGATCTGGAATCAATTACCGCCTTCAACAACGGGCTGAAAATTTTCAAGGGCACGGTGCTGTTTGCCTCGCATGACCACGAATTTGTGCAAACGGTCGCCAACCGGGTGATCGAACTCACTCCCAAGGGCATCATTGATCGCCAAATGACCTACGATGACTACATTACCGACGAAAAAATCAAAGCGTTGCGGGCGAGTATGTATGCCGGCAAGTAAAGGTTGGGCATTTTCACCGGGATTTGGGCAAAAAGGTTCCGGCTTTTGAGAAGTCGGAACCTTTTTTGGTTTTAGTTGGCTTTCGCAAGAAAATTTGCGCATCCGATTGCCAAATATCCATAAAACCGCTAGTTTTTGTATCTTGAAAACCCAATCAACAAGCGCGCGTCGATGAGCACTCCCCCACCCTTTTCGGCTTTTGACCGACAAAAAGAACGCTACTTGGCCGATTTTATGGGCACCAAGCCGGTGGTTTCCCCCAACTTGGCCACCCTAGAAGCTGCGGCCCAAGCGCAGATGAGCACAGAAGCATTTGCCTACATTGCGGGCGGGGCCGGCCTGGAGAGCACTATTACCGCCAACCGGACGGCTTTTGCCCGCTGGCAGATAGTGCCCCGGATGCTCCGCGACGTGTTCGAGCGCGATATCCGCACCCAGTTGTTGGGCCAACTGCTGTGGGGCCGATATGTTCAAAGCCTTGGCCTTGGGTGCCACGGCGGTTTGCCTTGGGCGGCCCTATTGTTATGGATTGGCACTGGCAGGCCGAGCCGGGGTGACCGAGGTCGTCCGCCACTTGCTGGCCGATTTTGAGCTGACAATGGGGCTGGCCGGCTGCAAAAACGTGGCCGAGATTACACCCAGTGCCTTAATTAAAAATACCTGATCTATTGTTATCCAATGGATTTACCACCAGAAATTATCGGGTGGAAGCATCCGCTATCCGCCAATGGTGGACATGGATTCGTGGGCCGGTGCAGCGTGGCGGCGGCGGGCCTCGGCCACAAAACCATCCTTGGGGCGGTGGCGAAAAGCATCGGCCAAGGCATTGATCAATTGGGCATCGGTGGCGCCATCGCGCATCAACTGCCTCACATCCAGCACGCCATCATCGTACAGACAAGTCTTTAGCGTGCCTTGGGCCGTTACCCGGATCCGGTTGCAAGTGCCACAGAACGTTCGGCTGAAAGCGGCAATGATGCCGATGCTCCCCGCAAAGCCGGGCACGGTGTAACTGGCCGAGGTAGCGTTTGGCCCATCGGGAATTTTGTGTAGATCCGGGTAAGCATCGCGCAAATTTTGCAAAATCTTGCGGTGCGTCCAGTTCAAAACTGGATAATGTGCCCCTTCACCATTAAAGGGCATTTCTTCAATGAACCGGACATCCACCGGGTGCTGGCGGGCAAACTCGGCCAAAGGGACGATGTCTTGGGTGTTTTGTCCCTCCATGACCACCGCATTGAGTTTGACGGCAATCCCATGATCCAGCAAAGCATACAAAGTGGCCATGACCCGATCCAGTTCATCGCGCCGGGCGATGGTGCGGAAGCGCTCCCGATCCAAGGTATCAAGGCTCAAGTTGACCGAGCCAATGCCGAGGCGGGCCAGTTCGGGCACGAGCGGGGCCGTGAGCACCCCGTTGGTGGTCAGCCCGATCTCGATGATTCCGGGAATGTCCCGGAGCCGCCACAAAAAATCCATTAGCCCCTGCCGCACGAAGGGTTCCCCGCCGGTGATCCTTACTTTTTGGATGCCCAAGCTGGCCATTGCCCGCACCAGCCGCTCCATTTCCTCATAGGTGAGCAGTTGTTTTTTGGGTAAATATTGGATCCCAGTTTCGGGCATGCAATAGAAACAGCGCAGGTTGCACCGATCGGTGACTGATAATCGGAGGTAATCGATCGGCCGTCCATGGTTGTCATAAATCTTGGCTATCTCCATTAGGCTTTGCGCTTATTTTTCTTGCTCCACTCTTTGTACTTCTTTTCGTAATCCTTGGCTTCTTTGTGCGTTGGGTGCTTGCGTTCGGCATTGGCCAAGATTTTCTGATAATAACCCCAAGCCTCGGGGACATTGCCTTCTTTGTCGGCAATCCGGGCCAACTCCGAGAGTGAATGAAGGTAATAGCCCGCGTCGAGCGATTTGATTTTTTCCGAATAGCCCACTGCTTTTTGGTAATACTGCTTGGCGCGGGTATTGTCCCGATAAATGATGCGGTAGATGTGGCCCAAGTAGAAGCCGGCGTAGCGACCGCTGATCTCTTCGTAGCCCACTCTGGCACTGTCAATATTTTCAATTATTTTCCGACAAACCTGTTCCAGCTCTACGTAATCGCCCCGCCCGTAGAGCGACCGGGCGTAGTACCGGTGGAAATAGGCATTGTCGGGAAAAGTTTTGTGCAGGTAGCGCGTAGTTTCAAAGGCTTTCTCGGGCATTCCTTCGTCGGCATAGATGCGCAACAAGAAATTCTGGGCTTCGGTTTTAGTATAAAAGGCATCGCTGGCCACTTTTTCCAGTTGTTTGATACCCAATGGTTTGTCACCCTTTTTGAAAAACCACAGCACAGGCTTCAAGATGGGATAGTTCTCCGGGACCCAAATGGAATAATAATTGAACAGGCCATCACCAAATAGAAATTCGGGACTTAACTCATTTTGGTCGGCCGCTTTTTCCATGTACTTCACCGCTTTTTTGCCGGCAAAAGTGGCACTGGTCCAGCTTTTGCGCTCCGAGAACAGCCGGCCCTTAAAACCATAGGCCGCCGCCAGAAAAAAAGATGCTTCCACGTTGTCCTCGTTTTTGTCAAACAGTTTTTCCGCGTAGGTAATGGTGGAATCCATGTAACTTAAAAACAGGGCATCATAACGCTGGTTGTCAATATTGGGCACAATTTTCCACCATTGGCTGAGACCCATCAAAAAATAGGGCATGGGATGGGTCGGATACCGGCGCCGCAGCCATTGGAAGGTGCTTTCGGCCCGGGAAAACTGAAAGTTGTACATGTCATTAATGCCCTGCGTACACTCCACTTGGATCGCCACATTGGTGAGCAATATCGGCACGCTGTCCATATCGGGTAGCTGCTGGGCATTGGCCGCGCCGCTGAGACAGCAAGACAAACCCCACAAAAAGCACAATTTTCTCAATAACCGCATAGATCGCTTTAAACTCAAATTTAGGCTGTTTGCATTGCTAAATTAGCACCAATGCCCCAAAAACCCGTCGCGATCCGTTAAACTTTCTTAATGTGAGCGACAAATCATTGATTGGTAATCCATCCAACAAAAAAGCCATCTTTTGCAAGATGGCAATTGGGCAAAATAAACAACGGCAAATAATGGGCTATTGGGCACGGTAAGAAACCAGTTCTACTTTGACCGAATCGGGCAATTTAGGAACCACCGTGTAATAGTTGGAAGAAGTATAGGCTGAACCTTGTACCATGGGGGGCCGCATCCCAACCCTGAGCTCAAAGCCGGGACAATCTTTTTTAAGCTCAATGTTGTCAGGGTAAGAAAAGGTGGGGGCCACGATCTTGCAGGCGATCAAAGTTGATTTGGCAAAATCAATCTCGGGGAATTGGCTTCGGTTCTTGCCGGCCGCCGAGCGATTTGACCAAAATGATTTCAATTCGTCATATTCTGCTTGCGAATTAATGGTAAAATTTTCTTCCACCATCAGTTGGCCATCGCCAGCTACTTGTTGGGTAATCTTGGTGTCCTCATCGATCCAAGAGTAAATGGTGTCAACATTATGGGCAAATTTCAATGCGCGAAGGTTGTCTTCGCCGCCACAAGGATTAGTGTCTTGCAGGGCAGTCGCCGTTGCTGTTTTTTCTTCCGCTTGCTTGAACCTGTTACAGCCGCTCAAACTTGCTTGACACACTATCAAGGATGCTATAATGTAAGTTTTCAACTTCGCTTTCATGATTTCAATCTAGTTTAGGGACGATTTTGTGTGATTAAACCTATTTCCAAGTATAAATGAAGGTTTATAGGCTTGTAACTTTTAAACGGGAATATTCACCTTTTTATTATACTGCCCACTTTATTTTTGGGATTTATTTTCCCATTTCACTGCTCCCAGGTCAATTGTACACGCTTTGGCGAGCTTTTGGCCACAAAAAAACCACCGGCTAGGGTGGTTTTTTTTTCGGCTTGACTGGCTAGCCCGCGGAACGCTTCCGCTTGCCATTTTTCATTTTTTCCCGCATTTTCCCGCGCTGTTCCTTTTGCTGTTGTTCAAACTGGGTGTATTGCTCAGGAGTCAGAATGCCTTTCATGCTTGCCTTGTATGCATCGAGTGCCCCTTTGGCAGCTTGAAACTTGGCCTTTTTTTCCTCTTCAGTGCCCCGGAGCGCATCTGTCTTTTGGATCCGGGCCAATATTACATCTTTTACTTCCGGCTGTTGCTGGGCCGACAGCCCCAAATCCTTGGTCAATTTGGCCAGTTGCTTCTCGGCCCGCTGCTCAGCCGTGCCACCTTTGGGCCCCTCGTCCTCTTGTGCGGTGGCTACATTGGCCAAACTCAACATCAAAATTGCAAAAATGAGCTGCTTAATCATGGTAGATTGATTTTTAAGTGAAATCTGGAGGTTTGATGGTTGCCAGCTTTTGAGGTTTAATCAGGCGCCCCATTTTTTGTGTGGATCGCCACCGGGCAAAAAAAAGCCGCTTATTGCTAAGCGGCTTTTCTATTTGATCAACTTAAAAACTATACCTCTTCGTTTTTGGTCATGTCCTCTTTCAATTGGGCCAACACGCCAAGATCGCCCAAGGTGGACTTGGCCACCTCGTTGGTGTGCTGGTCGTCTTTGCCAGCCTTCTCCCGCTTGACAGTAGTGACTGGTTTTTCATCTTTCTCTTTCCAAACATTGGTGTGGGAGAGGATGATGCGCTTATCGTCTTTGGAAAACTCGATCACCTTGAAATCCAATGCTTCACCGGGTTCACCACGGCTACCATCTTCTTTTTGCAAGTGTTTGGTATTGGAGAAACCCTCGATGCCATAAGGCAATTCCAACCGGGCATTCCCTTTGTCATCTTTGGAAAGGATGGTTGCTTTGTGGAGGGTTCCGGCGGCAAAAATAGTTTCAAAAGTATCCCAAGGGTTTTCTTCCAACTGTTTGTGACCCAAGGCCAAGCGGCGCTGATCCACATCCAATTCCAACACTACCACATCCAGGCGCTCACTAACTTTGATAAACTCTGATGGATGCTTCACTTTGCGGGTCCAAGACAGATCCGATACGTGCACCAAACCGTCGATGCCTTCTTCCAATTCGAGGAACAAGCCAAAGTTGGTCAAGTTGCGCACCATGCCGTTGTGTTTGGAACCTACCGAATACTTGGTCTTGATATCGGCTTTGGTCCAAGGATCTTCGGTGAGTTGCTTGATCCCGAGCGACATCTTGCGATCGTCGCGATCCAAGGTCAATATCACCGCATTGATTATATCCCCGATCTTGATAAAGTCTTGGGGGTTGCGCAGGTGCTGCGACCAAGACATTTCCGATACGTGGATTAATCCTTCTACGCCGGGCATGATCTCCAAAAACGCGCCATAATCGGCCACGTTGACAATCCGGCCTTCCACCTTGGTGCCGATCTGCATTGTCTCGGCCAGGCTATCCCAAGGATGAGCAACCAATTGCTTCATGCCCAAGGAAATACGCTTCTTGTCTTCATCAAAGTCAAGGACAACGATATTGACTTTCTGGTCAAGTTTGAGTACTTCTTCGGGATGGCTGATGCGACCCCAAGAAATATCGGTGATGTGCAGCAAGCCATCTACCCCGCCCAAATCGATGAACACACCGAAATTGGTCATATTTTTAATCACCCCTTCGAGCACTTGGCCTTTCTCAAGGTTGTTGAGAATTTCAGCTTTCTGGGCCTCGAGGTCTTTCTCGATCAATATCTTGTGGGAAACGACGACGTTGTCATTGGCGTAGTTGATTTTCACTACTTTGACTTCCATCTTTTTGCCCACATAAATGTCAAAGTCACGGATGGGCTTCACATCGATCTGGGAGCCGGGCAAGAACGCCTCCACTCCGAAAATGTCGACAATCAAGCCCCCTTTGGTGCGGCGCTTCACAATGCCCTCGATTACGAGGTCGCCTTGGAAAGCCCCTTCAATATTTTGCCAAGCTTTGACAATTTTGGCTTTTTTGCGCGAAAGCACCAATTGGCCGTTGAGGTCTTCTTGGTTTTCAATGTACACATCCACTTCAGACCCTACCTGGAGGTCGGGCATGTCGCGGAATTCGGTCAGTGATACCAATCCATCGCTCTTAAAACCGATGTTCAACACCACTTCGCGGTCGGTGATGCTTACCACTATTCCGCGTACTACTTCATTTTGTTTTGCTTCCGTCAATGTACCTGCGTACAGTTCGGTGAGCTTCGCCGTGTCGGATTTATTGTACCCGGCACCTAGGCTTTTGGACTGGTAACTATCCCAATCAAATTCGGCTACTAGACTCATTTTGGTTGTGTTTGCACCTTTTTATCGCTCATTCACGGTGCAGCTGAATGGCGGTTTAAGTTAAATTTATAAACATTGAACACCTCGAACAATGTCCCTTTCGATCAAAAGGGTTGCAAATATAATAAATCCCGAAAAAATCTCCCCCTGATTCTTGGTCAAATCTTGAAAAAACTGGGAGAATTTGCCGGTTAATGGCTTCAAACGATCATTTTCTCAATTGGGACGACCAAAATGCCTTCTGCACCTTCGGCCTGCAATGCCTCGATAACTTCCCAGAAGTCGTTCTCGTTGATCACCGAGTGGAGCGATACCCAACCAGGCCGGGCCAGTTTGACCACCGAGGGGGCTTTCATGCCGGGGATTAATCGGGTGATGGTCACGATTTTGTCTTCGGGGGCATTGAGCAGAATGTATTTGTTGTTGCGGGCGACTTGCACGGCTTTGATCCGAAAGATCAACTTGTCCAACGTCTGGCTCTGGCCACCGCTCAGGCCGGGCTGCGCAATGAGGACGGCCTCGGAGCGGAACACTGTTTCCACTTCCTCCAGCCCGTTGGTGAACAGGGTGCTGCCCGAACTGACTATGTCGCAAATGGCTTCGGCCAAACCGATGCCCGGGGCGATTTCCACCGACCCGCTGATCTCGTGGATTTCGGCATTCACCCCTTCTTGGGCCAAGAATTGACCCAAAATACGGGGATAGGATGTGGCGATCCGCTTGCCCTGCAAACTGGCTGGGCCGTCGTAGTGCGCCCCCCGGGGCACTGCAATGGACAGGCGGCACTTCGAAAAACCCAACCGGTGGACAATTTCTACTTTTTGGGCTTTTTCGACCATCACGTTTTCCCCGACAATGCCAACGTCGGCCACGCCATCGGCCACATAGCCAGGGATGTCGTCGTCGCGAAGCAACAAAAAGTCGATGGGAAAATTGGTGGCTTCGGCTTTCAACTTGCCAATGCCGTTGTTAAATTTGATGCCACATTCCCGGATTAGTTGGAGGGAGTCTTCGCTCAACCTGCCAGACTTCTGGATGGCAATTTTAAGTTTTAGGTTCATGGGCCAAAATGCTGGCCACAATATTAAGGACTGGGCCGCAGAAACCCGTTGATAAGCCGCAATCGGGCCTCGATTGTTTTTGGTTTGGGCCAGCACGAGCATCGCCCGGCGGCAACATCGCTGCCACCAAATGTTTCACTGGCAACAGGATCGGTTCAACCGCCGCAATTATCGGCGGTTTTCTCTTCAATTTTTTGCCATCTCTTTGGGCCTGCCTTGCGGTTGGTGGTCGATTGGCTTTCGCCCAGGCCCGGCCCTCGATCTGAGCACGTGCCAATGGCCCATGCACAACTGGCCGCGCCACCCAGCGTTCCAGCATAATTCTTGAGTGCATTTTCAATCACAACTGGCTACCCACTAATAAAGGGAGCACATCATTGAAAAGCATATCAATAAAACTGGAACATCTCTAAAATAATCTTCATCTTGGTATGGTTTAAAAAAAATGAAAGGCTGGGGCAGGCTCGGGCCATACTGATTTCGCCCCCACGTTGAAAACCCGATTTATCTCCGTTCTTTTACGCTAGTTTCTGCCCGGAGAGGTAAAATGCCCCCGGTTTGCAACCAACTGCTTATCAAACCTCAACAGCCCAATTTTCAAAATGAAAAAACATGTGTACTTTTTGCTGGCCATCCTTGGGTGGAGTTCAGCCCAGGCGCAGGCTCCTGCCAATGCCGACTCACTTTATATCCGGGCGAACTACACCAAGTATGAGTATCAGATCTCCGCCCGTGACGGGGTCAAGCTGTTCACCATCGTGTATGTGCCCAAGGATGCAACCGAGGCCAACCGCTACCCCATGCTGATGCAGCGCACCTGTTACAGCGTAGATCCCTATGGCCCAGACAACTACCCGCGCCGCAGCATTGGGCCTTCGCCCCATCTCATGCGCGATAAGTACATTTTTGTCTATCAAGATGTGCGGGGCCGCTACATGTCGGAGGGAACTTGGACCAACATGACCCCCAATATTCCCGATGCAACCGTCAAGAAGGTGGGCAAGGGCAAGAACGCCAAACCCGATCCCAGCCAAGTGGATGAAAGTTCGGACACGTACGATGCCATTGAATGGCTGCTCAAAAATGTGAAATTTAACAATGGACGAGTTGGCCAATGGGGCATTTCCTATCCCGGCTTCTACACCATTGCCGGAGCGGTGGATGCCCACCCGGCCCTCAAGGCTTCGTCGCCCCAAGCCCCGGTTTCTGATTTCTTTTTTGATGATTTTCACCACAACGGAGCGTTTATCCAGAGCTACTTGTTGACTTTCCCGGTTTTTGGGATTCAACACGGCAAACCTACTACTGAAGATTGGTGGGCCAAGGGCATGATTGACCCCAAAACCCGGGATGGCTATAATTTTTACTACAACCTTGGGCCATTGAAAAATGCCGACAAATATTACAAGGACAACTTCTATTGGCAGGAGACCGTGGCCCACCCCAACTACGATGAATATTGGAAAAAGCGCAGCATCCTCCCCCATCTCACCAACGTAAAACACGCCGTGATGACCGTGGGCGGTTGGTTTGATGCCGAGGATTTGTATGGCCCGCTCAATGTCTATAAAACCTTGGAAAAAAATAATCCCGGCACTTACAACACCTTGGTGATGGGTCCGTTCGGGCATGGTCGCTGGTCACGGGAAACTGGCCAAACCCTGCACAGTAACCTATATTTTGGGGACAACATCGCCACTTTTTACCAAAAAGAAATTGAGTACAAGTTTTTTCGCCACTTTTTAAAAGAAAGCGGTGACGGCAAAACTGGGCTGCCCGACGCTTATTTGTTTGATACGGGCAAAAAGGTATGGCGCACTTTTGACGAATGGCCACTAAAAACCGCCCAGAAGCTCAACTTTTACTTGGGTGATGGCGGCCAGCTGGCTCAAACAGCCCCATCCACCAGCCAACCGTTTTCGTTCTCCGAGTTCATCAGCGATCCCGCCAAGCCCGTGCCCTACACTGACGACCTGCCCAGCATTTTGGGGTTCACTCCGTTCAATTACATGAGTGAAGATCAGCGCTTTGCGGCCCGCCGCCCCGATGTGCTCACTTTCCAGACCGAAGTACTCACCGATGATTTGACTTTGGGCGGCGAAATCATGGCCAAGCTCAAGGTGTCAACCACTGGCACCGATGCCGACTGGGTGGTGAAACTGATCGATGTCTATCCCGAGGACGAACCCAACCACGCCTACATGCCCAATAAAAATGTAATGTTGAGCGGCTACCAACAAATGGTGCGCAGCGAGGTGATGCGCGGCCGTTTCCGCAATAGTTTTGAGAAACCCGAGCCTTTTGTGCCCGGTAAAGTGACCGACGTCAATTTTCGTTTACAGGACGTGCTCCACACCTTCAAAAAGGCCACCGGTTGATGATCCAAATCCAGAGCACTTGGTTTCCATTGATCGACCGCAACCCGCAACGCTACGTGGACAATATTTTCAAGGCCGACCAAGCTGATTTTATCAAGGCGACGCACCGGGTGTTCCACTCGCCCGATGCCCCGAGCTTGCTTGAGGTGGAAGTAATCAAATAGCCAAGCGATCTTGGTGAATGAAAAACGGTGGCCCAGCTTGTAGCTGAGCCACCGTTTTTGCTTTTACCCAAACTGTGGTTTTTGCCAAACCGGCTTGAGCTTGATCAAAGGCTTAATACATTTAAAATCAAGCTGGTAGTAAGCAAGATATTGCATTTCTTTTCTCTATCCCATCCAGTTTAATGGCTTAGATCAATGGGGGACCAACAAAAACCAAATCACCCCGGCAAAATAGCCCAACAAGGCAATCCACGAGATTTTTTTGGCATACCAGATAAAATCAATGCGTTCCATGCCCATCGCCGCCACCCCCGCTGCCGAGCCGATGATGAGGCAACTGCCGCCTGTACCGGCGCAATAGGCGATCAGTTCCCACAATTCATTATCGGGCGGGTACTGCACCAAGGTGTACATCCCTTGCGCAGCAGCCACCAGCGGCACGTTATCGATCACGGCCGACATCAGCCCAAGTAAGATGGCAATTCCCTTGATATTGCCCACCGATTGATCCAAGTACTGGGCAAGATGGTGAAGGATTCCGGTAACTTCCAAACTGGCCACGGCCAACAAGATGCCCAAAAAGAACAAGACGCTGGGCACATCGATCCGGCGGATGACATTGACCACCGAAACTGGGTCGCGCACAGCTCGCTCCTCCCCCCGGTGGATCAGTTCGGTGATGATCCACAGAATGCCCAAGTTGAGCAAAATCCCCATGGAAGGGGGCAAATGGGTCACTGTCTTGTACACTGGCACCAGCAACAGGGCCACGATGCCCGCAATAAAAACCAAATTGCGCCGCCCTCTGGAAATATGATATGGATGGCTATGTTCATTGGCCTCGTCCGATAAATTTTCTTGGTTGGATGTCCCGCTGCCAATGGGCATTTTGCGAATGGCGAAATTCATGGCCACAATCGGGACAATCAAGCACAGTAAACTGGGGATGAACAATTCGCGGATGATGTTCCAAGCGGTGATTTGGCCTTTCATCCAGAGCATGGTCGTGGTCACGTCGCCAATCGGGGAGAATGCCCCGCCCGCATTGGCCGAGATCACAACCAAACTCACAAAATAGAGCCGGGTCTCGCGCTGTTGGATCAATTTGCGCAAAATGGACACCATGACGATGGTGGTGGTCAAATTGTCCAACACCGCCGAAAGGAAAAAGGAAAGCAGGCCAACGATCCACAGGAGTTTGGTCGGGTTGGTCGTGGTTATCTTTTCGGTCACTACTTGGAACCCCCGGTGGGCATCGACCAGTTCCACGATGGTCATGGCGGCCAACAAAAAGAATAAAATATTGGCTATTTCGCCAATCGGTTTCATCAAACTGTGCTCTACTTCGATGGGCGGCACACCCGATAGTACCGCATAAATCGTCCAACATACCACACCGGTGACCAAGGCGGTGGCCGATTTGTTGATGTCTAGTGAATGTTCTAGGGCAATGGCTGTGTAGCCAATGACAAAGACAATGATGAGGGCTGTAACCATAAATGGTGGATGGGTTTTGTTGTAAGTCTAAGGGCCAAGGGCAAGGTATGATTTTTGGGTCAATTTAGCGGTCATATTTTAAACAACCAAGCCCAACCGATAAATTTCTGCCCTAGGTCCATTTTTTTAATTTTGGGGCAAAAAAAACCCTCTTTGCCTAGTCGCACAAAAGGGATTTTATACGGCGGTTGGCCGTTTTCAATGGGGCACAATCAGCAACCATGCCACCCCGGCCAAGTAGCCCAGCAAGGCAATCCAAGAAATCTTTTTGGCGTACCACACAAAGTCGATCCGCTCCATGCCCATGGCAGCCACCCCCGCCGCCGAGCCGATGATGAGGCAACTGCCCCCTGTACCGGCACAATAGGCCATGAGTTTCCACAGCTCGTGATCCACGGGGTATTGGGCCAATGGATACATGCCTTGAGCCGCCGCCACCAGTGGCACGTTGTCGATCACGGCTGAGAGCAAGCCCAGCAGCACGGCAATCGCCTTGATGTTGCCCAACGACTTGTCCAAGTAATCAGCCAAGGTGTGGAGCACGCCCGTGACTTCCAAACTGGCCACGGCCAACAAAATCCCCAAGAAAAAAAGCACGCTGGGCACGTCGATCCGGCGGATTACGTTCACTACTGACAGCGGGTCGCGCACGGTGTGTTCTTCGCCCCGGTGGACCAGCTCAGTGATGATCCACAAAATCCCCAAATTGAGCAAGATACCCATCGATGGCGGTAAATGGGTGACCGTTTTGTAAACCGGAACCATCAACAGGGCCAATAGGCCAGCGATAAATACCAAGTTGCGCTGTTTGGGGGAAACTTGGTATTGGTGGGTCTGGTGGTGATCCTCTTGGCTGGTTTCCGGATTTTCAGTACCCACAAAGTGCATTTTTCGCAGGGCAAAGCTCATGGCCAGCACTGGCACCACCAAACACAGCAAGCTGGGGACAAATAACTGCACCACAATGCTGCCAGCGGTGATCTGTCCTTTCATCCATAGCATCGTGGTGGTCACGTCGCCCAGGGGCGAGAACGCACCGCCCGCGTTGGCCGAGATGATGACCAAGCTCACGAAATAGAGCCGGGCCTCGCGGGCTTTGACCAACTTGCGCAAGATGGACACCATCAAGATCGTGGTGGTCAAATTGTCCAATACCGCCGAAAGGAAAAAGGAAATCAGGCCAATGATCCACAGTAATTTGGTCAGCTTGGTGGTGGTGATCCGATCGGTCACTACTTGAAAACCTTGGTGGGCATCGACCAGCTCCACCACGGTCATGGCCGCCAGCAGGAAAAAGACAATACTGGCAATTTCGCCAATGGGGGTCATCAATTGGTGTTCCAGTTCCAAGGGTGGCACCCCGGAAGCCAAGGCATAAATGGTCCAACAAAGCACGCCGGTTACTAGGGCCGTGGCTGTTTTGTTGATGTCAAGTGGGTGTTCAAATGCAATGGCAATATAGCCAATGACAAAGACTAAAATAATAGTTACGATCATTTTTTCAATTAGATTATAAATTTTTTATTTTATTTATGGCCCAAACAACCAATTTTTGCGCTCAATATAGCCCGAGATCCCTATATCGCAAATATATAGACTGGATTTATCGTTAATAAAAATGGGGTTTCCATTAACGGGAGCAGTAAAATCCTTGAAAATCAAGTCGATCAATCAAGAAAATTTTTAGGCTCAGGTTACACTAGTCGATCCATTTACGGATTTTGATTGTGCGATAAATTCGGAAAAACCTAGCTGTTTGGATCTTGGCCAACCATGACCTGACCCGATTTTCTGGTGGGCGGTGGAGCTGAAAGTAAAAAATATGGCCCGTGGTTAAACTTGGGCCAATCCTTGCCATCTAACCACCATTGATCCACTTTTTCAATCTTAACCCATGAAAAAAGCGCCTTTCTCCATCATAAAGATTTCTGTCTTGGTTTGGGGCCTGGGCCTAGTCTTACCCAGTTGCCAGCCCACGGCCACCGAAGATCCAACCCCCGGAGTGGCGGCTGGGATGTACTTCCCGCCGGTGAGCGGCAGCACTTGGGAAACCAGCCCCCCCGCTGCCTTGGGCTGGAACGAAGCCGAGTTGAACAACCTCTACACTTACTTGGAGCAGAAGAAAACCAAGGCGTTTATCATCCTCAAAAATGGTCGGATGGTGAGCGAGAAATATTTTGGCCGGTTCACTGCCGACAGCATTTGGTATTGGGCCTCGGCAGGCAAAACCATGACGGCCATGTTGGTCGGGATTGCCCAGCAAGAAGGCCGGCTAAAAATCAGCGACCGCACGTCCCAATATTTGGGCGCAGGGTGGACGGCCCTGCCCCCAGCCAAAGAGAACCTGATCACCATTCGCCACCAACTCACCATGAGCAGTGGCTTGGACGACAACGGTGACGACGACTGCACGCTCCCCGCCTGCCTTTCGTACAGGGCGGACGCGGGCAACCGCTGGGCCTACCACAACGCTCCCTACACACTGCTTGATCAGGTGGTGGAAAAGGCTACCAATCAGACCTTTAACAACTATTTTCAGCAAAAAATCAGGAACCGGATTGGGATGAACGGTATATGGCTGCGCACCGGCCGTTTCAACAACGTCTATTACAGCAATGCCCGGAGCATGGCCAAATTTGGCCTGCTACTGCTCAACAAGGGCAAATGGGATCAAACCCCCATTTTGAATGATGATGATTATTTCACCAGCCAGACAACCTCCTCCCAGACTTTAAACCCTTCTTACGGCTACTTGACTTGGCTCAACGGCAAGGCCAATCACCTATTGCCGACGTTACAATTGGTCTTTCCGGGCGCAATGACCCCCAACGCCCCGGCCGATATGTACGCCGCCTTGGGCAGAGATGACCAAAAGATCTACGTGGTTCCTTCGCAAAACTTGGTAATCATCCGATTGGGCGAGTCAGCGGGCAATGTGCAACTGGCCGTGTCCAGCTTCGATAATGAACTGTGGGGCCGCCTGAAATCGGTGATCCGCTAAGGGGCAAAGTCGCTGGCCCGGCGGTTCAACCGCGCTACCCCGTGCAGGTCGGGGATGAACACCACCAGATATACCGGATTGGTGGCCTGCAAACGGGTCGTCGGGTCCAAAAACTGCCCATTGAGCTGGGTGACGTGAAATTTATCAAACTTCTTGATTATTTCCACTTTCCCCAAGGGTTGAAGTTCGGCCAAGCCTTGGGCATCGAGGTACACCCAAGCCTTCTGATTGCCGATCCGTTCGGTCAGGGAGCCCACATCTTCGTACAACGGCGTGATCCGCTCGCTGTAAAAGTCAATGGTGTGGACGAAAATATCTTTGCCATCGCCGCTCAACCGGTGCAAAACAAAGAAGCGATCCAGAGGAAAATCTGATTGGGCCTTGAGGTATTTGCCCAGTGTGCTCCCCGTTTGGTATTGGAGCAAAGCCGGGTAAAAGTGGGCATTGAGCACCAAATAAGCCCCCGTAATGGCAACGACCGAAGGCAGGATCAAGCGTTGGTAGCGGGTCTGGCCTTTGAACCCGAGGTAGAAAGTGAGCAAAAACGCCACCCCGGCCACGGCCCAGATCACCGGGTTGGTCAGCGGGAAAATCCACCCCACGCACAGCAGCCCCACGAGCCAGATCACCACGACATTGAGCCATTGCACGCCCAGTATGAGCTTGTGCAGGGTTTGGTAGGCGGGGTCGTGGATCAAGAGATAGACATAGCGGGCCGAGAAAATGGCACTGAACGGAATGACGATGTTGATATAGTGGGGCAGTTTGTAATGGGACGTGGACAGGGCAATAAACGGTAAAATAAATCCACCAAGAGTTAGGTATTCGGGTTTCACAAAAAAAGAACTGGCAATGCTGGGCTTCCACCATTGCTGGAGCGCATTTTTGACCGAATCGTAAAAAGCAAAAAAAGCCAATAAGCCCCAGGGCATGACCGTCCAGAGGTAGGTGTGGACGAAGAAGAACGGATCTGAATCATCCTTCCACACATTTTCCCCGGTGAGCCGCCCAAAACTTTGTTTCCAAAAGAAAAAATACAGCCCCGAGGTATTGCGCTGGCCTTCCATGATTTTCTCGGGGTGGAGGTCAAACTGGTGATATAGGCCCACGCACATGGGCGCGAGCACCACGCCTACCACGCCCAAGCCCACCAGCCATTGCCAGCGAAAAATTTGGCCAAATTGCTTGGTCAGTACAAAATGGGTCCCAAAAGCCAGCACGGGCACCATCAAGCCGATCGGGCCCTTGGCCAGCATGGCCAGCCCCACTCCCACCGATCCGAGGATCAAGTGGCCCCACCGCGCCGATTCTAGGTACTCGGCCAGTTGCCAGATGGCAAAAATGGTCCAGCCCATGAGCATGGTGTCCGTTCGCAGGTCATGGTTCATCAAAAAAACGCCATACGCCGAGCCGCAAATCAACGCGGCGAGATAGGCCACCTGAGCATTGTAAAATATTTTGGCCAACCGATAGGTCGAGTAGATGCCCAGCAGGCAGACCAGCACCGGAATGAGCCGATAGGTGAAATTGCCCGGCCCGAGCAGCTTGAAAACCAAGGCCGACACCCAAAACAGCAAGGGCGGCTTGTCCAGATAATCGGCATTGCGGTGCAGCACTTCCAAGTAACTCCCATTCTGTAACATCTCGAGCGAGATGGAAGCATACTGGGCCTCATCGATGTCCATCACGTCAAGGAACATCCCGATGAAATAAACGATCCCGATGCTGACAAAGGGCAAATAGGTTTTCCAATCGCGCTGGTTCATTTCTGGATCAGGTTATATTTCAATATGCAATAGATGGCCCGGAAACCATCTTTCCAGCCAATTTTCTTGCCTTCTTCGTACGTCCGGCCGTAGTAGGAAATGCCCACTTCGTAGATCCGTACATGGGCCACCCGCGACATCTTGGCGGTTACTTCGGGTTCAAAACCAAAGCGCTTTTCCTTCAATTTGAGTTGTTGGATGATGGGCGTCCGAAACAATTTGTAACACGTTTCCATGTCGGTCAAATTGAGATTAGTGAACAAATTGGACAAAAAAGTAAGAAAATAATTGCCGAGCGTGTGCCAAAAGAACAAAATCCGGTGCGGATTGCCGCCCATAAACCGCGATCCGTACACCACATCGGCCACTCCGCTGATCATGGGGGCCAGCAACACATTGTATTCGTGGGGATCATACTCCAAATCGGCATCTTGAATGATTAAAAAATCACCCGTCGCCTTTGCAATCCCCGTGTGCAGCGCCGCTCCCTTGCCTTGGTTCACCGGATGTGAATAAAATAAAATGGGCAACTGGGGGTTTTCGGTCATATAAGCCTCCACCCGCGCTTTGGTGTCGTCAGTGGAGCAATCATCCACAATGATAATTTCCTTCTCCAGATCATGGTTCAGGCGAACCGACTGGAGTTTGTCCAAAATAAGGTGAATGGAGCGCCCTTCGTTGAATGCGGGAATCACAATGGATAATTTACTCATTTCAATTATTTGACGACCTGACAAAATTACATTGGTCAAAGTTGGCCGGACCTCTGCTGACCCAGATTTACCAT
This sequence comes from Cytophagales bacterium, assembly GCA_038209965.1. Classification (GTDB taxonomy): domain Bacteria; phylum Bacteroidota; class Bacteroidia; order Cytophagales; family Thermoflexibacteraceae; genus JALONO01. Next base: position 41,099 of record JBBQXF010000002.1, on the reverse strand, counting down.
CTTGGCCCAGCGATCAGCAATTTGCCAACCCCGTTCCTATCCGGCACGATCCTGCGCCTCAACTCTTTAATTGGGCCACAATGGCGGCAAAGTCCAACTGCTCCCATTGGGTCTCGATCGCGTCAGCCTGCATCACCCGCTGCATGATGGCATCTTGCAACTGGCCAATGCGGAGGGCCTCCTTGTAGGGCAAATGACTGAAACTGACCATGGTATAAAGTGGAATCCACTGCTCGGGAAACAGTTGGTGGAGCTTGGCCTCAATCTTCTTGCGGAGCAAAAATTTGGGATCGCCGACCAGATCGCGCATCTCCACAAAATTTTGCAGGGCCAGATCGGCAATGGCGTTGGCATTGGCCGTCCGATCCTGCTGGTAGGCTTGCAGGGCGGGGGCCCACTCACCGAACTGCTCCAGTTTCTCGATCAAGATCCGGCAGTCTTCAAAGCCACAGTTCATCCCTTGGCCATAAAACGGCACAATGGCGTGGGCCGCATCACCGATCAAGGCGGTATGGTCATCGTAAACCCACGGATCACAGCGCACTGTAACCAGCGAGCCGGTGGGGTTCAAAAAATACTCCGCCAAATAATCGGGCATCAGCGCAATGGCATCGGCAAAATGGGCCTGAAAAAACTGCGCTGCGGCATCGTGGTCGACCAAGCTGGCAAACGAAGGCTCGCCCTCAAAAGGAAAGAACAACGTGCAGGTAAAGCTTCCGTCGGGATTGGGCAGGGCAATGAGCATGAAATTCTGGCGTGGCCAGATGTGCAGCGCGTGTTTTTCTAGCTGGTGCGTGCCGTCCGGGTGGGCCGGAATGGTCAACTCTTTGTAGCCGTAGCTGATATAATGTTGGGTGTAATTGTAGCGATCGGTGCGCTGCATGGCCTGGCGCAGGGCTGAGAAAGCCCCATCCGATCCGATCAATATTTCGGACTGGATCTGGGCCAGTTCCCCGTCGGTGGTTTGGAGGGTCACGAGCCGGGTTTTCAGATCTACCTCCGTGCACCGCTGGTTAAAGTGATAGCGCACCTGATCAAATTGCTCGGCGGCATCCATCAGGGCCATGTTGAGCAGCCCCCGCGACACCGAGTAGATCGACTGTCCCGCTTGGCCGTAGGGCTGGTACGTCAGTTCGCCGCTCGCGCTGTGCATCATGCGCCCGTGCATGGGGATGGCCAACGCCCGGATCTGTGGGGCCAGCCCGGCGGCTTCGAGGGCGCGCCAGCCCCGGTCGCTCAGGGCCAAGTTGATGGATCGCCCGCCGGAATATCCGTTCTGGCGCGGGTCGGAGCGACCTTCGTACACTTGCACTGCATGGCCGCGCTGAGCCAGTAGGAGCGACAGCAGGGAACCCACTAGCCCGCTCCCCAAAATAGAAACTGATTCTTTCATTATAGCTTTTATGCTTTGGTAATCATTAGCTTAAAAATGATTGTTCGCCAATCAACAACCTTGATAAATTTATTTTCTACTTATTTCCCCAACCAATGAGCACATCCGCGATGAATAATACGGCGGTTGCTGCATCCAAAAGGTGGCAAGGATCGGTCACTCGTTGATTTTCAAAAAACGCTTACCCTAGTTATTTTAGTTGCTCCCATACCATTCAACTTTTCTCCGCAAAACGTGCCAATAGTACTTTAGCTGCTGGCAGCGGGCTTTCGGTGCACACCGCAACGGCAGCCGCGCGCTGGGCTGGATCGCCACTGGCCAGCAGCCGCTCCATATCACCCAACAACTGGGCATCTAGGAACGGGGCCACGGGCAACCACAACTCGGGGCTTACTTCGCGCCCAGCCGCCCAGCGTTCGTGGGCGTAGTCAGAACAAATTTTTGCCAGTGTCGCGTTGGCCCGCGCCTTGAGCCCTTGGATCTGTTCAATGGGCCGCCCAGTGAACACCGCCTTGAGAAACAGTTGGTTCCACGCATTTTCGTCCAATTGCTCGGCCGGGAAGGGATTGTGCAGAGCCACTGCCTCAAAAACCACCGTCATATTGGTGCGCACGCCTTCGGCTGCCCGCTTGGAGTGGGCCGAAGGAAAGGCCAGCAGGGGCAACGCCGCGTACAAGGCCACCAACTCGTTCATATCGGCCGTGTTGAAAAGTTGGTCAATGGTGGCTACGTACGCGGCCTCGCTGGTGGATGGGATGGTGAGCAGGAACAAGGTCCGCGCCGTTTGGGCCAAGCTCCAGTTTACCGGGGCAAAGCCGGGGCGCAGTTCGCCTGCCCGTACCAACTCGCCGGCTTCAAGAGCCAGAGCTGCGTGGCCCACAAAACGCGGGGCAGCCCCGAAGGCCAAATACAAATCTTTAGGCTGAAAACCATCCTGTAACGTTGCCAGTTTAGCGGCCAACCAACCGGCCGGTTTTTCGTCCAGCCGCTGGGCCAATGCCTGCGCCAAAAATTGAAACAGCGGGGAAGGGTGAACCGGGGGAACTGTGATCATGGCAATGGTCATTGAATCTGGGCCGCAATTTAGGGCTTATTTGACCAGATTGCGCAAAAAAGCCCGGAACTCCTCGCTGTCATAGTTGGCCATTCCTTGGTGGCGGGCCACAATTTTGCCCTGTGGGTCAATCACAAAAGTGGTGGGAACGACGTTTGACTCATAACAGGACGGAAGCGGCCCATTGAGTTCATAGACGGGGAAAGTATAGCCTTTACGGGCCACGAATTTTTTGACCTTTGCGGTTTCATCGTTGGTGGCCACCATGACAAACATCAGTTTGTCCGACCCTAGCTGGTCATAGAGGGCTTGGATGGCGGGCATTTCCGCCACACACGGCGGGCACCAAGTTGCCCAGAAGTTGAGAAACACCACTTTGCCCCTGAACTGGCCAAAATCTACCGCTGCGCCACCGGCCAATTCTCTGATCGGCAGGTCATACGTGGCGGTTGTACTGATCGCGGGGGTGTCCAAATCGGGCCGCATCAGGCCAGTGGCCAGTATGATCCGTTGCAACCCGCCGATCACTTCGGTGTGCCAGCCCGTGAGGTACAGCCCGCCCCCGATTCCAATCAGGATCGCCCATTGGACTAGTTCGCGCTTGATTTTGCCTGATATATTCATTTTGAAAAGGAGGATCGGTTAAATGGTTGATAAGTTGGAATTAAAGCAATGTCCGACATTTCCCAGCAACCCATTACTTGGGGCAGGCTCTTATTGGTGGGGTAGCCTTGTTGTTGGTGCGCTTCGCTAACACCCACAACGGAGCAATTGAACAACTTGTCTGGTAGATTATATAGCCATTCACAGAGGCATGAGGTGGAAAGTGAGGTCAACCGAGGAACTACCTTCAATATATATATTCCGCATATCCCCAAATCAAGCCTGATCTTTGGCCAGTTGGGCCATACATTCCCGCAGGCTGTCGCGCCAATGGGGGATTTTCAGGCCAAAAGCAGTTTTAATCTTCTGCTTGTCCATTACGCTGTAAGCGGGCCGCTGGGCTGCTGTGGGGTACGCGCTGGTCGGGATCGGTTCCACCGTCACGGGTAGCTGGGCCAGCGCAAAAATGGCGTGGGCAAAATCATACCAACTGGCCAGCCCTTCATTGCTGTAATGATATACACCGCTAATTTCATTGATTCCTTGCCAATTATGGTAATATTTTTGGTATAATTGCTTGGTTATCGCCAAAATAGCGACGGCAAGATCACGTGCATAGGTAGGGGTGCCCGTTTGGTCGGCAATTACGCGCAAGTGGCCACGCTCATGCCCCAATCGCAGCATGGTCTTGACAAAATTATTGCCATGGTGCGAATAGAGCCATGCCGTGCGGATCACCAGCGTGGCCGGATGGAGGCTCAGCGCGACATTTTCGCCCGCCAGTTTGGTCTGTCCGTACACGCCCAATGGCCGGGCCTCGTCCGACTCCAGATAAGGTGTATTTTTTTGTCCATCAAACACAAAATCGGTCGAGATAAGGATCAATACCGTTTGGCTGACTTGACAAGCCTTGGCCAAGTATTCCACTGCCGTCACATTGACCAAGTGGGCCGTGGCCGCATCGCTCTCGGCTTTGTCCACGGCAGTGTAGGCAGCAGCATGGAGGCAAAACGCGAATGATTGATCAGCAAATGCCTGTTGTACAGCGGTTTGGTTGGTCAGGTCAAGTTCGGCCACATCGGTGAACACGAAACTGAACTCGGGCAACGTATGCGCCAGATCGCGCAGTTCGCTGCCAAGCTGGCCATTGGCTCCTGTAACAAGGATATTGGGCATGGAATAAATGGGTTGGTGCGCAAAAGTCCATTCCCTTTCCCCGTTTTCCAAATGGATCGGCAATTATTCCCCCAATGGGGCTAATCTTGGTAATCTATGTGGGGGAATTGGCTGCTCGGGGGCACGCGCACCCGCACGTCACCCGTGGGGACGCACTGGCAGGCCAGCCGTTCCCGGTCCGATACCCGGTTGGCCGCGATCATTTTTTGCTCAAAAATGGTGAGTGGCGAGAGCTGCTCCCCGCCGCGCTCAACGATGGCTTTGCAGGTAGTGCAGCGGCCATTGCCCCCGCAAGCGTGCATCCAATCAACGCCCGCGGCCAGCAGATGGCTGAGTAGAGTAGTCTTGTCGGGCACGAAAACGATCGGCCGGCCTTGGAGATTCTCGATCGTGATGATGGGCATTTGGCAGATATGGACAATTGAAATTCGTGAAAAGCCCCCAAAAGTAGGCAAAATACCTAAAATCGTGTTGGTGGGGGCCGGGCGAACTGGCACCCATTGGATCCTAGATCCAACGCGCCTCTCTCAGTTAACCGCAGCATTGGTTTTGGCGAGTTGCGGATCAACGCAGTGTTCACCAAGAAGACGGCCAAGGCAAGCCGGATAAAATTTGGGGAAAAGCGCTTAATTCCCAGTTTTTTGCTTAATTGCCCTTGATTGACCAATAAACACTTTATCGTATGCTTCGCAATTGTTTTTCCACTGTTTTATTGTCCCTCATTTGCTCCTTGGCGGCCCTGAGCCAGCAAATCAGCAGGGAGCAACTCCTTTTTCTCACCCCAGAGTGGCAGGGGGAACGCTTTTCCGATGGCCGCCCCAAAGTGCCCGACAACCTCCTGCAACGGATGAAATTGGTGACGTTGGAGGAGGCTTGGGCAGTGCTCAAAAACGAAAACTACAAGCACCAATATGAGGATGGGTGGCTGCGCATCAACCCCGACAGTGTTTTGGTGGGCCGGGCAGTTACGGCAGTTTTCATGCCGGGGCGGCCTGATGTCCACCGGGCCATCGATAAAAAGGGCCACGAAAAAGATGGCCGGATCAAGTCCCAAAATGCTTGGACGATCGATCTGCTGGTCAAGGGAGATGTGTATGTGGTCGACCAATTCGGGGCCCAAGAGGACGGCCCGACCGTTGGCGATAATTTGGGCAACTCGATCTACGCCAAAACTGGCAACGGGATAGTCTATGATGGGGCCCTGCGCGATGTCAAGGGGCTAAAGGAGATTGGTGCTTTCACTTCGTTTTTCCGCTCTTACCACCCCTCCCACCACCTGAGTGACCCCGACGGCGCCTTGAACACCACCCTCGTGGGCATCAACCAACCCGCGCGGATCGGCAAGGCGATGGTCATCCCCGGCGATGTGGTACTGGGCCGGGATGGCGGCGTGATGTTCATCCCTCCCCATTTGGTGGAGAAGGTGGTCCAAACTTCCGAAATCGTCCGTCTGCGGGACATGTTTGGGCACTTGCGACTGCGCGAACAGAAATATACACCGGGGCAAATCGATTCGCGCTGGTCGGATGACATTGAAAAAGATTTTTCCAAATGGCTCAACGACCATATCGATAAACTCCCCGTGCCCAAAGCCCAAATCCAGGAATTTTTGAAGGGGCGAACTTGGTAAGCAGTGATTGGCAGGTTTAGGCTTTCCCCCAATGGCCCATCTGGCCCGAGGATTGCCAAGTCCCCCAGCTTGCATTGATTGACGCCAGTTTGCGAGCCCGCGAGATCCACCGAAATTTTAGTTAACCACAATTTGATTTTTTAGTCGCTCAACATTATTGAAATGAACACATTAACAAATCGACGGTCTTTTTTGACAAAAGCGGCATTGGCCAGTGCCTTGGGCGCGGCCACGCCCTTCATGAGTTTTGGCAAAGAACTGGAAACGGCAGTGGATCGCTCCCCGATTATGTCCCGCCCATCGGATCTGAAAATCACCAATATCAAATGCGGCTATATCCGGGCAGGACATAGCCTTTTTGTCAAAATTTACACCAATCAAAGCATTTGGGGCTGCGGCGAAGGGGTGGACGCCACTCCTGGCACGTATCATTTGGTCAAAATGCTCGGCAAACGCATTGAGGGCAAGAACCCGCTGAATGTCAACCGTTTGTTTGAGGATCTTCGCCGATCGGGCTTTTTTGAAGGGGCCCAGTCCGGGATGTTCGTATCGGTGCTCACGGCCATTGAAACTGCCCTTTGGGATCTCGCCGGCAAAGCCCTCAACGTGCCGGTGTATCAGTTGCTGGGAGGCAAATTTAGGGACAAAGTGCGGGTTTACTGCGATACCGCCCTCTACCAGAACAAGTTGCCCACTCCCACTGACTTTGCCGAAGCGGCCACCCAAGCCGTGAAAATGGGGTTCAATGCCCTCAAATTTGATATTGATCAGTTGAATGATCCCAACAAACACGATGTGTACAATTGGACGGCGAGCCGGCCGGAATTGCAGCGGATGTATGATCAGATCGCCGCTGCCCGGGCCGCAGTTGGCAATAAAATTGATATTTGTGTTGACATGCACGGGCGGTACGACGCCACCACTGGCAAACAAGTCGCCAAACTGTTGGAGCCGCTCAACTTGATGTGGCTGGAGGAGCCGATTCCAGCGGAGAACATTGAGGCGTACCAGCACATTACGGCTGAAACTTCCACCCCGATCTGCGCGGGCGAAAACTTATACCTCGCCCACGGATTCCGCCGGCTATTGGAGCTGGGCGCGGTCGATATCATCATGCCCGATCTACAAAAGGCGGGGGGCTTGGGCGAGGGGCAACGGATTGCCAACTTGGCCAACCTTTACTATGTTCCTTTTGCCCCGCACATGGTGGCTTCCTACTTGGGCGCCATGGCCTCGGCGCACGTGTGTGCATCGGTCCCCAATTTTTTAATCTTGGAATGGCAGATTTATTTTCATACCAACCCGATGTTCAAAGAGATTGTCACTTTTGAGGGCGAGATGGTCAAGGACAGCTACATCACAGTTTCGGACAAGCCGGGGATCGGCGTGGAGATCAATGAAGAAGGAATGCGCAAATATGCCCAAGCAGGCGTGCCCTTTTTTGAATAATTGGGTTCGGTTCACGATTGCCCAACCGCCGACCTTTTTTTACATTAAAAAGAGAATGGCAACCGATTAGTTGAACATTGACCAAAAGAGCCGCCGCAATATTTGCGGCGGCTCTTTTGCTATTTTTCGTCCACAATAATTTTTTTAATGTGACAACGGTGACCAGAAAAATATAATTAAATGTTCAATCTGGGTAATGTGATCGTTATATTTTTTATCCTTGATTACAGTTAATATTTCACTCATTATAAAACTAAACTATTGAAAATCAAGCTAATAAATCATTAAAAGTACTGTATAAAAGTGATTTCGGCGTATTTGACCAACTAAATACTCGCAAAATAATCAGTTGAATAAAACTCAATGAATTTGCCGCTTTGTCAAAGCCTCAGACCATCCGCCCGGCACTTTACAGGTAATCGGGAGCAGTGATATGCCATTGAACAATGATCCTGAGCACTGGGATTCACACTTTTACCAATTGCATTTATTGGCAATCAAATGGCTGACCACCCACAAAAAATACTCGTTATTGGAAAAAACTACTTAACCAATTTTCTGGAAAGGAAAACATTTTTGAGGGCTTGTAGAAAAGGCATCGGGGGAACCGAAGCTATGATCTGCAAATCTTCGGCCGGGGATGAAGTTTCGTTCAAGAAACGTAGAATCCGCTCAATCGGATTGCGGGCAAACATTTGGGTGAAAATCGGTTTGATCTGTACGCCATTGCGGTGCAAGATATTGAGCAGCAGGGAATCATAGGCCCGGAAATGGGGCTTGGATCGCGGCACTGAAAAGGGGGCCCCGGTCTCCACCAATGACCGGGCCAGCGCGGCTACTTGTTGCTGGATCCGGTAGAACGCATAACCGGTCGAGGGCTTGGACTGCCCGCCCTGCACCCCGATTTTGATCACCCGGCCCTTGTGGGTAGGGAAGCGGAAATCGGTCATGGGAATGGCCCCAAATTCTTCTCCCTCAATGGTATAATCGGTCAGATTGCGCACATTTGCCAAATAATCTTTTAGCTCAGCGTCATATTCGGCCAATGGCAACATCTTTTTGGAGAAACCTGTATATTCCACCAACGCCAGATCGGCAGCAAATGGCAAGATATAAAAGAAAAAAGCGCCATCTTTCTGTTGGGTCCGGAAGTCGAACATAGTGGCCACTTGGGGATCAAAAGCTGGCACCGGCGTGCGGATCAAGTACCCTTTGAAATGCTGCAAGGTAAAGTGATAGTCGGGGGCGTGGGGTTCGTAATCATTGGGCTGGTACAACGAGTCAAACACATACTGCCCGGTGTACTCTTGGTTGTTCACTGTTACGGATGCCGATGTTTCATGACTGGTTATGTTAGTAATTTCGCCATATACAAATACTACATTAGGATTTTGGGCAAGTAATTGATGTACTTCCCGGTAAAAATCCACTCCACGGATTGTTTTGTAACTGAACTGGGCCATCTGGCTGATGTGCTGGTAATCATCGCCCACGAACTCAATTTTTTGCCAGCTCCGGTATACTATTGCATCAAATTGGGTGGGCTGGTCGGTCCAAAAGCTCCAAGTCCGATCATTTTTGGTTTTCTGCTCGCGGTCAACCACCAAAATTTTGCGATCGCGCAGAGGTCCCTGCGCCATGGCATAAGCCAAACTCAATCCGGCGCAACCGCCCCCAGCAATAATGTAATCAAAGTTTGGCATAGCCGACAAAGATATCCTTTATCCATCTAAACTAGACCATTGCCATTTTGTTAGCCACCAAACTATTTTTTGCCTAGCTTTGTCCCAGTTATGGCGCTATCAACTGATTATTATCGGTCCGTTTTTTCGGCGGTGCGGGAAGCATCCCGGGTTTTGGTTGGGCTAGAACCGGCCACAGTGGATGCGGTGCTGGCCGATCTGGCCGATGAACTACTGCTTCAACAAGCGGATCTTTTATTGGCCAATGCCCGCGATCTGGAGCGGATGAGTGCCCTGGATCCCAAGTACGATCGGCTGCAACTGACCCCGGCCCGAGTGGCGGCCATTGCTGCCGACTTGCGGAATGTGGCGGGGCTGGCTTCGCCACTGGGAAAAGTGATGAGCACCCAATTGCTAGACAATGGCCTGTCAATCAGTAAAATAAGTGTCCCGCTCGGGGTGGTGGGCGTAGTGTACGAGGCTCGGCCCAATGTGACTTTTGACGTGTTTGCCATTTGCTTCAAGTCGGGCAACGCCTGCTTACTGAAAGGGGGGAGTGATGCCGAATTTTCCAATATTGTTGCTGTCAATATTATTCGCCAAGTACTGGCACGGCACCAAGTGCGCGGTGAATCGGTGACCTTGATGCCAACCTCGCGCGAGGCCACCGAAGCCCTGCTAAACGCCACTGGCTATGTGGATGTGATCATCCCCCGGGGCAGTCAGGGCTTGATCGAGTATGTCCGGGCCAACTCACGCGTACCAGTGATCGAGACAGGGGCAGGCATCGTGCACACCTACGTGGATGAATCGGCCAATCTGGCCAAAACCCGGGCGATTGTGTTCAATGCCAAGACCCGCCGGGTCAGTGTGTGCAATGCACTCGATTGCCTACTGGTTCACCAAGCCCGCTTGCCCGATCTGGCGGCCATTGTCGAGCCGCTGGCCACCAAAGAAGTACAGATTTTTGCCGATGCCCGGGCTTACGATGCCTTGGCTGGCCATTATCCCAGTGCGCTGCTGCACCCCGCCTTACCAGCCCACTTCGGCACGGAATTTTTGGACTATAAAATGGCCATTCAAACCGTAAATGATATCGATCAGGCCATGCAGCACATTGCCACGCACAGTTCCAAGCACAGCGAAGCCATTGTGGCCGAGGATCCGGTAGCGGTTGCCCTGTTTTTGCGCGGGGTGGACGCGGCGGCTGTTTATGCCAATGCCTCGACCGCTTTTACCGATGGCGCACAGTTTGGGTTAGGGGCCGAAATCGGGATCAGCACCCAGAAACTTCATGCCCGCGGACCAATGGGCCTGGCCGAAATGACGAGTTACAAGTGGCTGGTGCGCGGCGATGGGCACGTGCGTTGGCCCTAGCCTTACTGCTGGCCCGGCGAACCCATTCAAAATATTATCAGATTTGCAAACTAATTGCTCAACACATTGAAACTTTACCAGAATTTAGTTGGAGCAGTGGTCGACGGGTTGTCCGCCATTTTTGGCGAAGGCCGCTATGCCGATAAAGTGATCGAGGGCATTCTCAAGTCAAACCCCAAATGGGGCAGCCATGACCGGGGCTTCATTGCCGAAACCCTTTACGACATGGTGCGCAATTGGCGGCTGCTTTGGGCTTTGGCCGGGCGTGAACCCGAACTGAAGCACGCCTCGCTCTGGCATTTGTTTGGGGTGTACTGGGTATGGCGGGGCCGGCCACTGCCCGATTTGCAAAAGTTTGAGCAGATCGACCCGGCCGGCATCGCCCAACGGCTGGCCGAAATAGCCAATGTGCCCAAAATCCTCCACTCATTCCCCGATTGGCTGGACGAAATGGCCACTGCCGAGCTGGGGGAGGCTTGGCCCATCGAAATGGCCGCCCTCAACCAATCCACCCAAGTAGTGCTGCGCACCAATACACTTAAGGGAACCCGCGAAAACCTGCACCAAAATTTGGCTTGGCAAAATGTGGAAAGTTATCCATTAGAGGCCGTGCCCGAAGCCCTGATACTCAAAAAACGCCTCAATATTTTTGGCAACCCGCTCTATAAACAGGGCTTGTTTGAGATCCAAGATGCTTCGTCGCAATTGGTGGCCCCGTTTACCGGCGTGGAACCGGGGATGCGCGTGGTCGATGCCTGTGCGGGCGCGGGTGGAAAAAGTTTGCACCTAGCGGCCCTGATGCAAAACCAGGGCAAGATCACCGCAATGGATGTGGAAGGTTTCAAATTGGACGAGCTGCGCCGCCGGGCCAACCGGGCTGGTATCAGCATTATTGACACCAAAGTCATTGAGAACAACAAGACCATCAAACGGCTCCGCGAATCGGCCGATATCGTGCTGCTGGATGCGCCCTGCTCAGGCACGGGCGTGATCCGCCGCAACCCCGATGCCAAATGGAAACTCGCCCCCGATTTCGTGGCCCAAGTAAAAGAGACCCAGCACGAGATTTTAATGCGGTACAGCCAAATGACCAAGCCCGGCGGCTTGTTGGTGTATGCCACTTGCAGTATCTTACCGACCGAAAATACCCGCCAAATCGAAAGATTTCTGGAAGAAAGTCCCGACCGTTTTGAATTTGTGGGCGAGCAAGTTATCTTACCATCAAAATTCGGGTTTGACGGATTTTACATGGCCAAGCTGCGTCGTGCCTAGGCAGTGGTTTTACTTTCGGTACAATAATATTTACGCTTTTTTGCATGGTTTTTGGCTATGACAAAATTTTTGCCTTTATTTTGTTTACTTTTTATCCAATTTAGGTTACTGGCCCAAGAAGCCATTGTCTTGCGCGGGGCCAATGACTTGGTCGATCTCAAGATGGCCGCGCTTTACGTGGGCGAAGATCCTGGCGCGGCACTGGGCATTGGCGAGGTAACCACTCGCCTTGGCCCCTTTTTGTTTTTCCCCTTGGGCCAAGCCTTGCCCAACTTCGGGATCACAACTTCTGCCGTTTGGCTCAAGTTTAGGGTGGACAACCAGAGCGGTCAACCTGCCTACCTAGAAATACGCAACCCCAACATTGCCCGCTTGATCCTGTATCAGCGGGAGGTTTCTGGCCAATGGCAAGCTGATACGTTGGGCACTCAGCAGTGTTTTAACGATCGCCCAGTGAGTGCCTCCACTTTCCAATTTCCGCTTTTGAACCAAGTGGGGCCAGAAGACTACTACCTCCGTGCCCAAACCGGACGCACCATGCTGTTGCCCATGCGCGTGGGCACTCGTTACGCCTTCACCTCGGCCAATCACCAACATGATTTTCTTTTCGGCATCTCCTACGGAATGCTATTGATCGTCATCATCTATAATTTGTATTTTTACCTAACGTTGGGTGAATCGGTTTACCTTTATTATGTCATCTCAATCTTGGGCATGTCATTGGCGGCGGCCAACCTGACGGGGCACAGTTTTGAGTATTTGTGGCCCAACCACCCGTGGCTCAACCAATATGTGCCATTGATGAATTCGCTCGGCGGGCTCACCATTTTGTGGTTCACCGCCCGTTTTATCGAGTTGCAAACGCGCTCCCCGTTTTGGTACCGGAGCTATTGGCTCACCAGCCTTTTCATAATATTGGCCGGACTGACCAACTTGTATTCAGAAAGTTTGTCGCATATACTGGTGCTTGTACTGTGGTTGGCGGTGTTCATCGTCACTTTTTTTTCCGTGCTGGTGGTCTATCGGCAAGGCTACCGCTTGGCCCTGTTTTTTGTCATCGCGCGGACAATCTTTTTTTCTAGTTTGTTTATTACCATTTTATCATCTAAAGGTCTGTGGTCCGGTCATTTGGTGGTAGTATTGTACAGCCTCCCCATTGGCTTGGCCGTGGAGATGGTGGTCTATGCAGTGGCACTGGCACAAAAGCTCAGGGAATATCGGCACGCCATGAAGCAATCTGCCGCCGCACAAGCCAACACGTTCTTGGAAAACCAGCAATTGATCGAGCGGCAAAAAACCGAATTGGAGGAAAAAGTGCGCCAGCGCACCGCCGCCCTAGGGTTGAACCAGCAGGAGTTGAACGATAAATACCAAGAATTGGCGCAGGGGCAAGAAGAGATTTTGGCCCAGCGCAATGCGCTTAAAGTCCAAAATAAGGTCCAAGAGCACCTCCACCGACGATTGAGCGCCAATGAGCAAGTGTTGAGAAAAGCCTACCTCAAATTGAAAATGAGCGAAGAAAAAGGACGGGAACAAAATGAGGAACTGAAAAAAACCAATGACAAGTTGAACAAAAGCATTGAGGCCGCCAAGGTGATCCAGCAGGCCATCTTGCCCTATGAGCTGAAAGCCAACTTGCTGCTTAAAGAATATTTTGTCATCTTCCGCCCCCGCGATGTGGTTTCAGGCGATTTTTTTTGGCTCAACAAAATAAATGGCATCACTGTACTGGCGGCGGTAGATTGTACGGGACCTGGGGTGCCGGGTGCATTTATGTCGCTCATTGCCAATACTTTGCTGGACAAAATCGTGCGGGTATGGCAAGTGACCAACCCGGCCGAGATTTTGACCATGCTCAACGAAGAGGTGGCCATCGTGCTCCGCCAACGCGAAACCGGCAACAGTGAAGGCATGGATGTGTGCATCTGCGCTTGGGAGGCCAGCCGTGATCTGGTTCATCTGACTTTTGCCGGGGCCAAGCGGCCGCTTTATTATGTGGAAGCCGACAGCAACATCCTCAAGACCATTAAGCCCGACCGACTATCGGTCGGGGGAACAATCCAAGGGGACAAATTCTTTACACCACATTCCCTGAGCCTCGATCATGGTTGTCGCTTGTATTTAACCTCCGATGGTTTTGTCGATCAAAGCAACCGGGATCGGGTCCGCTTTGGCTCCCAACGGCTTGAAACCTTGTTAGCACAATGCCATCATTTGCCCATGACCGACCAATGTAACGTCATCAGCCAAGCCCTGGATCAGTTCCAAGCGGGTGGCGATCAGCGCGACGACATCTTGGTCATTGGCGTACACCTTTGAGCACAAAAATGCCCCCCTGCCAAACACTGGCAAGGGGGCAAATTGCAAAGACTAGACTCGTAAAACTGATTATTGTTTGGGCTCAGCAGCAGAGACCGAACCTTTGATGGTCACAGTAGAGTTGCCATTTTCAACATTGGCGTAAACTGTGACTGCTTTGTTGAAAGGGCCGGGGTTGGCAGCATTATAAACGGCTTTGATCTCGGCAGTTTCGCCTGGCGCGATTGGATCGCGGGGCCACGTGGGCACAGTGCAGCCGCATGAACCTACGGCATTGGAAATCACCAAAGGCACCGAACCAGTATTTTTGAACTTAAAAGTAGCAGTGGCGGGTACATTTTGGGTAATGTCTTTGAAATCATACTCAACCTTATCCCATTGGAAAGCAGCTAATTTGGATTTGGCAGCGCTACTGTTTCCTTGGGCGAAACTTACTGCGGACACGCCCAGCAATAAGGCAAAAATGAAGAATGCTTTTTTCATCTTGTAATAGGTTTTGGTGATTAAATTTTACCCCACAAAGGTAGAACGAGTTTTTGCCAACCGCTGTTAATGAGTTGTTAATGATAAGTTAAAGTACACAACTATCTTATAATCAGATATTTAAAACATGTTTAACGTTCCCGGATTTATATGCAAATTTCTGAATTTCGCCAGCACGCCCATCAATTGGTCGATTGGATGGCCGACTACCTGACCAACTTGGAGCAATACCCAGTCCGATCGACCGTGCAGCCAGGCGACATCATTGGGCAACTGCCCGCCAGCCCACCCGCGACTGGCGAAGCCTTCGCCGACATTTTTCGCGATTTCCAGCAGGTGATCATGCCCGGCATGACCCACTGGCAGCATCCCGCGTTTTATGCCTACTTCCCAGCCAACAGTAGCCCGCCCTCGGTCTTGGCCGAAATGCTGACCGCCACTTTGGGGGCACAGTGCATGATTTGGCAAACCTCGCCCGCCGCCGCCGAACTGGAAGAGCGCATGATGCACTGGTTGGCGCAACTATGCGGCCTGCCCGCCGCATGGCACGGGGTAATCCAAGACACGGCCTCCACCGCCACACTGTGCGCCCTGCTCACCGCCCGAGAGCGCTGGACCAACCACCGGATCAACGAATGGGGGTTTGGGGCCGAAAAATTTGCCATTTATGGATCGACCGAAACCCATTCTTCCCTCGAGAAAGCGGTAAAAATTGCGGGCTTTGGCCGACAGGCACTGCGGAAAATCGCCGTGGATCAAGCATTTGCCCTGCGGCCTGATGAGTTGGCGGCGGCCATCCAGCGCGATATTGCGGCCGGCATCCACCCCCTGTGCGTGGTGGCTACAGTGGGCACCACTAGTTCCACGGCAGCGGATCCCCTCCGGGCCATTGGGGCCATTTGCCAGCAATACGGGGCCTGGTTCCACGTCGATGCGGCTTATGGTGGTTCGGCCGCAGTCTTGCCCGAGTGCCGTCCGCTGTTCGACGGCCTAGAGCTGGCCGACAGCTATGTGTTTAACCCGCACAAATGGATGTTGACCAACTTCGATTGCTCAGCCTATTTTGTCAGGGATAAGGCGGCCTTGTTGCGCACTTTTGAGATCATGCCCGAATACCTCAAAACAGCCACTGATGAGCAAGTGAACAACTACCGCGATTGGGGCGTGCCGCTGGGCCGCCGTTTCCGGGCTTTGAAATTGTGGTTTGTCCTGCGCAGCTACGGTACCGATGGCATCCAAGCGCATATCCGACGGCACAACCGATTGGCCCGATATTTTGAACAGGCCCTGCTGGCCGATGGCCGTTTTGAGATTTTGGCCCCGGTCAACCTGAACTTGGTGTGCTTTCGCTACGCGCCGGGCCACTTGGCCGAGGCCGAGCTGGAAGTGGCCAACGCCCAGTTGATGGAGCGGATCAACCACAGCGGGCAGGCTTTCCTATCGCACACCCGCTTGCGGGGCAAGTACACCATTCGGGCTGTCTTTGGCCAACCGACAGTTGAGCAATCGCACGTGGATCAATTGCTCGGGTTGCTGCGGGAGCACCTGTAAACCGCCCACTGGATAAAAGTAGCGGTGAGCTCCCGGCACTTGTTACTGGTTTCGGTAAACGGTAAGAAATAACGGCCCAACCAAAAACGGTGGCCCAACGAATCGTTGGGCCACCGTTCAAATGAAGGCAGATTGGCTAAAATCACGCTTAGTCAGCCTTATAGTTCAACAATCTGGTAATATAACTAATTGATAACTCGGAAAATCAGTCTGGTCAATCCCTTACTTTCGTCCATCTCATTGTGGGTCAATAAGATTCTATCTCTATCTCAAGCCCAGTATCGGCCACAAAGTCTTCGGCTTCGGTGAGGTTGTCCACATCATCGGCAGGGTAATACCAATACGTAGTTACTTGGCCACCCTTATTTTGATAGTCTTTCAACAAACGCATGATATCGAGCAGGCATTTGGACGAACTGGTGTTAAAATAAGTGAGGCGGAAGCTGAATTGCAGTCCCCCCCCGACCTCTTGCATGTAGCGGTTAAGCCAATTCATGAGCGTATTGTAAAATTCCCATGTATTTTCGTGGTAGGACTCCCCCTCAAGGAGACAAACCCCAGTTTGCGCATTAAAATTTACATTCGGGATGAAATAAGTGCCATTTGAGGCGGCTATTTCTAGGTTTTGAAGTATAGACTTGTCCATTATCATTACTTGATTTCTTTGTTGATTTGAATAGACAGGGAGAGAAATGAATGAACGGTGTCAACATCAGTATGGCTGACCGATATTGGGTTACCGGATGTAATGGCAACTTGAGTGAGGCCAAAACCGGCTCCTTTGCTGCGTTCAGGGCTTGGACTGTTGCGCTGGTGACGCTTATATTCCCTCAGTTGCTCCTTGTCCATTGAGTTGATCAGGTTGATGCCATCGATCAAATCATCCAAATAGATGCGCTCAACCAAATTGCCGCACGAAAATAGATAATGATCATTTGCTTGGACAAGCAGCAAGATGCCAATCCCTTCTTTCTCTTTGGAAAATTGAACCTTTTCGGCTGAATAAAACAAGATGTTTTGGGCTAGCTCCATGAAAATAGCGAATATTTTACGACTGGCCCCGGGATCAACGCTCACTTTGCTGCGGATGTCCCGGCTAATTTCCGACAGGATCACATCTGTGACTGGGCCTTTGTAAGAAATGATTACATTCTTACGGCTCATCAAGTTGTAATATTCGAGTAAGCTCAAATCCTTTTCCGGTAGCATAAAATCCAATTTACAAATACCCGTCCAATCCTTTTATTGCCTCGCAAATTACAATATGTCTGCCATTTAAGCCACATCGATCATATCCTCTGGGACAGAATTAGGGATAAATTGGGGGTTAAAAAAAGATCTGGGTCTTTTTTGGCCAATTTTATTGCATTTTGAGGTTTGACCGGGCTTTAAAAATAGTCTTCGGATCGGGGGGGCCAGCTTGGGGGACCGGGTTTTGTGGCCCAATATTTTTGCCACCCCTACTGCGGAGCAGAGGTGACACCTCTTCGGGGCCCGGCCCTGCGATGGCACGCCGATTGAAATCACAGCTTTTTCACAATGTTTGTGCGGGTTTTTGGCTCACAGGGTTTGGCCCAAGCAACTTGGCCATGAGCCAAGGCAAATGGCGGTTGAGCCACACCAGATAGGCATCGGCGTCGAAGAGGCGCGAGTCCACCCGGGCTTGCATTAAAAACAGCAGGCCAAAGAACAACAAGATGGCATCGGCGGCCCACGCCCCCACTATGAGCGGGGTCACTCCTTCGCGGCCGTACTTTTCGCCAGTAATGGAAATAAAATAGTAGAGCAAAAAGAAAATGATCGAAATCAACACGGGCACACCCAAGCCTCCCTTGCGGATGATCGATCCCAGCGGTGCGCCAATGAGGAACATGATGAAGCAGGCAATGGAAGTAGAGAACCGTTTGTGCTGCTCTACCCGGAAGCTTTTGGATTCGCGGGTCAAGTACCCGATCCGGTCTTTGTTGGTAGTCCCCAAACTCTTCAGATTTTGGGTCTTGCTAATGGCCCGCTCGTAGATCAGGCCATAATCGGCCCGGGTCAAGTTTTTCCGGTATTGCAAATAATCGTTGGGCACCGAATCTTGGGGGCTGAAGAAATATTTGGCCCGGTCGGCGGCAAATTGGTAGTCGAAATAGGGCTTAGTGCTCTCGGCCAAGTTATGGGCTTGGATCAAGCTCTGCTTATCGAGTGAATCAGCAATAAACCCCAGTTCATGCACCCGTTTCATGATCTTGTGCGATTTGAACAACTCTTCGGGGGTTTCATTCATGCCCAGCGAGGCCAACGAGAACACAAACCTGGCATCGAGGAACTCGTCACGGACAAACTCTTTTTTGCCGGTGTTTTGGCCACTGTACTCCGAAAACTTGTTGCCGCGCCGGAGTTCCATCACCAAGTAATTGTTGTCCAAGATGGTGTACATTTTGCCCGTGTCGGCCAGGATCAGATCCGAATTGCCCCGCTGGGAGGTGTGGTCGTAGATCATGACCCCATACACTGTACTGTCGTTTTCTTGGCGGCCCTTACGCTCCACTCGGATCTTATAATCGGGCAGATCGTTGTAAAATCCCCCTTCCTTGAACTCTAATGTCGGTTTTTTCTGCCGTACATCGTACATGAGGCTAAACGCTTTGAGATTGGCTTCTGGGGCAATGTAATTGTTGAACAAATAGGCCCCAATGGTGATCAATACCGCAAAACAACCCATCGGGATCAGGAGCCGGGTCAGGGGGATGCCCGCGCTCTTGACGGCCGTGATCTCATAGTTCTCGCCCAAATCGCCGAACGACATCAGGGCCGCCAGCAAAACCGCCAGCGGCAGCGCCTGCGGAGTGATGACCAAAGCAAAATAGCCAAACAATTTGGCATAGATCCCCCAGCCCAAATCTTTCCCGGCCAAGTCCTCAAAATAATGGGACATGAACACGATGAGCAAGATAAAAAGCACGATGGCAAAACTGAGGAAGAACGGGCCGAAAAACGCCTTTATCACCAATTTATCGATCTTGAGCAGACTGAACATACACAGGTCTTTACACTCTGGGTTAACAATCCCCAAAATTATTGTTTATGTTTGGGTATGCCCACAAATCGCCGTTAATCTTTCTTAAACGGGCAAAACCGCTAAGTTTGCCCTAAAACCACTCCTAACTCCAGATGAAAGCCCTCCAACTTACCGACCAACCCGATCAACGAGTCCAGATCCGGGAAGTGCCCGTGCCCGAGCTGTCGGCTGGCCAAGCACTGGTCAAAATAATGGCCGCCTCGCTCAACCACCGCGACGAATGGATCCGCGTGGGCAAATATCCCCATACCCGCCCCTTTGCCACCTTGGGATCGGATGGTTGTGGGCGGGTGGAGCAGGTAGCCGATGCCGCTGATGCCGCCTGGCTGGGCAAACTGGTAGTGATCAACCCCAATATTGACTGGGGCGATAACCCCGCCCACCAATCAGCCGACTACCGCATTTTGGGCAACCCGACCGATGGCACTTTGGCCGAGTACCTGGCCGTTCCAATGGATCGCCTGCACGAGAAACCAGCCCATCTCAGTGCGGAGCAAGCGGCGGCCTTGGGCGTGGCCAGCCTTACCGCTTACCGCGCCGTGTTCCGGCACAGCAACCTGCGCCCCGGCAGCCACGTGCTGGTCACCGGTATCGGGGGCGGGGTGGCCCAGTTTGCGCTCCAGTTTGCCGTGGCGGCTGGGGCCAGCGTGTGGGTCAGTTCGGGCCAAGATGATAAAATTGCCCGTGCAATGGCAATGGGCGCACGGGGCGGGGTCAACTACCACCAGTCCGATTGGGACAAACAGTTGCAGGCACTCACCGGGGGGCTGGACTTGGTCATCGACGGAGCCGGCGGCGAAGGCTTTGCCCGGCTCGTCAAAATTATGCGGCCCGCCGGCCGGATCGTATTCTATGGGGCAACGATGGGTTTGGCCCCGGCGATAGACTTTTACCGCACCTTCTTTTATCAGTTGCAGCTCATTGGCAGCACCATGGGCAATGACGCTGAATTTGTCCAGATGCTGCAACTGGTCGGATCGACCAAGCTACTGCCCATCATTGATTCGGTGCGCCCGCTGGCCGAGGCCGTAGAGGCATTGGATCAGATGCGCAGCAGCCAACAATTCGGCAAGTTGATCCTCTTGCCCGGCTAATTGGGTCATCGCGCCGCGACTAAGTAGATTTACCTAGTCAAATTGAGTAGATCAACTTATTTCTATTCCTCCAAATCAAATTTAATTTTGCATGATTATTTAATGGCCTTCCTGATTGCTTGGCAATGCCAAGTGTTCATCAAGATAATTAAAGTAATTTTAATAAGGGGTAAATTTAAACAACGCTGGGTCAGTCACTAAGTCATACTTGGTGACTGATTGCATTTTTAGGCTAAACCAATTGACAGAAATTGGGGTGGGAATGTGACCGCGACAGGAATCGTACCTGCATTTTTAGGCTAGACCAATTGATAGTAATTGGGGTGGAAATGTGACCTCGACAGGAATCGAACCTGCATCAAAAGTTTAGGAAACTTCTATTCTATCCATTGAACTACGAGGTCTTTGGGCCACAAAAATAGGCAAAATCTGGAAAAAAGCCATTGCAGAGGGCTAAAACTTCCAATTGTAAAACAAGTGGCGGACAAATTAGTTGTTGTCAATGGCCAGCCCAATTTTTAAAGGGCCATCCTTCGCGTAAACCAGTGCTCACTATGCTGCCGCTTTTTCCCCTCAATATCGTTATCTATCCAAGTGAAGACCTCAACCTCCACATTTTTGAGCCGCGCTACCGCCAATTGATGAACGATTGCCTGGAACAAAAAACTACTTTTGGGATGCCCATTTATTTGGAAAACACCCTACAAACCATGGGAACCGAGGTCAGCGTTGCCGAACTGGTCAAGCGCTATGACGATGGAAAAATGGACGTTCGGGTGTGTGGGAGCCAAGTGTTCAAGCTGACCAATTTCGTCAACCCGATGCCCGGCAAGCTGCACGCAGGCGGGCAAGCGGAGCGCGTGGCCCACGTGGACGACGGGGGGATCGTCGAGAAAATCAATTTGCTCAAACAAGTGGCCGAACTTTACCAACTCCTCAACGTGCCCATAGCCGACCTGACCCCCAGCACTCCCCTACTCAGTTACCGACTGGCCCATAAAATTGGCCTTTCGCTGGCCCAAGAGTACCAAATATTGGTATTGTTGGAAGAAAGTGCCCGGATCGAGTACCTCGCCGAGCACTTGGCCCAAACCCTGCCCGTGTTGCGGGAAATGGAGCGCACCAAAGAGCGGATCCGCCTCAATGGGCATTTCCGCAAGTTTGATGCAATTGATTTCTAATCCAGAGCTGCTCATAAACTTGCCACTACCCCGGCATCCAGGCTGTGGCTGCCAGTATAGCGGATCATTTGCGGGTACAGGCCGTGCCCGGCAAGTAACCCAAGCTGTTTCTCCACTTCGCCCGGTTTGATCAATTCGTCCTGATCGCCGTGCACATACACCAGATCACGGTGCGGAATAAACGTTTGGGGCAATTGGGCCAGCACATCGGGGGGCATTTCGCCTGCCCAAAGAATGAGCTTGGTGTAGGGCAAATGGGCGTGGGCCACCCATCGGCAAATTGTGCTCGCGCCTTGGGAAAAACCAAGGCAGTAAATTTCCTTATCGGATAAGCCGACCCCTGCCGTTTCGGTGTGCCATACTTTGTCCAGATAGGTCAGATAATTGGTAATTTCAATGAGCCGATCTTCGCGGGTCATCCACACGGCACCAACCCGGCCAGCAAACCCCGCCAGATAATGCTTGGACAGTCCCTGGGGCGCAATCACATAATGCGCAGCAGGATCCAATCTGGCAAATTTTTTGATAAAATAGCCGGCCAATTGTCCATAGCCGTGGCAGGCCACCCAGATCCGTTGGGTGGCAGGGCCCAATGTTCCCCAAGTGCAATAGCTGGCTTGATAGTCAATTTGTACAGTTTTTTTGCTGGGCGACAACTCGTCGGGCAATGGATGCATAATAGAAAGAAGGATGAAACGGATGCTAAAACGGCGACTGGGCAAAGATAAGCCTAAAAACAGGTTGGCCCTGAAAAGTAGCAGTGCCCAATTGCCCAAGCATCACCTATTTTCTTTAACTTTGGCCTAAATATCTGGGCACTTAAACAAAATCGGTTTTCACTGGCCGAAAGGTAAATCACAGAAATACCAGCCAATAAATACCTTTAAGTCAATTAATCCGTTTAACTTTAGGATAAAATAGCTGCACAAGATTGGGAAGAAGGCACCATTTTCGCAATGGCCCACTGGCCCAATCAGTTAGCTTTGTTGGCCCGCCCGTTATCGCCAAGTATTTGCGCTCAGCTCAGGCTGGAAAAGGAATAATTTTTGTTCAGACCGAATCAATCCCTACCGCCAAGTCCGATTGGCCGGATGGTTTGTTGGGCAGAAGGATGGTAGATAAAAACCAATTTGTATGTATGCTAAATAAAATGGCTATGGAACCCAGTAAAGATATGATCGAGGCCGCTTACCGGGAATGTGAGGCAGAAAACATCCAACGGCCCAATGCCATCCAATCCTTTGGTTTTTTGTTGGCCTTGGATAAAGATAGCCTTGACATCGTGCAGTGCAGTAGCAATGTGGCGGATTTTTTGCAGTGCCAGCCAGCGCAATTATTGGGAACCCCTTTGGTCAAGGTCATTGACCCTGAAGCTTATGCCAAAATTATAAAGTGCCTTAAACAACCCGGTGCGCCTTTTGTCAATCCGTTCAAATCACGCTTTCTTCAGCTCCCAGCCAAGTTTAATGCGGTAGTGCACTTGGTCGGTCGGGTGCTGATCATGGAAGTGGAGCCAGCCATTGGGGAAGATTTTGGTTACGCTGATTTTTATAATAACATCAGCCATATTATTGACCGATTTACCAAACAGAAAGACATCCGGCAACTGAGCCAAGTAGTCGCCCAACAACTTAAACTGCTCACGGGTTATGACCGGGTAATGGTCTATCAATTTGCCCCTGATTGGAGCGGATCGGTGGTTGCTGAGAGCAGGGAGGAGCAAGCATACGCTTTTCTGGGCCACCACTTTCCAGCCAGCGATATTCCCGTCCAAGCGCGGCAGCTTTATTTGCACAATAAGGTTCGGATTATCCCAGATTGTTATGAAAATAAATTTGCCGATTTGGTTCCAGCCATTAATCCTTTGACCAATGAGGCACTTGATCTGTCTGGGGCATTTCTGCGCAGCGTCTCCCCGATCCACATTGAGTACCTGCAAAACATGAAAGTAAGCGCGACACTCACTGCCTCAGTGATTAGAGAAGATCAACTCTGGGGCATGATTTCCTTCCACCATTATTCGCCCAAGTTTATCGACTATCGCTTGCGCACCGTTGTTGAACACGTGGCCAAATTGTTTGCCTATCACTTACACCTGCTGGCAGACATGGATGACCATGAATATTTGATTGCGGCCAAAAGTCGAGAAACCACTATCTTAAAGCAATTTATCCGCGATGACGATTTTTTTGCGACCGTTGCCAATGATTCCGCGATGCTGCTCAACCTCAACAGTGCAACTGGGGTGGCAGTGTTTTACGAAAACAATTTTTGCAGGGCCGGCACAACCCCCGACCGCCCGTTTTTGAACAAATTGGTCAATTGGTTGTATGTCCACCAAACCGACAAAGTATTTCACACGGCCTGCTTATCCAGCCTGTTTCCCGAGGCCAGTGGCCATACGGCAACCGCCAGTGGGTTATTGGCCATCCGGCTGGCCAATAACAGCAAGAATTTCATCCTGTGGTTCAAATCCGAAATTGTTTACACAGTCACTTGGGGCGGTAACCCAGCGGCCAAACTGAGCCAAACTGAGCACGGTTTTCGGCTGAGCCCCCGCAAGTCGTTCGAGAAATGGGAAAATGAGGTGAGAAACTGCTCAACCCCTTGGAAAAAGAGTGAAATATCGATTGCCAAAGGCTTTTACAAAAATATATTGGAACTTTTAGTGGGGCATACCGAGCGGTTGCAATACCAAAAGTTGGCCCTCGAAGTCCAGGTCCAAGAACGCACCCTTGATCTAAGATCCATCCACGAAGAACTAAATACCAGCAATGAAGAACTCCGGGCCATCAATGACCAAATGCTGGATTCCCTAAACATAATCACCGAGCTGAACCTAAACCTGCAAACCGCCCAACTCAAGCTCAAGGCTGTTTTTGACAGTACAAGAAGTATACATTTTCTGTTGGATAAAAATTATCAGGTCTTGTTTTTCAACAAAGCAGCACTACAAGCCGAAAATTGGTACCACAAAGCCGGTCTCAATGAAGGCGACAACCTGATCAATATGATGGGGGAGGACGAAAAAAGCAAGGCTGGATTTAAAAAATGCTTTCAGCGAGCTTTTGCCGGCGAAAACTTTGAGATTGAAGAGCATATCACTTTTGCCTCCGGGAAACAGGTTTGGTGCAAAACCGAATTTTATCAAGTGGTGGAAAACAAAAGCATTATTGGGGTAGCCCTCAATATTACCAACATCGATGAGATCAAAAAATCGGAACAACAGGTAATGGCCCAAAACGAGGCCCTCAAAAAAATAGCCTTCATTCAGTCGCACGAAGTACGGCGCCCAGTGGCAACTATCTTGGGCTTGATCAACCTGATCGACAAAGAGAACATGAATGAGCCATTCAACGCCATTGTCATTGATAAACTGGAAGTGACGGTCAAAGAGCTCGACGAGGTCATCCACCGGACGGTGAAGGCCACTTATTTGCTCGAGGAAGAAGACGAACGCAAACTGGGGGAAAGGCAAGCTGGACAATGATAAGTGGCCCGGCCCCCCAAATATTGGTGGGCAATTTCGCCCCCACAATTCGGGCAGGGCGCAATGGGCTGATCAGTCCAGCCCCGGGAATGGATCAGGAAATACGGGGGGAAATCGCGGTAGTAGGCCTCTTGGGCAACCGCGATCTGTAATATTGTCCCCATTTTTTGGTGCATGAGGGCCACTTTTTCTGCCGACAGTTCGGCGGCCGGCTGCCACGGATCCACCATCGCCTGAAATAAAATTTCATCGGCAATCCAATTTCCCACCCCGGCCGCCACGCCCTGATCCAACAAAACAGACTTGATCGGCGAGCGGCGCCGGCGCAAGTGGGCGGCAAATTCTACCAGTGAAATCGTGAGTGCATCGGTGGAAAGGGCTTTGCGCTGCTGAAACTCAGCCACGCTGGCCCCAAGCTCGATCCGGCCAAATTTGCGGGGATCGACAAACGCCAAACTAAACCCATTGGCCAACCAGAAGCGCACCCGCGTAAACCGGGGCAGTTCGGCTTGATCGGCCACATACTCCAGTGAGCCCGTCATCCCGAAATGGAACATCAACACCCCGTTTTGGCCCAAATGCACGAACAGGTATTTCCCGATGCGATCCGACTGGCCCAGCACCTGCCCTTCCACGGCTTGCTGCAGCGCTTCGGGGGCCATTTTAACTACTTTGGCATCCAGTATTTCCACTTTTTTGACGGTTTGCTGGTGCGCAGTCTGATCAAAATAACGGCGATAACTCTCTACTTCGGGCAGTTCTGGCATGGTGCAAACCGTTTAAGTGGGCAGTGCTCAAACACACTGGGGCAAGTTTTTGTTTGACTGGGCCAAGTGTTCACAGAAGTCAATGGTTATTTAATATCGGAAATATGTGTATTTATTTGGTGAATGTACACGTTATTTCGTTTATTTGTCTAAACAATGCTACCACCTGCCAATGGGGCCAGTCTTACAATTGCGTGCCAATTTTTCCACCGCCACTTCACTTCTACCCTTCATGAAAACCAACCCGCAAATCATCTTGACCCCTCAAGAGCAGAAAGTATTTGAAATCATGGGCACCGGCACGGGTAACGGCACAGCCAGCAACAAGGCGATCGGCATCATTTTGTGCCTCAGCCCGCACATGATCAAAAACCACAAAGAAAATCTGAAAGCCAAACTTGGGATGGGTTCTTGCCAAGAACTGTTGCAATTGGCGGTTAAAGCTAAGGCTGATGATAATAAATAGTAATATTTTACTATAAAATTAGTAACTTATTACTAAAAAACCAACCAAATAAATGCTCAACTTTGTATTGTACTTTGGTAATTGGGCAAGCCAAAATATTTTTGACTAATCAAACTCAACATAAAGCAACCCGTGTGAAAACCATTTATGCCAAATTAATCGCCGCCCTATTGCTTTACGTCGCTGCGTGCGAACCTAAACCCAAGGAATTAAATTTTTCCGAGGTGAGCTAGATGAACGCTCAACAACTCTTTGACCTACAAAACCAAGTGAGTAATCGAGCTTGTGGGCTGAAAGTTTCAGGTGTGATCGATATCCCCGTTGACTCGACAAGTCTAAATTACAGTTTATACCCTGTTTACTATGATGATGGGGCCGCTCATTATCTTGTCACTGCCAATGCCAACCAGCATAGCCTTGATTTCTATGATCTGGATAAGCGGCAACTGGCCAGACGGGTGCGCTTTGCGAAGAAAGGCCCCGAGGGTGTGCCGGATCTGCGGCACTTTTATGTGAAAAACCTAGATTTCATTTTTATTTTATCCAGAAGTTCCGGGCAACTTTTCTCGTCAATGCTGAAGGCCGCCGATTAAAAAAACCAATATCGATGACCTAGTGCCAAGTCAAGAATTTGGGCACTCCCTCCTGTCCCCAATCGCAATGCGGGACAGCTTTCTAATTGTCCCCAAGACAGTTCCAGAAGATGATTCAAAAGGGGTGGGCACTAGCACCGTGGCCGCAATAAATATTCACAGTGGCAAAGTGGTGGAATATGACTTGAAATTGCCAGCCGCCTTCAAGGGGAAAATAGCGCCCCTAGGATCGCGTCGGCCCCGACTTGCGTTGGTGGGGAATAAAATCAATGCCCGTTTTGGTATGCTTTCCACCATTTACCAGTATGATATCCCCAGTCGAAAAACCAGTATTTTCTCCCTTAAAAGTAAGCAACAGGCTGAAGCAATTACCTTGACCCCGTATATAAGTTTCAATCAAATGATGGGCAATAAAGGAGAGAAAAATAATTTTGAAATAGCTGGTTACCAAAATCTGCTCTATGACCCTTATCAACAAGTTTACTGCTCCATTTTTATTGGCG
Source organism: Cytophagales bacterium (assembly GCA_038209965.1). GTDB lineage: Bacteria > Bacteroidota > Bacteroidia > Cytophagales > Thermoflexibacteraceae > JALONO01. The sequence goes on along the minus strand of JBBQXF010000002.1, from coordinate 13,949 downwards.
GAATTGCCATGATCAACGAAAACACTGGCCAAAAGAACGATTACGATGACAAGCCCATCTCAATAATCATTGCCGATCAAGAGTTTAACTATTTGGGCGAAACTCCATTAAAAGAGCACCAACATTTCAGGAACTTTATGGTCACTAGAGATGGCCTAATTATTTCCAATGCCCATTTTAAAAACCCCAACGACGGGGAAGATGTGCTCAGTTTCACGCTTTATAAACTCGATTGCGAATGAAAAAACAGCTTGTGCTTGTATTGTTCTTAGCAAGTTGCGAACCAAATACAAATTTTGGGGAGATGTTTGTTTTGATACAAAAAGAGCTTTCCGTTCAGATCACCACCCATTACTGTCTCATTATACCTTTTGAGGGTTGTTCAGGTTGCAAAAGCAGGGCTTTAAAGTTTATGGAAGGTAACCAATCCCCCAAAGGAATAACCTATATCTTGTCGGCAAAGCAGAAAAAAGCCATCCAATTTATGGTGTCAAGGGATTTATTGAGAACCAAAAATATAGTGATTGATGCAAATAACCGGGCACATGCACTAGGGTTAGTTGGCGACTTCCCAACGCTCATTTATCTAAAAGAGGGGCGAGTAGTAGAATTTAAAACCCTTTCGGCCACCAATATTAGTGCAGATCTGTCCCACCTAGAAAAGCGGCTAAAACACATGCCCTGAAATTATTACAGTGTTAGTCTTTGGCTAAATTGGCACTTTTCGTAAAATCATTGCACTGGAACTTTGCCCACACCCCAGCCATTTCAACTACCCGGTTTTGGCGCCAAACCCGGAATGGGGAGTTAAACCCGCCACCCGCTATTCATAAAACGGCCCCATCAATGCCCGAAAAGCATCGGAATAGGTGCCATTGGCTTGCTTGACCACCAGCGTTGTGGTTGCCGGTTGATCGGCAGGCGAAGGTGCTGCTTGTTGGTGCGGGCCAAAGGTGAGCACGACCCGGTGCGGACTTTTGGCCGGGGAATCCTGGATCAATAACTTTTCCAATAACTCAAATTGATATTGACCAGCTTGAGCCGCAAAAACCTCGGCCTCGGGCAGCGGCAGCAACAGGTAAAAGCGGCCAGTGGGGGCCAGCAGCCGGGCAACCGCCGCCCACAAGTCGGGGTACGGCAGGGCGTCGGTATGCCGGGCCAAATTGCGGGCCGGGCCTTTCTCTGATTTCAGGCTGTGGTTAAAAAACGGGGGGTTGCTCACAATGGCTTCATATCGGCCATCGATGGGCGCGTTCATGGCCTGAATGGCCAGCGGCCAGACGACTACCCGATCTGACCAAGGACTGGCTTGGGCATTTTCTTGGGCCTGGGTGGCGGCGGCGGCATCCATTTCTACCGCTGCCAAATGCGCCCCGGGGTTTGCTTGGGCCACCATCAGCGCCAGCAGCCCCGTGCCCGTCCCTATGTCCAACCCCCGAAAGACCCGGCCGGCGTGGAGCGCTTGCAGTTGGCTGGCCACCCAAGCCCCCAACAAACAGGCATCGGAACTGACTTTCATCGCGCAGCGATCTTGGTGGAGGGTGAATTGTTTAAAGCAGAAATAGCTATTTTTGGCCATTCGGGCATCGTTGGGAGCAGGACAAGGGAATTTAACACCAAATTTGATAAAAAATGACGAGGAAAGTAGCGATCTATTGCTTTTTATTGGCCTTGGCCGGGTTGTGGTCTTGCCGTCGTATGCCCGAAACAGGTTTTTTCCAACAGGGCAAAGCCAGTTATTATAGCGATAAATTCCACGGGCGCAAAACCGCCAACGGCGAACTTTATGACAAATCAGCCCTGACCGCCGCCCATCCCCATTTGGCCTTTGGCTCGCAAGTGGAAGTAATCCACGCCAAAACCAAAAAAAAGGTGGTGGTTCGCGTCAATGATCGCGGGCCGTTTGGCCGGGGGCGGATCATCGATTTGTCGCGGGCTGCCGCTGAGCAGTTGGGCATCGTGCGCGAGGGCGTGGCCGAGGTCCAAATCAGATTGGTGGGCAAATAATCTTGTATCTTTGCTCCGTTTTGAATTGATTAATATTTCTGGCAAATTATTGTTTTTGTTCACCTTTAGCCTACCACATCACGATCCCTTTAAACACCATGAAAAAAATTATTTTTGAAAAACCCGGCAAACACAACGACGTATTACAGTTGCAAGAAGTTGAAATTCCCCAACCGCAAGCGGGCGAAGTTCGGATCTCGGTCAAGGCCAGTCCGGTCAACCCTTCGGATGTAGCGTTCATCTTGGGTGGTTATGGCATCAAGCCCCAGTTGCCTTCCGGGGCGGGTTTTGAGGGCAGCGGAGTGGTGGAGTCCGTGGGCGAAGGGGTCACCATTCCCGTGGGGACGCGCGTGAGCTTTACGGGCATCGGTGCTTGGGCTGAGCAGGTAGTGGTATCGGCGCGGGCGGTGATGCCCCTGCCCGAAAACTTGCCCTTTGAAATTGGGGCGCAGGTATTTGTCAACCCGCTCACGGCCTGGGCCATGCTGCACGAGTCGGGCTTGCAGGCCGGCGACTGGTTGCTGCTCACTGCCGGGGGATCCACGTTCGCCCAATTGGTGGTGCAATTTGCCCACCGCAAAGGTATCCAGACCATTTGCACGGTGCGCCGCGATGACCAAGTGGAGCAACTGAAAGCGCTCGGGGCCACCGAGGTAGTGAACACCGAAAAACGTTCCCTGCCCAAATATGTGCGTGAACTGACCGACAAAAAAGGGGTCGCCTGCTGTTTTGATGCAGTGGGGGGCGATTTGGGCGCGTTGGCCCTCCAGTGCTTGGCCCACAAAGGCCAAATGCTGCTCTACGGGATGTTGAGCCTCAAAGATATGCCCGTAAACAGTGGGCTGATGATTTTCCGATCCACCACGCTGCGGGGCTTCTGGCTCACCGATTGGTTGGCCACCGCCGACAAGCCGCTCCGTACCCAAGCCGCCACCGATGTGCTGTCCATGTTGACCTCGGGCGAACTGAAAGTGACGGTTGATGCCACTTATCCATTGGAAAAAGCGGTGGAGGCCGTCGCCCACGCAGAAACCCCCGGCCGCAGCGGCAAGATATTGATTGTGAACAATTAGTAAAAAGTTCAACCCCAATTTGGGCATGGAAAAACAGTTGCCGGAGCAATGAAAGGACAAAAGCACCCGGCAGCTATTTGGTGCCAAGTGATCTACCTTTTCACCATTACTAAACCTTCGGGGTTTAGTAATGGTGAAAAGGTAGAAATAATTAGCAATTTATAAGATCCCACTGGCCAGGTACATTTGGCAATGGATTGTTCAATCCCCCTATTTTAGGCCCATCCGATCCATGATGAACGCATACTGGAAGGCTTCGTCTTTGAGGTAATCGAACCGGCCCGAGGCCCCGCCGTGGCCCGCTCCCATGTTGGTTTTGAGCAGGGTGATGTTTTGGTCGGTCTTCACCTCCCGCAATTTGGCCACCCATTTGGCTGGTTCATGAAAGAGCACTTGGCTGTCGTTGATACCGGCCGTGGCCAGAATGTTGGGATAACTTTTCTTTTGGAGGTTGTCATAGGGCGAATAAGTCATCATGTAGTCATAAGCCGCTTTTTCATTGGGATTGCCCCATTCCTCATACTCGCCCACCGTAAGTGGGAGCGACGTATCCAGCATGGTGTTGATCACATCGACGAAGGGCACTTCGGCCACCACCACCTTGAACAGATCGGGGCGCAAGTTGATCACCGCACCCATGAGCAAACCACCGGCACTGCCGCCGTTAATGGCCAGCTTTTCGGGCGAGGTGTATTTTTCTTTGACCAAAAAATCAGCACAGGCCACAAAATCAGTGAAGGTGTTCTTCTTTTTCATCAATTTGCCATCTTCGTACCACTGCTCGCCCATGTCGCTGCCGCCCCGGATGTGGGCCAGCGCATAGACAAAGCCCCGGTTGATGAGGCTGTAGATGTTTCGGTTGAAGTTGGCATCGGTAGAAGAACCATACGATCCATAAGAATACAAATAAGCGGGGTTGGTTCCGTCCAACTTCAGCCCTTTTTTGTAAACCAGCGAAATGGGCACCTCCACCCCGTCGGCCGCTTTGGCAAAAAGGCGTTTCACTTCGTAATCGTCGGGGTTGAAGCCGCTGGGGATCTCACTCACTTTCAGTACTTTGCTTTTTCCGGTGACCATGTCGTATTCGTAGGTGGTGGTGGGCCGGTTGAGCGAAGTATATACGTAGCGCACCGCACTGGCCCCAAACTCGGGATTGCCGCCGTTATAAACCGAATAGACTGGTTCGGGAAAATTGATCGGGGCAGATTTCCCGCTGGCCAAATCCCGCACCCGCAACTCGAGCAGGCCATTGGTCCGGGCCGATATCACCATGTATTTTTCATATACATCAATGCCCTCAATGCGCACTTTGGGGTCATACGGGATGGCATCTTTCCACTTGGCCCGGTCTTCGTGGCCTTGGAGGGGGGCTTCCATCACCTTGTAATTGAGGTTTTGGCGATCTTTATAGCGGACAAAAAACTTGCTGGGGTGATGATCGATGTAATATTCGGTATCCTTTTGCCGGGGCGAAAACACCTTGAAATCGCCGTTGGGCTGATTGGCATCCAACATGCGCATTTCGGACGTGGTACTGCTCCCGATGTAGAGCACTAGGAAGGCTTTGCTCTTGGTGCGGCCCACATAAATGCGGAACATCTCGTCTTTTTCTTCATAGAGCAACTTGTCCTCGGCAATGGGTGTGCCCAGTACGTGCCGATAAAGGCGGTAGGAGCGCAACGCTTTGTCGGGTACTGTGTAAAAAATGGTTTTGCTGTCATTGGCAAAGGCAAAACCGCTGGTATTTTTGATTACATCGGCCAGTTCTTGCCCGGTAGCCAAATCGCGGAAGTGCAGATCATATTCCACATAAGACCCGGTATAATTGTAGGAATACCCCATGATCGAATTGGTATTGCTCACTTCCATGTTCCCCAAGCCAAAGTAGGACTTGCCCTCGGCCATTTTGTTGCCATCGATCAGCAGTTCTTCCGGGGCCTCCATACTGCCCTTGCGGCGGTACTGGGTGGAATATTGTTTGTCTTTTTCGGTCCGGCTGTAATAATAGTAGCCATTCTGGAGCACGGGCACCGATCGATCCTCTTCTTTGATCCGCCCCCGCATTTCACGGTAGAGGGAGTCTTGTAACGTAGCCGTATGCCGCATGACAGTGTCACAATAGGCATTTTCGGCCTCCAAGTATTTGATCACTTCGGGTTTGGTCTTGTCCTTGAGCCAAAAATAATTGTCCGCCCGCTTGTAGCCATGCTCGGTAAATTCTTGGGGCTGGGCAGCGGCCTTGGGTGGGGCCGGGTAATCCGCTTGGGTCTTGGGGGTATAAGTGGCCATGGCAGCGGATTGCTGTTCGGCAGCGGGCTGACAAGCCAACATGAGGCCACCGAGGGCAAGCAGCTTGGCAAAGCGCAACAATTGAGGTGCTGGATTCATAAAATTGGTGGTTGGTTATTCTTACGTCACTGTAGATAAACAAAAAGTACTTGCGTGCAATTGCGCTGGTCAAGTTGGCAGTTGTAGCTGCTCAAAGATAGAAAATAATCCTTGATTACCGGAAGCGGAAAGATTTTGTGCCCGGTTCAGGCCCGATTTTCTGGCTTTTCCGTCGGGGATTGGCCGAAAGCCCCTAATTTCGCTGGTCAAATTCCCCGGATCATGGAAACCGCCAACCAATCTGCTGGTGTGCTGAAAATTACCGAGTGCCCCCGCGATGCCATGCAAGGGCTGCCCGAATTTATTGCCACCGAGCGCAAGGCCAAGTACCTGAACGCACTGTTGAAAGTGGGGTTCGATACCTTGGATTTCGGGAGCTTTGTGTCGCCCAAGGTAATTCCCCAACTGCGGGACACGGCCGAAGTGCTGGCCCAACTGGATCTTTCAACTACGCGCACCAAGTTGTTGGCCGTTGTGGCCAGTGTGAACGGGGCGCGGCTGGCCTGCAAATATCCCGAGATTTATGCCTTGGGTTTCCCGCTCTCGGTGTCCGAAACATTCCAATTGCGCAACACCCGCAAGAGCATTGCCCAAGCGGTTGACACGGTGAGGGAAATCCAGGATCTGTGCCAATCGACCAATAAAACTTTGATTGTTTATTTGTCAATGGCTTTCGGCAATCCTTACGGCGATCCGTATAATCCCGGGATTGTGGAAAGTTTGGCCGATCGCGTGGCCAATTTGGGGATCCGGTTTATCTCTTTGGCCGATACCATTGGTGTGTCGAAGCCCGAGAACATCAAGCCATTGCTCGAAAAATTGATCCCGGCCTTGCCCGAGGTGGCCATTGGGGCGCATTTCCACTCGCACCCGCGCAGCGCAACGCACAAAATTGCGGCAGCGTGGGAAGCCGGCTGCTACCGCTTCGATGGGGCCATGCGCGGCTACGGTGGGTGCCCCATGGCCGAGGAGGAACTGACCGGCAACATCGCAACCGAAGTGATGGTTGACTATTTTCACCAGCTAGGTGCACTCACTGGACTGGACATGGTGGCTTTTGGCCAAGCCTACCAGCAATGTGCCGAGGTGTTCCACCATGCGGGCTAGGCGGGCAGAACCGATCACTGCGCCCAATAGAGGATGAGCAGGAACACCAGCACCACCATTCCCACAGCCCAGCCATAATATTGCTGGATCTGGCCAGTTTGGGTGTTCCGGGCCATTTGGCCGGCCTGCTTTGTAAGGGTGGTGAGGCCCCTGACCAACCCATCGACAACGTTCCGATCGAACCAGGCCGAGAGCCGCCCCACCACCACCGTGATCTTGCCCGACACATCTACCGATCTGTCCAGTGCTCGTTTGTCCCACCACTGGAGCCAATGGGCCAGTTGCAGCGCTATTTTCACCAAAAAATGTTCATAAATCCCATCAATGCCTTGCCAATGCACGTATTTTTGTAAATATTGATTGACTAAAGACCAAACCCAATGATAAAGCCGATCCCAATGCGAAATATCTTCGGTGGTTCGGTGGACAATTTGGCTGTCCGTAGCCGATAAATGCCGCAGTATTGTTCGGTTTGCCCCGCCATACCATTGCCAGGCCAGACCGAAGCCGATCGATAACAAACCCAACGAAAGCGGGGCCAGCCACCATGGAGCGGGCAGGGCGGCCGCGGGCGCGAGCCGCACCATGATCCAAGCTTGGGTCGGCTCCAGCGGGTGCACGGCAAAGGCCCAGAAAGGCACGAACAGGGCCAGAAGCAACAAGGGAACGGCTTCCCAAACCGACAGCGGGCTTTTGGGCGGCGTGGGCAATGTGCCCCCCGCTGGTAAGCCCGGTAGCCGGACAAACACCAAGAACCATTGACGGGCGATGTAGAAAGCAGTCAGGCCGATCCCAACCAGGGCCGCTACCCAAGCGATCATCGCCGGGCCACTGCCCCGAGTGGCGGCAGTCCACAATTCGCTCAGAATTTGTTCTTTTGACAAAAAGCCCGACAATAGTGGAACCCCCGCCAAGGCCAAGGCCGAAAGTGTGTAGCAAGCAAAGACCAAGGGCATTGACCGGGCCAATCCCCCCATTTGCCGCATATCCTGCGGATCGCGGGCGGCCGGCCCGTGGGCCAAGTGGTGGATGACCGATCCCGCACACAGGAACAGGGATGCTTTGAAAAAGGCGTGGGTGACCAGGTGAAAAAATGCGGCCATAGGCGCACCAGCCCCCACAGCCATCACCATGTAGCCCAATTGCGAAATGGTGGAATAAGCCAATACTTTTTTGAGATCGGTCTGGGAAGTGGCCGCCAGGGCTCCGCCCAAAGCGGTGATCGCACCCATGATCAGGGCCATATCCATGATCAGGCCATTGAGCAGGAAGTCGGCCCGGATGATCAGGTAAACCCCCGCTGCAACCATCGTGGCGGCGTGGATCAGGGCCGATACCGGAGTGGGCCCTTGCATGGCATCGGGCAGCCAGCCCGAGAGCGGGAACTGGGCCGACTTGCCCGCCGTGCCCAGCAACAAACCAATGCCCAGCCAAGTGAACCACGGGTCTGCGCTGTCTGGCCCCACCATCAACTTGATTTCGCTCAGGTTGAACGTGTGGTAGTGGGCCCACAGCAGCAACAGAGCGGCCAAAAAGCCCAGATCCGCCGCCCGGTTGAACAGGAACGCTTTGCGACCAGCCTTGACCGCCGCGTCTTTGTCAGACCAAAAACTGATCAAAGTATAGGAAGAAAAACCCACCAGTTCCCAAAAGAAATAGACCACTAGCAGGTTTTCGGTGAGCAATAGGCCATACATGGCAAAAGTGAAAAGGCCCAACAAGGCAAAATAGCGGGTGTAGGCCAGGTCACCGCGCATGTATTGCACCGAGAACACCTGTACCAAGAACGAAATAAAGGCCACTACCCACAGCATGAGGGCGGCCAGCGCATCCACCCGCACCAAAATCGTTAGGGCAAACTCACCGAGGGAAAACCAATGGATCGGGGCAGCATACCCCCAATCGGCAAGCCAACCGGCCGCAACCACCACCGAAAAACCCACCAAGCTCAATCCCGACAAGGTCAGGGCCAAGCGATCAGCGACTATTGGCCAGTTCCGCCCACCCACGAACAGGATCAGGAAAGTGATCAAGGGCAGACAAACGGCGCCCCAAAGGATGAACGGCAATGAATCGGGCACTTGGGTTGTCTTGGGTTTGGGCAAAAGTACACGAGTTTGCCTTAATTGTGCTCGGTGGCCCGGGCCAGCCCACCCAATATTATAGGGTTTTGCGCTTTCGGGTGAAATAATATTTTCTGGTGCGGGCCATCTGGTTTTAAAGACAACAAAGCATTGTTGCACCATACCGATTAGCCCCGACTTGCTTATCTTTGCCCCGCTGAGGTGGCCATTCGTCCAAATGGCCGGATTTTTGAATACTTGACAGATCGAGATTACAACGGCGGCCCTTTGTTCCAAATGGTCAACCAATCAGACTATTGTTTAAAAAGCAATGGCTAGTTGGCATTTGGAATTGTCAACAAAAATCGCTGTTTTTATTTTTAGAACATTTGATTTCTAATACTGATTAAAACTTTTACGGTTATGGTGAACGTAGATGACAGCTCACGATGCTTATGATTTCAACGTTACCACAAATCAAGACTGGCCATAAGAAATGGATGGCAATGGTTGCCTTTTGGCTCTTGTCCCTATTGGCCAACGGACAGCAGCGGGTTCTGGACAGTTTGGAGCAGAGGTTATCTGGGTCCGACCCACCTACCCAGATATTGGTGCTCAACCAAATAGCCAAGTTACATTCCAGCCAATCTCCCAAGAAATCAATTGAATATGCCCAACGGGCCAAGTTGCTCGCCCAGCAATCCAACAATCATTTGGGGACGGCAGTAGCCAGTAACCTTATGGCCGAATATTATTTATCCCAGGGCGATTACGCCGCCGCCCACACCCAGATCGACCAAGCCCTCCGGGCGGCCAAACTGGCCAAAGACTCCCTCAATATTGGGGTAGCGTTGGCCAAGGCGGGGGCAACTTATTTTTTTCAAAGTCAATTGGACATTGCGCTCCGCGATGCGGAGGAATCCCTCCTGTACCTCCAATACCAAAGCCCCAGCGACTATGCGACCGCGCTCAACCTGATCAGCTACATTTTTAGCAAGCGCAACCAGTACCTGAAGGCGATCCAATACCATATTCGGGCCTTGGAAATCCGAAAAAAATTGGGCAACGACAATGACATCGCCAAATCGTATAATTCATTGGGGGATTTTTACGTGATGCAGGGCAACATGGCCAAAGCCATCGAGTACTATTATGCCTCATTGGTCACCAGCAAAAAGATGGGCAACCAGAAAGGGGAGGCCATATCGCTCAACAACATCGGTTTTGTCCAAACCAAACAAGGAAATTATAAGGAGGCAGCCCAAAACCTTCACCGGGCACTGGTACTAAAAAAGCAATGGGGCAATAAAAAAGAAGTGGCTATTTCGCTTTACAATCTTGGCGTATTGAACGCCCAAACCAAGCATTATGACAGCGCTCTCTTTTTTCTGAACCAATCGCTGAAGATTCGACAAAATTTGCAAGACAAACTTGGAACGGCCACTACCCTGACGGCCATTGGCAAGGTATATTCGGCCCAAGGCAACTTTACCGCCAGCTTAAACTACCACCAATCGGCCATCATCATTGCCGAAAACTCTCTCTTCAAGCTGGTTCAGGCCGAATGTTATGCGGGTATGGCCGAGGTATACCTGTCCATGAACAAGCCCAAAGAGTTCATGGATTACTTTAAGCGCCAACAAGCCATCCAAGACACCCTCAATGTACAGATCAACTCGGCCAAAATTGCCGATCTGCTGGAAAAGCTCGAACAGGACAGGCAACTGCTAGACAATGAAAGGGCCAAGGCCGTCCGGGAACTGGATGAGGCTGAAAAACGTCGTCAGCATGTGATCATTTTTTCACTCGTCGGTTTTGCCACACTGCTGTTCCTGCTGGCCTTGCTGTTGTACCGCTTTTACCGGCTACGGAGCCTGTCAAGCAGCGCAATGGAAGAGCGCAACCGGAAGATCATGGCCCAAAATGCCCAGTTGAGTGCTTCAGAGGGCGAGTTGAAAAAGCTTAACGAGGCCAAGGATCGCTTCTTTTCCATTGTGGCCCACGATGTGCGCAGTCCAATGGCCTCGCTCAATGGCTTGCTCAAGGTGTATCAAGATACCGAAATTGCCATGAGCCGGGAGGAATCGTCGGCATTGGTGGGCGAAATCAGCCACCAATTGGACAATGTAACGATATTGCTCAATGACCTATTGCACTGGGCGCGCAATCAAATGACGCAAGTGACTTTCCGGCCCGAACTGCTGTCCATCGGAGCAATAACCAAAAAAATCGTCGGTTTGCTTAGTTTGGATGCCTCGGCCAAGCATATTGGGCTGCACGAAAACATCGCGAGCGGATTTAACGTGTTTGCCGATCCCAATATGCTGGATTTCATCCTTCGGAATTTGGTGGCCAATGCCATAAAGTTTACGCCAATCGGTGGCCAGATATCAATCAGTGCCGAAGTACAGGGGGCAATGATCGAGGTAGCTGTGAGCGACAACGGGCTGGGCATTTCTGAAGAAAAGTTGGGGGAAATTTTTGATCCCCTCAAGCGCAGCCCTTCCACCGGCACTGCCGGCGAAACTGGCTCCGGGCTTGGGCTATCGTTGTGCAAAGAGTTTGTGGAAAGACAAGGCGGGCAGATCGGGGTGCGGCCCAATGTTCCCCAAGGATTGATATTCACTTTCAGTTTGCCCCGCGCCGGGCCAAGCTGAATTTCTATTCGTCTTTCTCAATCAGGGCCGCCTCAATGTCTGATAGCAGACCGGCATCGCTGGGCCGCTTGGCCTGGGGGTCAATGATCCGGCCATCTTTACCGATTAGAAAATAGGCTGGAATGCCAACAATTTGGTATATGTTCGCCACATCCGGGGCTTTACCGGGCATCGACAAGCCATGCTCGCCCTTGATTCGTCGCTGGGCCACCGTTTTGCGCCACATTGCTGCGTTTTCGTCGAGTGAGACGTACAAAAATACCACCGCTTTGTCTTTTAATTTTTCTTTTAAGATCCGGGCATGGTTCATCTCCTCCAAACAGGGCCGGCACCAAGTGGCCCAAAAATCCAGAAAAACGACTTTGCCCCGATAATCGCTTAGGGAAATTTTTTTGCCATTGGGGGACAACAAGGTGAAGTTGGGGGCGGGACTGCCCGGCTGCAACCGACTGATGCGTTGGTGCTGGGCCTCCACCGTAGGTTGGTAAGGGCCTAACGAATCGTTGCGCAAGTGGCGCTGGTACAGTGTCTTGGCCGTTTCCCAAGCATCAAATGACAGGCTCTCATACACCAAATTGGCCTGCACAAATTGGCGGGTGTGCCCGCTAAAAGCTTGTTCCACTTGTTCGTAGAGGGCAGTATAGTTGCCCGCCCCCACCATTTTTAGCTGGTGCTTCCATCGGTAAGCCGCCAAGGGGTATTCGCTTAAAAGATTGACGTAGCCGGGCACGTGCAAGTAGGCATCGTCCGTGGGCAAATCCTGCAAGAACTGATAATAACTAGGCGGGATTTTGGTTTGTAGATAAGCGGGTTTCTCTCCATTCAACTCTTCTTGATAAACGGGGTAGTTGAGTTTCTCCACTATATTTTGGTAAAAAAGATTGGCTTGCTCGGCCACTTGAAACTGGGCTGGCAGTTTGTCGCGCCACTTCTCCAACAGGGCCCACCGATCGCGGTGCAGGCTGTCGGCAAAATGCTGATATATGTGGGGCAGGGCATCGGACAGCATTTTGGGGAAAACGCGGATTTTGGGCTCATCCTCAAATCGCAGAAATTTTTGGAGCAAGTACTGGTTGGTCGCGGCACCCCGGCCCGCAAACTGGAGGCTGCCATTGAACCGCCGGGCATCGAAAGTGACGTGCAGGCTGTCACCTGGGGCCAAATATAGGGTGGCCATGTGACCGTTGTAGAACAGTTCGCCATAACTGGGCACCGAAAGCGGTATCCGCAGGCTAAAGCGGCCCAACTTGTCGGGCTTGGCCGCAAAGATGGGATTGCTTTCGTAGTGGATAAAGTTGGCAAGTTGGGTGAACCGCAAAGAATCTGGCCGGGGATACATCACTTTGCCCGTGATGAGCACCCATTTTTGGGCCACGCAATGGCCCATGAGCAGGGCGAGAACGCCTGAAATCAACCAACTTCGCATTTTTGAACAAAAAAGTAACTGATCAACAAAAAGGAGTTGGGGCGATAGTCTTCAATTTGAAAAAATGGGCAACAACTAAAGTTTTGGGTGTATTGAAATAACGGATCAAGCAGGATGAAAACATTGCTTAACCCATTTTCTTAACCAGCTTTATCGATGATTGTTCCATTAATTCAAATTTGTTACAAGATTAAAGTGATTTTGGCAATGGATGGGATTTATTTTCTGGATAAGCCATTTTTCAAAAATGCCTTTGGTCGGTTTGTCCAAACCAACCGCCCCCGTTTCAGGCAATCGATGACCTGCCCAGCCAGCGCGCCAAAGCCATTAAATCAACGCTTGAAGGCTTGATCCGATGACTCTGGCGACTATTTTAAATCAACTGCCAACAGTTTCATTGGTCAGCAAATTCTTTATTTTAACCGTTTGACAAAATCAACCAGTCCCTTCACCAGCCCGTCGGCCAGCGGAAGTTCGGGCTGGCGGTAAGTGGCCAAGTTCTCCGTAGAACTGGCTGGGGCGGTTTTCAGCACGTGGTTCATGCCTTCCAGCCGCAGGTATTGGGCTGTGGGCAGGGCCGCACGCAACCGATCGGCCTCATTTTCTGCCACTTGCAGATCAGTGGTGCCTTGTACGATCAGCACCGGAATGCTCAACTTGGCCAGTTCGACAGTTGGTTGGTATTTGAGCCAAGAAATCATGTACGGTTGCACGCTGGGCCGGAACAGCGAGGCCAACATCGGGTTTGGGTTGGCAATTTTATCACCAGCCTTCAAGGCCGCCAAGCCAGCTTTCACCTCATTGCGGATGGCTTCGGGCTGGGCCGCCAACTGCTGGTTGATCACCTCATCAATGGATCGGCCAGCGCCGGCCAAGCTGATGAATGCTGCCACGGTTCGGCGATTGGCGGCTACCATGCCCACGAGGGATCCCTCGCTGTGGCCAGCAATGACTACCTTGGAAAAGCGCGGATCTTTGCTCAAATAATCCACCAATTCCCCTGCATGCTGGATGTATTGGTCAAAAGTGAGCGAATCTTCCTTCATTCCGGGCGCCACACTTTTGCCCACCCCGTATTTGTCATAGCGGAGCGAGGCCAACCCCTCGGCGGCCAAACCTTCGGCGAGCCACTTGTACGTATTGGTATTGACGTTCAAAGGGCTGTTGCCATTGCGGTCGGTGGGCCCAGAACCCGCAATGATGAGTAGCACCGGAACCGCTTTGCCCG
>JBBQXF010000001.1:0-160918 GCA_038209965.1 Cytophagales bacterium | reverse complement strand
GCCCATGTCAAAGGCGATTTGATCATTGCCCCGAACAATTCATTGGTGGACAATGGGTACCAACTCAATGATCCTGGAACAGTAACCGGGGTGTTTTTCCAAATGCCCGTCTTAAAAGCTACCGCCGATGCGATCCTCCCCTTGGGTGGGCGGGCCACCTTGACCGCAGCGGAGAATACCACTGGGGTGAATGGAGCGAGCCGGATCATGTTGGGCACTGATGGCATCGCCACCCAGTTCCCGCTCAATTTTGCTGATGTGGAGATCAATTTTGAGATTGCGCCCGGTGTCTCGGCCAATCTGTACAGCAACGTGGTATATAACAGCGGGCGCCGCCAAACGATCCGTGGGTTGAACGATGCCACCGGGCTGACGACTCAAAACCGCACTTATGGTAACGTGACCCTGACCAACCCTTCGGCCACGCCCAACGGCCCCGTGCCCAAAACCTTGGGTGGCAATACCCGTGTACGGGGTACCATCACGGTCAATCCCAACAATAATTTGCGGACTGTTCAGCACACGATCGCCCCGGTAGTGGTATCCAACAGCGTGCCGCGCTTGCACATGTTTGCTACCACTGCCACCGCAACGGGGGCAGGTGCGATTGCCAATAACGATCAAGGCACCGCCATCAACGGTCCCGCCTTCTTTACCATCGGGGCCAGGGGAAATATCAACGGTAGTTTTCCCGTATTTCCCCAGTTCAACAATACGCACCTGAACTTGGAACTGGGCACCACCATTGCCTACAGTTCTTCGCTAAATACGAGTTCGGTAGCCACTCCCGCCAACCAAAATGTACAGGTGCTGGGCAATGCCACCGATGCCGCAGCGACCTACGCCAACCTTTGGCTCGTTGCCCCGGAACAAAGCCTGCCCAATGAGGTGATTTCCAAGACCCAAACGGGCGCATTCACCGAAAACCGGGTGCGGGGTTCGCTGGTCATTTCCCCATTGGCCAATTTGGTTGACAACGGGATCCAGATTGCGGCCACTGGCAGTGCGGCCCAGGATTTCCGGATGTTCAGCACCATTGCCAATACCCGGACGTACATGAATACGGGCGTACCAAGCTCTTATGCCGCTAACTCGGTGTTTGAATCCATTGCTTATGGCAGTGCTAGCACCATTTTCGGGGGAGGCGGAGTGAATGCAACGACTGCCGCTCGCAATGGTACTTCGGCCCTGACCTTGGGCAATGCCACCACCGCCACCCTGTTTCCCACTTTTACCGGGGCCAACGGGTTTGTGAATGCCAATATTGACTTGGCCGATAGTACCTATGTGCGCTACAATGCGGGCGTGAACCAAAGCATCCGCAGCTTGTTTGGGGCCACTTTGACCGCCGCGAACAATTATGCGAATGTGGAATTGGTCAATCCGGCTGGCAGCGGCGCCACCAAAACCTTGTTGGGCCAAGTGCGCTTGCGGGGCAACCTGATGATCGGCGGCCGAGTAGCCTCCAATCGGTTTCTTCCAGCCACCATTACTTATCAAGCCAACGGGCAAGCCAATACCTTGGCGGTGAGCACTTTTAACATCAATACCCAAGGCAACTGGGTTGCCTTTACTTCGGGCAACCAAGCTACCTTGAGTGCTACCTTGGCCGGATCGGGCCTAGCCAATACTATCAACAATATTTTTGATGCCGGTGCGGCCACTGGCACCCAGCGCGTGATTTTTGAAGGCAACCGCGCCCAAACCGTGATTTCAGGCACTACGGCGGGTGCTGCCCCCACTGTGCCCAACAACTTTGTCAATGTTGAGCTGGGCAAAACCCCAGCCGCCAGCGTTGCCAACCGGACGGTCAGTATCCGCCAAGATCCTTTGCGGGTGAGCCGTCAGGCCAATTTCTTGAACGGCTATTTCTGGAGCAATGTGGACGGTAACGAAAACGGGGGAACCGCCGCCGCCGGCCAGTTTGACGATGACAATGTGCTCACTTTCTTGGACAATGCCGGCACTATCATGGTGGATGGCGATGGCACCTTCCCGGGTGCCCCCGGCCCCGACAATGACAGCTACGTGCGGGGAGCAGTGCGCAAAATTGGCCGCGCCAATACCAAGTTCACCGGCAATGGAACCATGCTGGGCGGTGCGTATCCTTCCACCAACGCCTTTGACTTCCCGGTGGGCCACCCCAATGGCAACTTCTATGCGCCAATGGGCGTGCACACCTTGGTGGGTGGCAGCGATTTAACGGCCCGTTATTACCCGGTCAGTGGCAACTTGTCCAGCTCGGTGGCCGCCCTCGGCCCCCAGCCGCTGCCAGTAACTTTGCCCCGGCCTTATAACCCGGGTCTGTTTGCCGCTCCAATAGTTTTTGTGAACCAATCGGAGTTTTGGGTCTTGGATGGCACCACGATTGTCAACTTCACCGGCTTGGGCGTGAAACTGAGCTGGGACTTGACCGGTGCCACGGGTAACCGTACGGCTGGGGTTGCTGGCTTGGGGGCCGATAAACTCAATATTGCCCACTGGAAAACTGCCAGTAATAGCTGGGTGCCCGAAGGCAAGCAAGACTATTTCAGTGCGGGCTTTCCCGATACCCAAGGGGTGCAGTGGAGTGCGGCCACGGTCAACCACAACGGGCCGTTTACCAATGCCGAGGATGGTCTGACGCTATTGCCCATCCAGCTCCTGAGCTTCGAGGCCAGCCAGCGCGGGCAAGAAGTGGATCTGGTTTGGCGCACCGCTCGTGAGATCAACAACGACTACTTCACCATCGAACGCAGCAGCGATGGGATCAACTTTGCGCCGATCATTGACCGGATCCCGGCCAAAAACGGGGGCAATTCCAACACTACCCTCAGCTATGGTCAAGTGGATCGCCGTCCGTTGGCTGGCAAAAATTTCTACCGCCTCAAGCAGACCGACAAAGACGGCACCTTTACCTACAGCAAAATCGTGGTCGTGTATTTTGAAAGTGAGGGAACTGGCAAAGAAGGGTTCAGTGTCTATCCCAATCCAGTGGAAGGCGGTCAAGAGTTGAATGTCGTGGTGTTTGACAAAGACTTTGGCCCGGCCACCTTGGTTATCTACGATGCCATTGGCCGCGAAATACACCGGGTCAAAGTGCCCGAAACCAACCTTCACACGGTGATTCAGTACGGTGACCTACGCCTCAAACTGTCCACCGGGGCCTACATTGTCCGAGTGGCTGGCCAAAGCAAGACGTATACCGGCCGGTTTGTGATCAATTAATGAATGCCGCCGACTGATAACTCGGCCCAGCAAGTGATGGTCATCAAAGGATCAAGGAGCGTACAACTCCTTGATCCTTTTTTTTGCGATTGCAATTAGCCCGAGTAGGGCAGGGTTGTGGGATGATCAGAAGGCGGCCTTTTTTGTATTTAACATAAGTATTATTATAAAACCAATTTGGATTGCCAACGCCGGGCACTGGTACTTGCAAAAAGTGAAGCGCAAGGCCGTTGGCGGTATCGTTGTTATCCACCACCTAAGCTTCCCCCGTTTGCTGTATCGCTGAATCAGGTGGCGATGCCAGCCAAAATAATGCCCGCCATAAAGTGGACACTGTGACCACTTTATGGGTTCTCGCAGCTGACAACGGCCAAGGCGCACAAATAATGCAACTAAGTTGCATTATT
Organism: Cytophagales bacterium; assembly: GCA_038209965.1. Classification (GTDB taxonomy): domain Bacteria; phylum Bacteroidota; class Bacteroidia; order Cytophagales; family Thermoflexibacteraceae; genus JALONO01. The sequence goes on along the minus strand of JBBQXF010000001.1, from coordinate 157,304 downwards.
TGTGCGCCTTGGCTTAACTTTGTGCCCCATACCAACCGACAGTTTGGTTTTGCGCACCCGTTGTTATGCTTGTTTTGATGAAAAATTCATTGGTTCTGGTTTCTTTGTCCATCGCATCCCTTGCCCATTTGTTGTGTTGTGGGTTGCCGCTGCTCACTCTGATGTTGGGCACGGTCGGTCTGGGCATAATGTATGAGTGGCTAATGCCGCTCCAACCGTACGTTATCTTCCTCCAACTGGGCGTTCTTGCTTATGCGGGTCATAAAGCGTATTTTTCGGCCCATGCTGGCCACCGGACCGAGTTGGCAGTTTTTTGGCTATCAATGGTATTCACGATTGGCAGTTTTACTTTTGTCCAAGTACAACATCAACGCGCTGATAACGCGGCGCCCACCAGTTTCGGGGCCAAAACCTTCCAAAAAATCCGGGAAGTTGAGTAACAAAAAATAATTTGCACACTAAAAATCCAAACCATGAAAAAGAGTTATCTCATTTCCCTGCTGGCCCTGCTGTGTGCCTGTGGTGGCCCATCGGCAAAAGAGGCGGCATTCACCAAAGAGGCACTGGGCCACCACGAAGCGGCCATGGCGGCCGAGAAGCAAGTCAAGGAACTAATGGCCGAACTGGGGAAGTTGAAACCGGCCCTGGCCAGCCTGAAAGATTCGCTGGCGGCCGATCCCGACCGACTGGCCAAAGCAACCCAAGCCCTGGAAACGATGGACAAGGCAGAGGCCGATTTTGCCGCTTGGGCCAAGACCATAGTCGAGGTGCCCGGCCACGAGCACCAGCATGAGCACGGACAGGGCCATGACCACGATCACACCCCCGTGCAGGCCACCCCCGAGCAGATGGTCGCCATCCAGCGGGAAATCAAGGACAACGCGGTCCGGATCAAAGACTTGGCCACATCGGCCGTGGCAATGGCCAACCAAGCCCTGAACCAATAGCCGCTGCGGGCAACGCCTTTGGCCAAATCCAGCCCTAAGTCGGTTATGTTTACCATTCAGATTCGAAAAAGATTACGTCCATGTCGAGGGTCAAATGAGCGCAATCATTTGGCCCTTAATTTATTGAACGGTGAACCGATCACAGCGCCCTGATTGCAGGTAGCTCTTTGCCCAGATTTTCTTAGAAAATTAGTCAAAGATTGCGTTTATTTGGTACATCAATTGGATCGCAATGATGATTAAAAGGTTTTGGGGTAGAATTTCGGAGATAGGCCGGTCAGAAGGGATGGAACCTGGCCTCGCTCGACAGACCAGCTTGGCCAACCAGCTCAGTTTGCTGGCCCAAGTCATGTTTTTGATTACCTTTTTGCTCAACCTCCGGGTAGGACACTACATTTTTGCGGGTGTGCAATTGGTTTTTTTTCTGGGTACATTGACTATTTATTGGTTCAACTATGCCCAACTGTATCTCCGAGCCAAAACCATTCTTTTTTTGATCACCTATTTGGGCATTGTGTCCTCTGCCATATTGTTCGGCCGGGCTTCGGCTATCCAGCTTTACCTGATTCCCTGCATGTTGGGCGCGATCATTGTTTTCGATAAGAGCGAAAAACGGACCGCTTTTAGTTTGGTGTTAGGGTTCGCTTTCACCCTGTTGGCCATTGAACTGGCCCCCTTGCCGATCGGTGGTCTCTTGACGCTCTCCCCCTCCCAATTGGTAAGTTCCTATCAAACGACCCTGTTCTTGGTGGTGGTTTCAGTGCTGGCCATATTATATGTTTTGCACCGGGCGGTAGAGGTTTATGAAAATCGCATCGCGACCCAGCAGGCGTTCTACCAAACCATCATGGACAATATTCCGGTCAGTATTGGTGTTTCCGATTCCGATGGGAGGGCTATGTTTGTCAATAAGCAGATGGTGTCCGATCCGCACTTGCGCAAGCAGATCATTGGTAAAACCGAAGTGGAATTTCGCCAAAGCTTGGGGCGCGATGTAGAACGGGGCAAGATCCGATTTGAAAAGCTCAAGCTCGCTTTGGCCCAAAAAGCTGCGGTCGAGTTTGAAGAGGTAAACCAATTGGGAAAACACCCAAAGTTTTATTGGAGCATCTTCACCCCTGTATCGACTCCGGTATTGGGCGAGACATTGGTCATCCATACCCGGATGGACATTAGCCAAGCCAAGCAGCAAGCCGCCGCCTTCCGCCAGAAGGAAGACTTGTTCAAGGCTGTATTTGACAATACGGCTGACGCACTTTTCTTGATCAAAGGGCCCGGTACCTTGATTCTGGACTGTAACTTGGCCGCGGTCCAATTGTTTGAGTGCCAAAGCAAAGCCGAGCTGATCGGTAGCGAGGGAAATAGTTTCCAGTTGCACCCATACACCGAAGACCAACAGCGTGAAATCAGCCTCCAGATTGTCAAGGAAGGGCTATGGAGCACCGAACTCGAATACGTGACCAAACATGGGCGGATCATTACTGCTAATGCGGCTATTACCAGCATCCATAGCTGTGACAACAAATGGGTAGCCATAGTCAGGCTGACCGATATCAGCTTACAAAAAAATGTCCAACAAGTACTTTTGCGGGCCAAAGGGAAAGCCGAGGAGGCGGTCAAGGCCAAATCGGAGTTCTTGTCCCGGATGAGCCACGAGATCCGCACCCCGCTCAATGCCATTGTGGGCCTTACCAACTTAATGGTGCAAGACGCCGGCGCCATTTCCCAAGAATACATCCGCACAATCAAGTTCTCGAGTGATGCCTTGTTGGAAATAGTCAATGACATACTGGATTTTTCCAAACTTGAGGAAGACAAGATCGCGATCGAGCACATTCCTTTTTCGCTCTCCCAATTGCTCAGCCGAGCCGTGCTCACCAGCCAAGTAGCAGCCCAAAACCAAGGACTGTACTTGAATCAAAGCGTAGCCGACCAAGTCCCGGATCAAGTAGTGGGCGATCCGCTGCGCCTCCAACAGATTTTGCTCAATTTGCTCGCCAACGCCATAAAGTTTACCGAAACTGGCGGGGTTGAGTTAATCGTGGAAGTAGAAAGCCGGGAAGGCAATATGGCTAAAATCAAATTTCTTGTGGCCGATAGTGGCATAGGTATTCCCGATCAAGCAAAAAACACTATCTTTGAGAGCTTTACGCAAGCCAATGTGGGGATTAGCCGAAAATTTGGTGGGACTGGGCTTGGGTTGGCCATTGTGAAACGGCTTGTCGAATTGATGGGTGGAGAAATAAGCGTGAAGGATCGGGACGGGGGCGGCAGTATTTTTATTTTTACCCTTACAATGGATTTTATTGATCAAAAAACTAAAACCACACCAGTGGAAAGCACACCAACTAGCGATTACGATCTGACTGGGGTCAGAGTATTATTGGCCGAAGACAACAAAGTAAACCAATTTGTGGCCAAACAAATTTTGGGAAAATGGAAAGTGACAGTGGACATTGCCAATAACGGAGAAGAGGCCATTGCCATGTTGCGGGCCAATGACTACCATATTATCCTGATGGACGTTCAAATGCCGGTCATGGACGGCATCAAGGCTGCCCAGCTCATTCGGCAGAGCGATATGCCCGAGGCCAAACGTAACATCCCCATCGTGGCCCTCACCGCCGACATTATGCCCGACACCAAGACCAGCGCGCTGGAAGCTGGTATGGATGATATTATCGTAAAACCATTTGAACTGGAAGAATTGTACCATTTATTGAAAAAACTACGCTAGTGAAGCTTCTGTTTGGGGATTTTCAGTACAACATAAGGGTTCAATCCGGTCGGATAGGTATCATTCTGGCCTTTTTCATCCTGGGGCTCGTCAATAGCACACCGGCCCAAGTGCCCCGCTATGCCGATACGTTTACTTGGAACGACCGCTTTTACTACTATTCCCTCGATAATGATGGTCGGGATCCGGAAAGGTGGGATTTTACCTTGAGCGTGGTGAGCAAGCCCGGCACCAAATCAATTTCGGAATCTAACAAAGTGTTCAGTACCGAAGCGCTCCTGCAAGTAGCTGGCCAGCGCATTACCCACTTGCGCATCTACGGGGCCACGCCATTGGACTATGCCTGGGCGGTTTCACGGAGCGAATTTTTTGAGACCGAATTCCAATGGACCGGGGGGCGGGTAAACTACACCGCCCAGGGCCGCAAAATTGGCAGCCCCGCCTACCGCAAAGAGTTGCCCCCCAAAGAGCAAGTGGATCGGTTCAGCACAGCCAAACTCGGGGTGGCGGAAGGCGTAAAATTGGCCATTTGTCAATTTGTGAAGCAATATGAGCCCTTGTTCCGTTTCCCCGAGGATGATCAGGCCAGAACGACCTCGGCCCATGCGGCAGGCCAACTGGTGCAGGGCCGGATCGAGGTACAGGGCCATCAATATGATTATGAAGTGAGGCGCAACTTTTTTAACCCCGGTGATGACAACCTGAGCATCCGCAAGCAAGGCCAAGGGTTGGTTTACAATACCTTGATGAAGATTGCCGAAAACGATAGTGCCAAAACAGTGGCCATCGACATTCACTACGTTCAGCTTTCGGGGCTATCGTGGCTGGTATTTGCCAATGATCTTTGGCGCGGTAAATTCTATTGGGGCACTGGGGCCATTGCGTGGGAGAAGTTTGGCACAGACATGAAAAAGGATGAAACCTCCCCCGAGCCACCTTCCACTTTTACGGTGGCCACTGGCCAGCGGCCACCCACCGATTCGCTCATCCAAATAGCGGTGCAAAGCTTTATTGTGCAGTACCATCCGGCTTTTGTGCGCTAAATGGCGGTTGCTTCAGTCACCGGTCCCTAAATTTGCGCTTCACAATTTCTCAAAAATCAACAGTACTGATCATGAAAACAATTAATGGATGCTTGGCCGCCGTGTTATTGGCGGGTTTGGTTGCTTGCGGTGGCGGCAAAACGTCGGAGAAAACCGCCGGCGGGGATTCTAGTGCAATGGCAACCCACGATCACAGCGATCACAATCATGGAGTGGTGGGCGACAGTGCCAAAAATGACAGCACTACGGCGGTGGCCGGCGATCTGCGCCCCGATCAAAACGTGTTCTTCGTCAACTTAAAAGACGGCGAATCGGTCAAATCACCCCTCAAAGTACAGTTTGGGGTCAATGGCATGATGGTAGAGCCCGCCGGGTACGTGAACAAAGACAAAGGCCACCACCACCTGCTGATTGGCTTGAATGCCCTTACCAAAGGCGAAATCATCGAGATGAACGACAGTACCCGGTTGCATTTTGGCAAGGGCCAGACCGAAACCGAACTGAAGTTGGCCCCCGGTAAGTACAAATTGACCTTGCAGTTTGCCGATGGGTTCCACCAGTCCTACGGCCCGCAAATGAGCAAAACCATCAACATCGAGGTGAAAAAGTAATTTCCCCGTGGTTTCTTCCTTTTTTGCCCGGCAAAGTGCACCCATTTGGGTTGCTGTCCAAGAGCGCTCTGCACGGGTTAAATTTTAAACAAAGTCGCGGCGGCCAAGCCGCCGCGACTTTAGCTGCGACTTGGCGATACAGCCCCAAATGATAGATGTTGACAAGAAAACGGTGCTCCGCCATTTCATCGCTTCAGGATTTTGAATGATTGCCCTATAAATAAAATCGGCAAACTTAAGCCTCATCCAGCCGCCGGCCGGTCATGGCCACAAACAGATCGTCGAGCGTTTTTCGGCGCGACCCAATCTCGCTCAGCACCATATTGTGCGCCTTCAACTGCTCAAGAAAGGCCGGCAGGGCCGTGGTCAGGTCCACCACCACTAACTGTCCCTTGTAGCTGTCCTCGGTTGGCTGGCCAAGGCAGTGCTGGGCCAATAGGCCGGGCAAGGTGGCCACTAGCTGCTCCAGGGCCTGGTGGTTGGCGGTGGCGACTTCGAAGGTAAGGATTTCGCCTTGGGAATGTTGGGCCAGCAACTGCTCCAGCGTGCCATCGGCCAAGATTTTTCCGGTGTTCATGATCACGATCCGGTCGCAAAGTTGCTCCGCCTCTTCCATGTAGTGAGTAGTGAGGATGAGCGTAGTGCCGCGCTGTTGTTTCAAATCGGTCAATATTTTCCATAAATCCCGGCGGGCGTTGGGATCCAGCCCGGTGGTTGGTTCATCGAGGATCAGCACATCGGGCGTGTTCATGATGGCCACCCCCAGTGCGAGCCGTTGCCGCTGCCCGCCCGACAGGTTGACGGTATAAGTGCTGGCCTTGGCTTCCAGATCGGTGAGGGCCATCATCTCATGGGCGCGGGCTTTGGTGAGGCCATAAAAGCTGCCAAACAGTTCCAAGGTTTCTCGTACGGTGAGTTTATCGACAAAACGGGTTTCTTGGAGGGACAGCCCGATTTTGGCCCGGAGTTGGGTGGCGTGCTGTTGCCAGTTCAGGCCTTGGATCGTGACCTGGCCGCTGTCAGGGGCTTGGAGGCCCTCGATGATCTCTACCAAGGTGGTCTTGCCGGCCCCATTTGGCCCGAGCAGGGCGACAAACTCGCCTGCGCCAATCTCAAGGCTCAGGTCGTCAACGGCCCGGAGGGTTTTGAAGGTCTTGGTGACGTGTTGGATCGAAATCACGAATAGCGGTTTTGGGGTTGTGGGAATAGGGCAAAGATAGGATCAAAACAAAGCGGTTTGGCGCGCGTCCCTTGGCTTCATTGGAAAGAGATGGCCAGATCAGGGGAGCGGACCCTCGGGCCGGTTGATCAGCCGGACCCCCAAAGTGATGAACCACAGCACCGCTATGCCCAACAGGATAAAAAACACCGCACTCACCGCCGGGTTGTAATATACAATGGCCCCGAGGCAAACCAACGCCAACAACGCGGCCAGCAGCGGGAAGTAGGGATAGAACGGGGTCTTGTACGGGCGGGGCAAGTCGGGTTCCTTGCGGCGCAGGGCCAGCAAGCTGAGCATACAAATCATGTACATGACTACCGCGCCCAGTACCGACATGGTGATGATCTGGCTGGTCTGTCCCGAAAAAATGGCGACGAAACCGACCATCCCGCCCGCAATCAGGGCCCAATGCGGTGTTTGGTACTTGGGGTTGAGCTGGGCCAAGAAACTGGGCAGGTAGCCTTCGCGGGCCATGGCATAGATTTGCCGCGAGTAGCTGATGGTGTTGCAATGGAACGAGGCGATCAGGCCGAACAATCCCAAGGAAGCAAATATTTTTGACCAATTATTGCCCTTGCCCAAGGCTTGGGAGAGGGTTTCGGGCATGGGGTGGTCGATGTTGGCCAAGGTTCGCCAGTCGCCCACGCCCCCACTGAGCACCATAATGCCCAAGGCCAGTACCACCAGCGTGCCAATGCTGGCAATGTACCCAATGGGGATGGTGCGGTTGGGGGTTTTGACCTCCTCGGCCACCATAGCCACTCCCTCAATGGCCACAAAAAACCACATGGCGTAGGGCACGCCCGCAAACACGTGGCCCGGGGTGAGGACGGGCGGGTTATGGGCCACAAATTTTTCCACCTCGAAGTAGGGGAAAATAATGACCAAAAAGACCACCAACTCTACTACCGAAAGCAGCGTGACGACGAGGGAAAATCGCGCACCCTCTCTAATCCCAAAAATATTGACCGCAATGAAGATGAAGTACATGGCAATGGCGGTGGGGACTACCGGGATGGCCGGTTCCAGAAAATTGACATAGCTCCCCAGTGCGTAGGCGATGGCGGGCGGGGCCAGCAGGAAATCGACCAAGGTAGCAAAACCCGCAATGAAGCCGCCCACTGGCCCAAATGCGCGGTAGGCATACGTAAAAGGGCCGCCCGCGTGGGGCAAAGCGGCCGTGAGCTCGGTATAGCTGAAGATAAAGGTGATGTACATGGCAGTGACCAGCAGCGTGGACCACAAAAAACCGATGGTGCCCGAAACGGCCCAGCCATAGTTCCACCCAAAATACTCGCCCGAGATTACCAGGCCAACGGCAATGGCCCAAAGTTGAATAGTGTTGATTTCTTTTTTAAGTCCTGCGCTGGGCGGTTGTTCCATTTAGCAAGTGGTAAAAGGCTTTGGGGGATAAGAGGGGTTAAAAGTAGGCTATATTGTGAAAAGTTGGCCAAAAAATGGGCCCCGCTGGCTTTTTTGGTGCGTAATTTTCCACTTGAGGTTAAAGTAAGTAAATGTTTTCGGTATTGTCGTCCATTTGACAAATCCCCCAGAGGGCCAAAACTACTTTTGCCCTTCTGATATTTGTAGCGCCCCTCATGAAAAGTATCCTTGTTCTTTTGTGCTGGTTTTGTCCAGCGGTACTGCTGGCCCAATCGCCCACTGTTGGGCAAAAACAATTTTTTGTGGCGAAGGGACTGGCCTTGGAAGGCTATGACCCAGTCAGTTATTTTCAGCAAAAATCGGTGAAAGGCAAAGCCGCGTTCAACTGGGTGGATCAAGGCATCAGGTATTAGTTTGCCAATGCCACCAATTTGGCCACTTTTCAAAAAGATCCCGCGATGTAGGAACCCCAATATGGCGGCTGGTGCGCCTATGCAATGGGAAAAACGGGGGAAAAGTCGAGGTAGATCCCGAAACTTTCAAGATCATGGACGGCAAGCTGTCCCTGTTCTACAACCGTTTTTTCAACAACACCCTCACCAGTTGGAATGAAAACGAGGCGCCGCTCAAAAAACAAGCGGATGCCAACTGGCAAAAATTCATCAAGTAATTGCACCAATCCATGAAAATTCAAATCATTCTCGGGTGGGCCGCCCAACTGGTGGCCGCCGCAATCTTGTTCCAGACTTTGTTCTTCAAGTTTTCGGCCGCGCTCGAAAGTGTTTATATTTTCACCACTTTGGGCATTGAGCCTTGGGGCCGGCTTGGTTCGGCAGTGGCGGAATTGATCGCGGTTATCCTACTGTTGTGGCCACGCTTTGCCACGCTGGGCGCATTGTTGGGGCTGGGTGTGATGTCCGGGGCCATCCTGTCCCACCCGACCAAGCTGGGCATTGTGGTGCAAGACAATGGCGGCACGCTCTTTTTTCTGGCCCTGATCACCACTTTTTGCTGCGTAGTGGTGGTTTACCTGCGGCGTGACACCCTATTTGCCCTGCTGGCAGGCGTTACCAGGAAATAATCCTCGCGGCTCACTTATCTGCTCTTCTAATAAAGTGACATTTTTGGGGTAGCGTTCATATTAAACATCCACCGCCAAGCCTCGATGCAACACCCTCTCCGGCAATTTTGGGCCAAACTGACCCGCTATGAATATTGGCCATGGTGGGTTTTTTATGCCCCTTTGTTGCCCTATTACCTGTATCTATCCATTCGTGCCCGTTCTCTGGTTTTTAGCACTTCGGCCAATCCGTTCATCGAACTGGGTGGCTTGGTGGGAGAATCCAAGCAGGCTATTTTGGCCCATATCCCGGCCGCCTACAAGCCCGAAACCTTGTTCATTGCGGCTGATACGGGATTGGCGGAGGCAAAAACCCTGATCGCCAATGCGGCAATCCTCTATCCATTGGTGGCCAAACCCGATGTGGGCGAACGCGGAAATGGGGTGGAAAAAATCGGTGATGAGAATGCGCTGGCCAACTACATGGCCACCCACACGGATGATTTTATTATCCAGTCTTACATCGATTGCCCGATCGAGCTGGGAGTGCTGTACTGCCGCTTGCCTGGGGCAGCCCACGGCCGCGTCACTTCATTGACCCTCAAGGAGTTTCTAGCCGTGCGGGGGGATGGTCGCCACACCATCCGGCAGTTGGTGGGCCAAAGTTTGCGGGGTCAGTTGCAACTCGATGCCCTGCAGGCCCGCTTGGGGCCAATGCTGGATCGGGTATTGCCCGAAAATGAAAAATGTGAACTGGAACCGATCGGCAACCACTGCCGGGGAACCAAGTTTATCAACGCCAACGACAGAATCACCCCGGAACTGCACTTGGTTTTTGACCAAATTGCCGCCGCCATTCCCGGCTTTCACTATGGCCGGTTCGATCTCCGGGTGCCTTCGTGGGCCGACCTGTATGCCGGCCGTCAGGTGCGCATTATGGAACTGAACGGCATCAGTTCCGAGCCCGGCCACATCTACGATCCGTCCTATCAGCTCTGGCGGGCCTACCGCGACGTGGCCCAGCATTTAAGCATGCTGGCCGACATTAGCTTGGCCCAGCGCCAGCGGGGGATCCAGCCGGCCGGTCTCCACCAAGTTTGGGCGGCCTTGCGGGCTTGGGGATAGCGCTGGCCCATCACTCCTTATGCTTGTTCCAATATTTTGTCCCGATAAAGCAGCGTTGATGGGGCTACGCCCAAGTTCACGGGCAGTACGAGGTGCGGGTAGCCTTGGTTGAGGCCAATTTTGATGATGGCCAAATGATGGATGGTGTGCTCAATCAAATACACAAGTTCCCGCGCCAAACTACTGGCAATGGCACCCGGTGCGCTGTGGTTTTCAATCCAGAGTTCACGGTCGGTCAGGGGTTGCGCCAACTGATCCCAAAGTTCTTCCGCGCAGGCAAGGGCATGGCCAAGGTCGGCCTCAATATGGGCATCACGCCGGCGATCGTCGTAGCACACCCGGCTGCTGGCCGCTTGCTGCAATAGGCACTGGTAAAACTCGAGGATATGCCGGGTGTGCTGGCCCACCGAGTGGCCGTGTAAAGTGGCCAGTTTGGTGCGGTAAACTTCGTCGGGCAATAACTTGAGCAAGCCGATCGATTGGCCCAGTGCGAGTTGGTTTGCGGTTTTCAGGTTCTCAATCATTACAGGGGAGCGAAAATTGATAATAGTTGTTTGATGAGCTCAATTTTCGGGCTTGGGAACCGCCTGTACATTGAGCAGTAGGTTGATGGTCACATTGTCGGACAGGCCAAATGACCCTCCGCCCACGTCCCAGTCCCGCCGGTTGATGGTCACGCTTCCCTTCAATTGTTGCTGTTCGCCATTGGGCAAAAAGGTAAAGGGGATTTTAACCAATTTGGTTGTTTTCTTCATCGTCAGCTCAAAAGTGCCCAGATAGCCCGTCTCACTTTTTTCAATTCTGGTGCTTTTGATCCGCAAAACGGGATAATTTTTGGTGTCAAAAAACGCTTCCTTGTCGCGCAGGTGATCGTCGCGCAGCGAATTGTCGGTATCGATGGTCCGGGCATCGACCGTGGCCACGATGCTGGCCTGGGCCAAATTGTTCGGATCAAACGCGAGGTTGGCGACCAATCCCTTGAACGAGCCGTCCACGGTGAGCCCCCACATCTTGATCTTGAAAGTGACTGACCCCGTGAGCGGTTTCCACTGTTGGGCCAAGGTCGGCAACGTGACCATGTACAAGATCGTTAGCATTAAATATTTCATGTAAATCAATTAAAACTTGTAAGAAACCGCCAACATGGGCAATAGTATTTTGCTCCTGAACCGATCGTTGTCAAAAGCCAGTTTACGGCTAGTTTTGTACTCCACAAACTGGAAACTGAGGCCTGCTCGCAAGCCCCAATGGTCATTGAACCAATAGCGGGCGTAAATCTCAGAGTTCAAGCTGCCCAGATCAGAATCGCTGATCAGCAATAAATTGAAACTGGTTGGCTTGGCGGTCACCGTGGCCCCGTTATTGGCCAGTCCAGTGGCATCACTTTGCCGGGCCGTGAATCGCCCCGATTGTTCCCCACCGAAAGTTACGCCAATTGCATCAATATTAAAGCCCAGTTCCAGTTTATCAGTTATCGAGTATTGCAGATGCAAGTTCAGGTTCAGTGCGTTGGTTTGGGTGCTTCCCAACCGGAAGGTATCAATTTGGGCGGGGATACTTTCGGAAAACAGGGCCGCCAGACTGGCTTTGCCCGAGGTCAATTTGGCGGGGGCGGTGGTGGCATCGGTCGCACCACCAAAATAAGAGGTCAACCGGATCCCCGCCCCAATCTTGAACTTTTTACCATACAACCGACTGTAGGAAATGGCAGGCGAGAAACCATTGCCGGCGGCCAGGGCCAGATCAGCCACTTGATAGGATTGGGCCAAAGCACCGTGGCCTGACAAGCCAAGCAGCGAGCAGAAAATGGTATTGCAAATAAATCTTTTCATCTTTTTCATTTTGAGGGAGTGAAATTATTAGTTTTTAATTCAAAAATTACCCGTAAAAAATGAAAACCAAATCAGTGAGCATAATTTGGCCATCAACTGAAGATGCTAGGCCAAGTTGGCCCAAAGCAGCAGTTTAACAAAGATCGGGGATCGATCGGGTAAATTTCGATCATCGTTTGCCGAATTGAAAAAACCAGTTTTAGGGTTCCCAAAAACTACTGTTTTTTCAATTCGGCGGAGCCAAACAATTCCTTAAACCGCTTGCACCAGATCAGAACAAATTTCTTTTTTTGTAAGTCGGTATTGGCCGGAATGGCCAAATGAAAATTGCCCGTTTTGTCCAATGTGGCCAGTTCCACAAAGCCGCCCGCGTTCTGATCTTCGGCCAGATAAACCCGCAGATCGGGACCAGGATCGGTCTTGAAATTCTCAAACACCAAATAAAGATCGGTGGGTTTTTGGGCCCCCGTCCGCACGCTGACCGTGCCAGAAGTGGGGTGGGAACCACTCATCATTGTACCTGTCTGCTGAGCAGGACGGGTCAGGTCAATAATGTTTGGTGAAATTTGATCGCTGGAAATGAGATCTTTGTCTTTGACGCATGCCGTCAGGGCGATGGTAAGGAAAAGGAGAACTACAAAAGAGTTTTTCATGTTGAAAGAAAGATGATACAGTAATTGCTACACCAAAAGTAGGGGAATGGTGGTGAGGTCAATGTCAGATGGCCGACAGTGTTGTCCGATTTTAGTTTTTTTCACATTTGGTAGCAGATATTACGAACAGTAAATGTTTCGATCGAGCGATTTATACGGCTTTCGGGGTGGGCCACTGGGTGTCCATCCATTATCTGCCGTATCAAGACTGGGAGAAGGGGTAAATCGCGGAAAATGTGTGGGGGCGAGTTGGCAAGTCGGCCCGGCCCAAAAGCCGCAAAGGTTTCAAACTTCTTGACAGTTTGAAACCTTTGCGGCTATAAGATTGACCGGCGGGAAGCAGTCGGTCGGAGTTCCAATGATTACTGAACGTCGGGCATCAGCTCGGCATTTTCCAAGATATAGACTAGGGCATCCACATCATCGCTGTTAAGTTTGAGCTTGCCCTTGAAAGTGGCACTTTTCTTATTCACCAATTTGGGGTTCTTGATGTGGACTTCCATGACGGACTCAGGGCCAGCCCCGCCGCAAAAAAAGCAGCTTTCAAAGGGAAAGCGCGACAGCACGATATAATCGCCACCCACATCGATGGGCAACACATACCCTTTCACTATCACCTCGCGGCCTTCAAATGCTTTGACGGCCGGGGTAAACTTCGGGTAATTAAATTGTTGCTTGTATTTGTCGTTGTATTTCTTTTCCCACGAAATGTTGGCCAACGTCTCCCAAGGGATGCGTTGGTTTTGGGGCTGCGCTTGCGCCTGCGCAAACAATGGTAAGGCAATCACCAAAAGAAAAAAGCCAGTAAATCGACGGATATGATTGTTCATTGCCAATGAGTTGGGCTAAAATACAAGAATACAAATGCTTGGCTTATTGCAGCGACCGACTGCGCATTCCTAGATTTGGTAAACGCGCAAGCATCTAAAAATAAAACTTCGTTTGCCAATGTTAAGCCTAACGACGAACAAATATCGTTCAGTTTTTTGGGTTTCACAAACTATCGCGGTTCCATGAGGGTATAGCCCAATTTTTCGACTACTTCGGGATCCACTTTCTGGTTGATGTACGCGATGTCCGAGGGATGGAGTTCTTTCTTCCACTTCTGGGAAAGGTAGTAGTCGGCATGGAAAACCTTGTCTTTCACTCCTTGGTCATAGCTGATGGTCCGGGGTTCATCGGTGAACCAGCGAAGACCTTTGGCCAAGTCGAAATGCGCAACTACTTTGGCCAGTTCTGCCTCCGGGGATTTGATCAGATCATCATATCGGACAAAGGCGGTATGACTACTATAATTGGCCAACGCCAAATAGGACTGGTATTTTCGGTTCCACATCTCGATGGGGCTGGGGTAATCGCCGAAGGGAAAGCGGATAAAATCAGCGAACGAAAGTTTTTTCAGCTCCTCATAATGGTGGGGTTTGCGGTGCTGGCTCAAGGCCCAGGCATAAGGGTTTTTGGAGATAACAACAAAATGGATGTCAGCCACTCCATCAGTTAGTTCGTCGGGGCTGGGGGCCAGCCGGTGCTTCCAGCCCAGCACCCAGTTGTCCACTAGTTTCACTTTGAGATTGTTGGTGAGCAGCCATTCCAGATAGATGCTGCCACTGTTGCGTTCGCCGAATACTTTGATCCGTTTGCGTTCTTGAAATGGGTTGAGTGCAGAGATATTCATGTGTTGTCGCCAATGAAAAAATCAGCGGGGGTCCGTTTGGTCCCGCCTACTTTACAAAGATACCACCTAATGGTAACGATTTATTAACCTATTAAGCTTAGCTCCACAAAAAACAGGTTGTCTGACAATTCTTGTGGGGCAGATTGCTTCTGTCGCGTTTACAAAAATAGAATCTAACTTATTATGCTCACTATAAAGTACTTATGAAATTTGCTGTCTACCAGAATCACGTTGAATAGTCATCTTCCACAAAATTTGTCAGAGAACCAAAAAACAGAACAGTCGGGTGGTTTTCTACTTTGAGATCGGTTGGCGTAACGCATCGAGTGGTGGAGGTGGCAGTCTTTTGGGGCCCGAATCATCATCTAGTTGTTGGTTGAATTGCCTCACGATTTGATCCAACTCTAGGGCAGAATCATTTATTTTTTCTACACAAAATAAAACTTCGGCCAAATTTTGGTGGTCGGTCATTTTCAGCACCAGCACCAGCCCGAGGATCCGGGCCAACGGAGCCCGCACTTGGTGGGCCAGGAAATGGGCGTAGCTTTCCAATTTTCGGTTGCGGTCGGATAGTTCCTTGGTGCGTTTGCGGACTATTTTAGTCAAGTTCCGATTTATCCGATCCAACTTGCGCTGGTTTTGGGTGAGCGAGTCATTGATCTGGCTCATTTCCTCATTCAGGGCCTGGGCCTCACCCAGCAGGGAACCCACGTGTGCTTCGGCTGCGAGGTTGAGCCGCTGCAAATAAGCAAACCCCAGAAAGAACATGCTGAAATTGACAACGGGCGCAATGTATTGGAAAATCGTCAAGTTTAGATAAGTGGGTGGATAGAGGTTGGCCAGCAGGGCGGTGCCCACCCAATGGCTGGAAAAATAATTAGCCAGGACAATGCTCACCCCCAGCCCCATCAATATACGTTCACGGATACTGATGATGACCAACGGAAGGATGAAGGTGGTGGTGATGGTAAATTTTGCCAAATAATCCACCTGATCGGTGGCGGCCATCAATAGGTAGCAACTGGAGGTCGTGGCGATTTGGGGGGCCAAGATCACGGCTAAACGCGACAAGTTGTAGTGCCCGAAATGGTTGAGCCATGCCGCTAGGCCACTCAATAAGGCGGCAAGTACCATCACGACCCAATAAATGGGCTTGGTCAAGTCCAGTGGTACATATAACAGGATGGGCAAGCCACTTATTACCCCAAGCCGGTTGGTGAGGATTATTTTTTTCCGCAAATCGCGATCGGTGATGGCCCCGGCCCCCGAATAGCTGATCGTTTTCCATAGCGGGGCAAAGCTCCATGTTTTGGGTAGTTTGGCCATGCCATTCGTTTAGCTTAAATGTAACCGATCAGTCCATTGCCCTAGGGTTGTTCGTCAATCTAGGCCGCGTGGCCCATCCGCTTCCCTCCCCCAGTTTACGGACGAGCTGGCCCAGGGTTGGTCAAAGTCGGGTAGTTTCATCGATCAATATGTACGGGATGGGCGTTTTGTCCCAGTCAGCTCCAAAAAATCGCTTGGCCTGCCCACTGGCCATTACGATGAACTCCCGCCACTGGAAAGGGTGGATGGTCTGGCAGCCGAGGCTGGAGGTGGTGGTAATTCCCCCCTTGTGAATGTTGATCCCGAACATCCCCGTGTCTTCGTAGTCAGGAATGCCGTCCCGGGTGACGGTCACGGGCCCAACCCGCTGCACCAAGGCCAAGTATTTTCCCCTGTGTTTGCCAAAAATGTACACTGGCCAGTGGCCGGGATTTAACTTGGCCATCCCTTTGCCCCGGCCCCGGCCTGCGCCTCTGCGCACGTAAGAAGGGTCGGTGTTGGCATTGAACGAGGCCGTGACGTGGATGGAATCGATAAACAGGGCATCGTCGTAGATTTCTCGATCATTCGCCCCTTTTTTGCCCAGGGTGTTGAGGTAATAGCCCCGGATGCCCACCACCACGAGCGGGTGCTTTTCCCGATCAATGTCGAATGGGGCGATCAGTTCGCGCAACTTGTTCGAAGCAAGCCGTGGTTTGGTGTTGGGTGTCGCAATGGGTGTAGGCATGGCAATTTTGAAGTGTTAAGTTTTCAATAGAAATAGTAGGTCAAGATCTTGAAAATAGAGCTCGGCCCTAATCGCGGTTAAATGTATATTTTTTTTTGTAATTCTGAAACTTTGGTTGCGCAAAAAGAGGCAACAGCGGGATTGGGGCTGGCCACAGTTATCGAACTTGGACTAACTTTGTCCCCTCATTCAACCCAGATTGCCCATGTATTTCATCGATCCTCATATCCACATGGTCTCGCGCACTACCGACGACTACGAGGCCATGCGGCAAGCGGGCATCGTGGCCATTATCGAGCCGGCCTTCTGGCTGGGGCAGCCACGTACCGAAGTCGGTTCGTTCAAAGACTATTACAGCACCATCGTGGGGTGGGAGCGGTTTCGGGCCAGCCAGTTCGGGATCCGCCACTACTGTACCATGGGCCTCAACTCCAAAGAAGCCAACAATGAAGCCCTGGCCGAACAAGTAATGGAACTGCTACCGCTCTATGTTTACAAAGAGGGAGTGGTGGCCATCGGCGAGATCGGCTACGATGACCAGACTGCCGCCGAAGACAAGTATTTTCGCCTACAACTGGAACTGGCCAAAGAGGTCAACTTGCCGGTCATGATCCACACGCCCCACCGCGACAAGAAGCGCGGCACCACGCGCAGCATGGATGTGTGCCTCGAGCACGGCTTGCCCCCGCACCTGGTGGTGATCGACCACAACAATGAAGAAACGGTGCGCGAGGTATTGGATCGGGGCTTTTGGGCGGCGTTCACCATTTATCCCAAAACCAAGATGGGCAACGAACGGATGGTCGAAGTGGTGCGGCAGTATGGCCCCGAGCGGATCTTTATTGACAGTGCCGCCGACTGGGGCGTGAGTGATGCCCTGGCAGTGCCCAAAACGGCCCAGCTCATGCTCGAGCGGGGCATCCCCGAGGCGCAGGTGCACTTGGTGTGCTACCAGAATGCGCTGGCCGCCTATGGGCAGAGCGGGCAGTTCAACGAAAGTGACTGGCTGGAGCCCGGCCAGATTGACCAAACGCAGCTTTTCAATGGCAACTCGGTATTGCGCGGTGGGCAAACCCCGAAACTGGCTGGTTCCAACTTGATTGAATGAGCCAACGGCGAAAAAACTGGTCACGGTCACTGAAAAAAAGGGGGTGGCTTTACCCCCCTACCCTACCCCCTTATCCACCAGCCCGCTTTGGCCCAATCAACGGCAAGAACCCTGTATTTGCCACGGCCGGTGGCAAATACAGGGGTTACTCGAGGTCCGTCTTGTCATAGTCTTGCAACAAATTGAGAAAAGCGGATTCGCCATCGTAAAAGTCCAATTTGTGGTAACTACCCACCAAAGTATCTACCCGCTCCATATAATACTGTAGCGAGTCGGCATGATAGCCAAAAACGCTGTGTTCGCAAGATTCAAAATTATCAATGGACAGGGTTTTTCCCCGCCGCAGTTCTTGGGCCACAGCCCGAGCTTCTTCGATGTTCATGGCTAAGTTGGTAATATTCGCCAGAAAAGACCTATTATCCAAGCCAATACAAAGAATATCGGCTAATAGTTTCCACTCGGGAGAAAAATTACCAATTTAGCCAACCAATGGCCATTGTGGGTGTCACAATATTGACCATAATCTGGGATCTTTATTGGGGTGGAGATTTGCCAAACCAAGCTGGTATGCCCCGGCTGGTTAAACCTTCACTACCAGTTGGCATTCAATATTTCGGCGATGTGCCGCACTTTCACCGGGCTTTTTTGACGGTTCAAAATGCCTTCGAGGTGCATCAGGCAAGAGATATCGCCACTGGTAATAAACTCAGCTCCGTGGCGCAGGTGATCGGCCACCCGATCCTTGCCCATTTTGACCGATACGGCCTCTTCGGCCACACAAAAAGTCCCACCAAAGCCACAGCATTCGTCCAGCCGATCCAGATCGACGAGCACGATGCCCTCCACCAAAGCCAGCAGTTGGGCGGGCTTGGAAAACGCAGGGGCAACCAATTCGCTCATTTGTGACAGGTGGAGGCCACGTTGGCCGTGGCAGCTTTGGTGCAGCCCCACTCGGTGGGGGAACTTGGCCCCGAGGGTTTTTACAAGTAACACATCGGTCAAAAATTCGGTCAGCTCAAAAATATGGGCCCGGATGCTGGCTGCTTGAACCGCGTGCACACTCCCGGGATCGCCGGCGTGCAAGTGCTGCTTTATGTGGAGCGCACAACTGCCCGACGGGGCCACGATGTAATCATAACCGGCAAAATTTTGGACAAACAAACTATCAATTCCCTGATTGAGGTGGGCAAAGCCGGAATTGGCCATGGGCTGGCCACAGCAAGTCTGTCGCGGGGGGAAATCGACCTGACATCCCAGCTTTTCCAATAGCTCAAGGGTGGCAATGGCTACTTGCGGATAAAATTGATCGACATAACAAGGGATAAAAAGCCCAATCTTCATACATTTGTAAATTAGATGGAAAACTAATTATTTTTTTCCAATGCTGTGCCCTTTTTTGCCAAAACGTCGATATCTTAGGTTGCAATAGCCCTAAATTGCCGGCATTTTTTTTGATCAACGAATACACTATGAGTGAACTATTGACCCATTTGCTGAACGCCTCGCCCGATGCTTTTTTATTGGCCAATTTGGATCAGGCCAATTTTGTCTATGTCAACCCCGCTTTTGAGCAGCTTTGGCAAGTAAGTTGGGATAATTTACGCCAAGAACCTGGAGTGTTTTTGCGGACTATCCACCTTGAAGATTTACCCAAGGCCGAGCAATTTTTGGCCGCAATGCGCAACCGGGAGGAGAAAGTCACCGAACTTCGCTTGCGGGGGACTGGTTCGGCGGTTCGGTGTTGGGTGGAGCTCCGAATAGTGGCCCTGTCTGGCAACGAGACCATCGCTGGCTTGCAGGGGCGCGACATTACACTGCAAAAAGAACAGGAAATCCAACACCGCCAAGCACTGGATCAAGTCATGTCGGTGTATGAAGATTTGAGCAACCACCAAGAAGAACTCAAAGCCAGTTTGGAAGAAGTGCGGCTTAGCAACCAGCAGTTGGATCGGAGCCGGGGCGAGATCGCGTCCATCATCCAAAATGCGTCCGAGGCCATTTGCACCCTTGACAATAGCGGTAAAATCCTGTCGATGAACAGTGCCGGGATGAAACTGTTCCGCCTCAAGGAAAATCAATTTATCTATCAATATTTGGTCAATCTGGTTGCCAAGATCCATCGCAAAGATGTGGCGGGTTTCCTGCTCGGCTACCATGATGCCCCCCCCGGTGAGCCGCCCGTTTTTAGGATGGAAATGACCATGCAGCGCACAACCAAGGAAGAATTCCCGGGCCAATTGTCATTGAGCCGGGTGGAGGGCATGGCTGGGGCTGGGTTTGTGGCCATTGTGACCGACCTATCCGAAATCCGCAAGCGGGAGGAGGAATTGCAGCGGGCCCAGCAAGAAGCCGAGCAGGCGGTGGCCACCAAGTCGCAGTTCCTGTCCAATATGAGCCACGAGATCCGAACCCCGCTCAATGCCGTGATCGGCATGACCAATTTGCTGCTTGACGACCAACTCCCCGGTGCGCAGCGGCAAAAATTAGACACAATCAAGTTTTCGGCCGATAACCTATTGGCCATCATCAACAACATTTTAGATTTATCCAAGATTGAGGCCGGCAATGTCCACTTGGAAAAAAAACCGTTCCAACTCACCGCTTTGCTGGGCAACGTGCTGAGCATGTTCCGCCACCGGGCCACCGAAAAAGATCTCGACCTGCGGCTGGAAGGGGCCGACGAATTGCCGGAATGGGTGATTGGCGATCCCCACCAACTGTCCCAAATCCTGACCAACCTACTGGGCAACGCGGTTAAGTTTACCCAGTATGGCCACGTTTGCCTCCGCCTCAAAAATTTGGGGTTGGTCGATGACTGCATTGATCTGCTGATTCAAGTGGAAGATACCGGCATGGGCATTGCGACCGAAAAGCAACAATTGATTTTTGAGCGGTTCACCCAGGCGGGTATCGAGATCAGCCACTTGTACGGGGGCACGGGCCTTGGTTTGGCCATTGTCAAAAAGCTGGTCAATTTGCACGGTGGCAATATCAAGGTAGTGAGTGAGCCTGGCCGGGGGGCCATTTTTGAGTTCAACCTCAAGTACTTGATTGGCCAAGCCCCCGCCATTGAGCACATCCCCATTTCCAGCCTTGGCCCCAAATGGCTGGCCGGCCAGCACATTTTGGTCGCCGAGGACAACCAAGTCAACCAATTGGTGATTTCCCAGTACTTACAAAAATGGGGCGGCCGGGTGACGCTGGCCCTAAATGGCCGGGAGGCACTGGCTTGTTTGGCCAAGGAAAAAGCCGACCTCCTATTGCTGGATCTCAATATGCCCGAGATGAACGGTTTTGAGGTTGCCCACGCGATCCGGACCAGCCCCGAGGATCTGGCCGCGCGGCTGCCGATCATCGTCCTGACCGCCGACATCTCGCTCGAGATTGCCCGGCGCACCCGTGAAGTGGGCATGGACGGAGTGTTGACCAAACCCTTTCAACCGACTGAGCTGCAAGCGGCGATTGCAGCCTGCCTCCGCCTGGGCCAATCGGTGGGGGATATACCGCCCAAGGAAAGCATCGCAACCGTGCAATCGGCCCCATTGATCGATCTGAGCTTTTTGGCCCACGAAGACCCAAGGAACAGTCGGTTTGCGCAGGAATTTATTCGGCTCAATCTAATTGCTTTAACCGAGTTTAGCGAGCAATATGCGACCACGCTGCGCTCGGGACAGTTGGCCGCGTACCAAGCCATGCGCCACCACTTGACCTCCAACTTGGTCTTGTTGCATTTTGATCAACTAAAACTCGCCCTTAGCCAAGGTGAAGAATTGATGGTGGATGGTTTGCCCAAGGACAAGGAGGAGTCCATAACCCACGTTCAGCGGTTGTGCCTCGGGGCCGTAAAGCTGTTGGAAAAGCACCCGGCGGCTTGAAGTGGGCCAGCCAAAAGCGGACGAACAAGTTGAGCAAGTTGGAACCTTAATTGAGCAATTGAAGGCTTTTTGAGGGTGTCCACCTTTATTTTCAGTCGCCAAAAAACAAGGCGGACATTGACCGATCCAGCCAATGCCCGCCATTGAAAATAAATTGACCGGATCTGCTTTTTACTGCAATTTGGCCAACAACTCTTTGACTCCCGCGATTGCTGGATCAAGTTTCAGGGCAGTCTCATAACACTTTTTGGCTTCGGCCTTGTTGTTTTTTTTCTCATAGATCATCCCCAAGCGGTGGTAAGCATTGGCGGGCTGGGGGGCATCTTTCGCGGGTTGCGTTTTCAGGTAAGCTTTTAAGCAAGCTTCGCCCCGATCCAGTTGTACCCCAGCTACTGCCGCCACTTTGCCCAGTTGGTAGGTGGCGGGCATATCACTTGGATTTTTCTTGAGCTTGGCTTCATAAAAGTCGACCGCCCGTTGGACTTGTTTCGTGCCGAGGTAAAAATTGCCCAGTGCCACCTGATAGTCCCATTTGTTGGGGTCGTGTTTGATCAGCTCCAAGTATTCCTTTTCGGCCAGATCGGTTTTCTTTTCGGCCATGTAAACGTTGGCTACCTGCATGTGCCCCCGTCCTTTGTCCACGGCCTTCATTTTGTTGGCCATTTCGAGGGCTTTGGCTTTGTCGCCGCCCATCATACTGGGGGCTTGCAAATAATATTGCACCAAGCCTTCCATGGCCGGCATGTGTTTGGGATCGAGGGCCACGGTTTTCTCAAACGCCGTTTTGATCTTGGGGGCCAAAATCCCCTTGCGGATCATGCCTGAAACTTGGGCCTCGCTGCCCATTGCCGCCCCGTGCCAATAGTGATATTCGGCCACTTTATCGTTGGCATCAATGGCCTGTTCAAAAAAATCGGCCGCATCTTCGTATTTTTTTTCGTCAAAAGTGATCCGGCCCAACAGGAACTGGGCGGCCGGGTATTCTTTACTGTCATCAGCAATGGGCGTGAGCAGCCTCTTTGCATCGGCAGGCTTGTTTTCTTCGTATAATTTTTTGGCGGCATTGACCGTGGCTGGCTGGGCAGTGGCTGAGAAACTCGCCAAAAAGAGCACTAAAATGAAGAGGTATTTTTTCATCGTTAATCGGTGGGTGAAAGAAGTGTTTTACTTTGGCCGTAAAGATGCCCCGAAATTGCAAATAGTTGCTGGCAGCACCAAAAAAGAGGCAGATAGTTGCTTTTTGGCTGGATCCCAGTTCAATCAGCGGGAACTTGGACTACATTTGATCTATGATCAGCCTGTTCGTCCGCTGGGATCTCGATCCGGAATTATTTCGGGTCGGGGCTTTCCCCTTGTTCTATTACTCGATCTTGTTCGGCCTGGGCTTCTTTCTGGCCTACCAAGTCTTTGTCCGCCTGCGGGGCTTCCCCACTATTTCCCCCGAAAGCATTGATACCCTGTTGGGCCTGATCATCGCGGGGGCCATCATTGGGGCACGCTTGGGCCACTGCCTATTCTACGACTGGGCGTATTTTTCCCAACACCCCACCGAGATCTTCCTGCCTTGGAAGGGGGCATTTTTCGGGGCCGATTTTGAGTGGATCGGTTATCGGGGCTTGGCCAGCCATGGCGGAGGGGCGGGAGCCATTTTGGCCATTTATGCCTTTGCCAAGTGGAAACGCATCGATTTTCTGGGACTGCTCGATCGGATGGCCATTGTGGTTCCGCTCGCCGGGGCCTGCATCCGCGTGGGCAACCTGCTCAACTCGGAAATCTTGGGGCGGCCCACCGAGGCGCCTTGGGCCTTCGTGTTTGCCCGGGTGGACGAAGTGCCCCGCCACCCGGCCCAACTGTATGAGGCGTTCGGTTATCTGCTCGTATTCGCTGTCGTGTATGGAGTGTACCGCGCCAAGCAATGGCAGCTGGCCCCGGGAGCACGCTTTGGGCTGTTTCTGGTTTTGCTCTTTATGGTGCGCTTTGCGGTCGAATTTGTGAAAGAGGATCAAGTCGCATTTGAGCGCGGGATGGCCCTCAACATGGGGCAGTGGCTGAGCCTCCCCTACATGGCGGTTGGCCTGGGCTTACTGGCTTGGGCACTTTGGCGGAAAAAAAAATCGCCCAGCGTGGGCTAGGCGAAAAGTAGAGCAAAATTATTGGCGACCTCAATGAGCCGGAGGTGACGGGAGCTGTTCTAAGCCTCCCCCTTTTCCAGCCATTTGAAGGCTTCGGCCTCAGTAGCGAAATAAGCCGGATCATAGGGGCTTCCACTCGCTGGCTGCCCAATGAACGGGTTGCCGATGAAGCCGCTATCACCCACGTAAGCCAGTTTTTGATCATCGCCAAATGCTTGAAAAATGCGCGGCACCCAATTGTTGGCAAACCAGGCCTGTTCTTCCGCCGAGGTTTCTGGCTCATCACTGTGGTCGGTGAGCCATTTGTTGACCCCGCCCACCCGGTCGGCAAATTCGTACATCAGTTCAAAGGCTTGGCGGGTGCGGCCCACATCGAAGAAACCGCGCCATTCGGAACGGATACATTTCGTGCGGGGAAAATATTGGAGCATTACTTGGGAATCTTGGTAAAAAGTCACCGGAGATTGCGATTGCCGGGATTGTTCAACGAGCACATCAAGAAGAGTCACCATCTTATTTTGGTTAGGGTAATCTACACTAGTAAGTTGGGAACAGTCACGTTTGGAGGGCTTTGCAGCCTGCTGATATAATTACGAAAAATCGGGCCAAATATTGTGCTACTCCCGATTTTTTTTGCAACTGTGGTCAAGTTCAACGGCTCGCAAAAGTTGACATTGGCCATGCGCAATCGGTAACATTACTTGTGGGCAAAGGGTATTTTGGCCCCAAACCAACTTGGTTTTCTTTTCTGCCGACGACGAAGACAAACCATTGAAAAAGAAGGGAATAGGTCAATGGATTGCCCGAAATGGTTTAATCTCGCGCTGATGGTTTCTTATTGGTGATGAGCAATAGCCAAGTGAAAAAGCTGGTGCAGTGGGCTTTTCACTTGACCAAAGCAGGTACAACTGGAGTTATTACCGTTCATTTGGGATATGGCTGGAGGCGACGGCTGGCCAAGCCCAATCCGGCAAGTTGGGTCAAAATTTGTACGGGTCTCAATAAGGCCGCAAATAATATTTGGAAGCCGGTTGGTAAAAAAATAAATCTATACAGTCTTGACTAACCATAAAGAGTAAATAATGTAGTGATTACTTACAAAAAAGCCTCACTTGGGTCTTAGGTGATTGGATCTTTTGATTTATCAATTTAATAGGCCGATTTGCATGGAACCGATCA
Organism: Cytophagales bacterium; assembly: GCA_038209965.1. GTDB lineage: Bacteria > Bacteroidota > Bacteroidia > Cytophagales > Thermoflexibacteraceae > JALONO01. The sequence goes on along the minus strand of JBBQXF010000001.1, from coordinate 132,669 downwards.
AATAGTTTAAATCAATTATTAGTTTTGTGTTTATCAATGCCAGATTCCAAAAATAGATTTTTGGGTTGGTCTAAATGCCAATGGCGTTAATTAGCTAATTTGGCTGTTCAAATCAAAGTGTTCAACATAAGAAATGAAAACGGCAAAATGTATTTGATCTGTAATAAATGGGCAGTCTTTTTTGTTTTTCTTTGTTGGGGAACAAGCACGCTGGCCCAAGACTTTAAGTTTACCCACCTATCGACCGAGCGAGGTTTGTCCAATGCCAATGTGACCTGCATTCTGCAAGATCAAGTGGGCTTCATGTGGTTCGGTACTGCCGACGGCCTGAACCGCTTCGATGGGTATTCGATGAAAACCTACCGAAAAAACGCCGCAGCGAAAACGTCCCTGCCCAGCGATTACGTTAGCGATATTGCCCAAGACCACGCCCATAATTTGTGGGTGGCCACCAATAGCGGACTGGCCAAGTACAATCCCCGGTTGGATGTTTTTGAAAAGGTGGCCGAACTGGACACCCGTAAGGTCGTTGCCCTATTTGTGGACAAGCGAGGCAACCTGTGGGTGGGAGGCGATCGAACGCTGTCCGTGTTTTATCACACTACCCAAAAATGGGAACATTTAAGCCATTTGTTCCCGGAAAGTGATTTTTTGGGCACCATTGCCCAAACCCAGGATGATGACTATTGGATTGGGAGCAATGGCGAGGGGGTGTATCACCTCCACTGGCCCACCCGCAAAGTGAGCCGGTTGGTGCATGACCCCCAAAACCCCAACAGCCTCCCCGACAATGCCATCCACCAGCTTTGCCCCGACCGCGAAGGCAACTTGTGGATCGCCACTGTTTACCGTGGAATCAGTAAATATGAGATAAAAAGCCACCAATTTACCAATTTTCGGGCCTCGCCCGGCCAAAGAAACGCCCCGTTGGTCAATTCGATCCGGGACATTTGCCCGTACAGAAACACGATTTTGCTAGCCACCGAAAACGGCGGAATTAGCCAATACGACCCAACAAAAAATATGTTCGTCAATTATTTGAATAATCAGGACGATCCGGCCAGTTTATCCGACAACTCGGTATGGTGCATTTATCCCGACCGCCAAGATCGGGTGTGGGTGGGCACCTATTCCAAGGGCATCAGTGTCTGGGACAAACGCCACAGCAAGTTTTCCACCATTGGCATGATTATGCCTGATAAAGTGATAAATGCGATTCTTAAAGATAGCAAGGGCCGGCTTTGGGTGGGCACTGAAAAGGGGCTTTTCCTCAAAGAGCAAGATAAAGTAACGCACTTTCGGCACGATCCCAATCAGGCCAACAGCCTTGGTGCCGATCCTGTCCTGCGAATTTATGAAGACTCCAAGAAGCGGATTTGGGTGGGCACTTGGCAAGGCGGGGCCAACCTGTACGAAGAGCGATCGGGAACTTTCCGGCATTTTATCCGAGAACAACCGATTGATGGGCCAATGTATTTAAATTGTGTATTTGCGTTTGGTGAAACTGACCAAGGGCAGATACTGATTGGCAGTTCTGGCGGCTTGTTTGCCCTAAACGTTGGACAGGGCAAAACGACCCCGTTTGAAAGTACCATGTCTATGCGATATCTTCGGGATATTTTGGTGGACAGCCAGCGCAACCTCTGGGTGGGCACGCTGGAAGGCTTGCATTTCTTCGGATCCAATGGCCAAACTGCGCACTACATTAGCCCAACAAATGACCCAACCAGTTTAAGCCTCAAGTCGGTGCTGTGCCTGCTCGAGGATCTGCAAAAGCGGATTTGGGTTGGCACCAAAGACGGTCTCAATTTAATGTTGGTCCCCGGTAAATTTCGCCGCTATACTACCGCAAATGGACTGCCCAACAACCAAATCACCGGAATGGTGGCTGATCAAAAGGGAAATATGTGGATTAATACCAACCAAGGACTAAGCAAATTCGACCCCTCAAAGCACACGTTTACCAATTACGATGAAAAAGATGGCCTGCTCAGCCGCCAGTTCAAAGCCAATGCCATTCAATCGACCACGGAGGGCAACATCTTGCAGGGGAGCTACAATGGGGTCAACATATTTCACCCCGACAGCATCCGGGCCAACCCCACCATCCCCAAGGTCGTGTTCACTGAGCTCAAAGTCAACAACCGATTGGTGCAGGTGGCTGCCCCCGACTCCATATTGCCCCAACAGATTTCCCAGACCAAGCAAATCTCCCTGACGCACAAGCAATTGGTTTTTTCCCTCGATTTCGTGGCGCTCAACTTCACTCACAGCGAAAAAAACCAGTACGCCTACCGCTTGGATCCCTTTGATGCAGACTGGAACTATGTGGGCCAACAACGCAATGCCACCTATACCAACCTGCCAGCGGGCACTTACATCCTTCGCGTTAAAGCCTCCAACAACGATGGGGTTTGGAACGAAGAAGGCACCCGCCTGCAAATCATCATCTCGCCCCCTTGGTGGCTAACGCTCTGGTTCAAAATACTGGTTATCTCTTTTCTGGTCGGGGGCGTTGTTTCGGTTTTCCTCATCCGAACCAATTTTCTCAAGCAGCAAAACAGAAATTTGGAGCAAAAAGTAAGTCAAAGGACCCGCGATCTGGAAAACGCAAACGAAGCGTTGAAACAGCAAAACGAATACATTCGGGATCAATCGACCAAACTGGAAGCCGCTAACTATCTCAAAGACCAATTGTTTTCCATCATTGCCCATGATCTGCGAAGCCCCTTGGCTTCCCTGCAAGGTATTTTGACCCTGCTCCAACAAGAAGGGCTTTCCCATGCTGAATTCAAGGGAATCGCGGGCGAACTGGCCCAAGGCACGGCCAATGCCTCCAATTTGCTCCACAATCTATTGCACTGGGCCAATAGCCAGATGAAAGGATCGGTTATCCGGCCCGAAAGGATAGACTTGGCCTTACTGGCCCAACGTCAGTTGAATCTGTTCAGCCGGCCGGCAAAAGACAAAGACCTTAGATTGACCAGCCAGATCCCTGCCGGTACCATTGCCATCGCTGATACGGACATGGTTGATCTGGTACTGCGGAACTTGGTGGCCAATGCCGTAAAATTTTGCAGGATTGGTGACGGGATCGATATCAGCACTGAGGTATCCGAGCGGGATGTGCAAGTGAAAGTGACCGATACTGGCATCGGCATTTCGCCCGAAAACCTGGCCTTGATTTTTCAAAGGGATGTTTTTTCTACTGATGGAACCGCCAATGAAAAAGGAACCGGCTTGGGGTTATTGTTGTGCAAAGATTTTGTGGAGAAAAATGGCGGAAGCATTGGGGTAACCAGCCAATTGGGGGCAGGCAGTACGTTTTATTTTACTTTACCCAGATCCACCTTGTCGCCAACTGTCTTGTAATTGGGCAGGCTTGATCGGCCAGCCAGTCTGGCGAAAACTTGCCGGGAACAGCCAAAAAGTACCGCAATGGCGAGCGGTATTGCGGCCAACCAACCGAACTGGAAGGGCCCGCCCGCCCGAAGCCGGAATTGATCAGTAACACGAATTAGGGGTTTTATTACGTACTTTGTCTATATAATTGCTGTAAAAATTTTATGGTTCATTTTGTTACGACTTATCATAAAAGCTGTGTGTTTGCCCTGCTACTCTTGGGGCTCCTGCTTGGCCATCGATGTAGCTACGCCCAAACGAATGAAAAAATAAAATTTCACAAAATCCCCGCCGGGATTTCCAGTAGTCGCATTACCTGTATTTTTCAGGATCAGAAAGGATTTATGTGGTTTGGCACCGGAAATGGCCTGAGCAAGTTTGACGGCTATTCATTTGTCAACTACCAGAATAGTGCCTTGGACAGCAATTCGATCGGCAACAGTAACGTGACCCATATTAGCCAAGACCGATCTGAAGGTTTATGGTTGAGTATTCCCCCCGTGGGCTTGAACTATTACGATCTGAAGACCAATAAATTTACCCTTTATACCCAAGGTCCAGACAGTACCCATCTTTCTTCGGGTGTGGTCAACATGACTGCCGAAGACAAAAACGGGCAGGTTTGGCTGGCCACCGGCAATGGCCTGAACTGTTTAAACCCCCAAACCGGGATTATCCAACGTTACACCGATGATCAAATCGGATCGGGCTATCGGAGTGGGGGCATTCGGGCCATTCTGGTCGTCAGCGAAAAGTATGTTTGGCTGGCCACGGACTTAAATGGGATTGTCCGGTTTGACAAACAAAGTAAGCAATTTGTGTACTTTGCCAAGGATAAAAGTGCCGAAAAAGAAGGCATCATCTTGACAACTTGTCCCAGTCAACAGCCCAACAAATACTGGATTGGCTATCAATCCGAAGGAATCGCCCTTGTTGCCATTGATGGGCCACAACTTGTATTTGAGCAATCGTTCACCCACCTCCCTGGTACAGCAACTGAGCGTTTTGGCAACATTAAATCGCTATGCGAAGACAAAAAAGGGCGATTATGGGCCGGGGTGGAAAACAAGGGCATTTATATCATTGATCAGCAACGCCAAGCTGCGACCCAACACAAATACAATCCCGATGATCCATTCAGCTTAGCGAGCGATTCTCCGTGGGCGATCCGCGAAGATTCGTCTGGCAACGTCTGGGTGGGAACCTTCCAACAAGGCGTTAATGTGGTTTATAATCAATACCACACCAGATTTGAGCATTATTTCAAGAAAAATGGCAGTATTAATGGATTGGTCAATAATAGCGTGAGCGGCTTTGCCGAAAGCCCCACTGGGGAGATCTGGATCGGAACCGATGGAGGTGGCGTCAGCCGCTGGAACCGACAAAACCAGACCTTTACCAACTACACCCAAGATAGCCAGCCACCTTTTCAACTTTCTTGCAATGCCATTCTTTCGGTCGCGAGCGACAAACAACAAAATACTTGGTTCACTTCTTGGGAAAACGGGTGCAATGTATTTAGCCACCGGGATCAAAAGTTTACCAACTATACCGTAAATAATCGTGGATTATCGGCAAATAGCCATTTTTCTCTAATGACCGCCCAAGATGGTTTCTTGTATATGTCTGCTTGGAAGAACACCCTAGATGTTTTTGATACAGAAAAACAAAAACTGGTGTGGTCAAAAGTATTTCCTGACAGCCTGCGGTATTTTTACCGGATCATTGAAGATCGCCAGCAGAATATTTGGATCGGATCTAACAATGGATTGATCTTGCTGCCCCAAGCTGATCGGCGCCCAACTGGCCAATTCAGTGTCTTTAAGTACCAGAAGCAAAATCTCAATAGCCTCAGTGATTCCAGGGTAAACGAAGTGTATGAAGATCGGCAGGGCAATATTTGGGTGGGCACAATGGCTGGCCTAAACAAATATGATCCCCAAACCCAAACTTTCCAAGTTTTTCGCAAAAAGGAAGGTCTGATCAATGATGACATCAAGGGCATCAGCGAGGATAACTTGGGCGCAATTTGGCTCACAACTGGTCACGGGCTGGTCCGATTGGAGGCAAAAACCAATGCATTTGAACGATATACCAAAGAAGATGGCTTGCAGGGCGATGAATTCTCCCGAGGAGCGATTTACAAGACGAGAAACGGTGAAATATTGGTCGGTGGCAGCAATGGGTTCAATATTTTTGACCCGGCTAAATTTGCCAGAAATCCCGTTGTGCCCAGTGTCTATTTGACCAATCTAAAGATTTTCAACAAGACTGTTCCCATCAATGCCCAAGACGCTCCGTTAACACAAAGCTTGCCCTACACCAAAGAGATCCGCTTAAGCCCAGCCCAAACGGTCTTTACCATTGAATATGTGGCCCTCAATTATATCTACCCCGAAAAAAATCAGTATGCTTATCGGTTGGAGGGGTTGGAAAAAGATTGGAACTATGTCGGGAACCGGCGGGAGGCTACCTATACCAGCTTGCCCGCCGGAACCTACACGTTCAGGGTCAGGGCCGCCAACAACGACGGGCTTTGGAATGAAGCCGGAGCAAGCTTGACCATCGTCGTGTTGCCCCCTTGGTGGAAAAATTGGTGGTTCAGGGGACTGCTATTGGGGCTAATCATAGGTGGGTGTATCTGGTTTTATAACATCAGGGTAACCTTCCTGAAAAAGCAGAATGCAACCTTAGAGCGGCTGATCCACCAGAGAACCGCCGTGATCCAAAAGAATAACGAAAAACTGACCACCCAAAAAAGCGAAATCGAGGCCAAAAACATTGAAATTGAGGCCCAGCAACGAGATATCAACCTGCAAAACCAAGAGTTAACGGCCCTAAATGAGGAGCTGGTACAGATCAATGAGCACTTGGACGAAATGGTGCATGAACGCTCTTTGGCGTTGGAAAGGCAGCACCAACAACTGCTGGAATATGCTTTTTTCAATGCCCACAACCTACGGGCACCGCTGGCCAGGATCCTGGGCCTAGTTGAAGTGATGCGCTTGTCTGAAGCTGAAAAACACGACGCTGAACTGCTGGCCCTCCTGCGGGCTTCGGCCCAAGAACTGGATGAAGTCGTTCATCAGATCCAGCATTCGCTCGGAGAAGCGCCCGAGTAGGGTTTTAGTGGCCATAACCAGTCCGGCCCAATTCCCAATTTTAGGGATGTAAGATTTGCGCCACATTGCTATCGGCTACACTTTGTTTAGGGTTTTTCGCCATTGATATGTTAAAAGTTCCCAAAAGGCACTTTTTTTTATCGATGCTCGCGCAACATTGCAGGCTAACTTCGCGTCTACTATATAAAAAACATTGAAATCATGAACCGAATCGCTACCATTTTATATATTGTATTGGCAACTGGGATGTTTGCGCCCGAATTATTGGCTAATAATGATAAGCCAGCCGAAAAAGGCCAGCCTGCACTCACTGTAAAGATGGATTTTCAGTTGTATCCCAATCCCTGCGAGGGCAAAGAGTTTGAAGTGAAGTTGGAAAACATTCGGACCAAGGAAGTTAAAGTCACGCTTTACAGTGTGATTGGCAACGTGATCCTCCGCCAATCCGTCGAGGTGAACAATGGTTTTGCCTCCGTGCATTTGGTTCCCCAACAAGAATTGAGCAAAGGCGTCTATTTTCTCTCCGTGGAAGCCGGATCGGAGAAAGTTACCAAGCGTTTAATTGTCAGCAATTAATAATTTCACCATCAATTTGTTGTAAGTTCAAGGCATTATCGGTCAAAGGTCATAAAAGAGGTATCACCCAATTGGGTCTTTTGGTACCTGATCAAACCAAATAGCACCTCGGCCTATTTGCTGGGCTTCTTTTTCCCCGGCACTTTGTGGCCATAGATGGGGTTGGCAATTCCCCCCAACCGGCGCGAACTCCGATTTTTGTACAATTCAAATATTACCGAGATTTCGTGGGTGCCGGCGTTGTAGGGGGCCAAGCCCGAAATGGTCAGGTCGTAGCTATAATTGAAAGACATATTGCCAATCGTAAGGCCAGTCAGTACCGAAACTGCATCGCGGTTGAGTTGGTTGGCCACAGTTTTTTGGGTAAACATACCCCTGTACCAAAAACCTACAACATACCCAAAACCCAGGTTGCGCACCTCATGCTGACCGATATTGATCCCCAAATCCAACTGGGTGAAAGCACCTTGGCGGCGCAAAACGAAAGAGGGATAAGCGCCCATTTCGGAGGCTTCCTTGTTCTTGTTCAACGTCAATAGGTTAAGCCCCCCGTGCAAGGTCAATTTCAAGGGCAGCAGTGGGGTGTCGCCCGCCAAGTCGCGCCGGGGAGTGTTGAGGTGATCCATGGCCAGGCCCAACCAAAATTTGCGGGTGCTCAAAATGGCCCCGGTGGCAAAGCTGGGAAAATTGAAAGTCAGGTTGCCAAAGGTTTCCCGGGTGCGCCCGATCTGGTCACTATCGATCCGCAATTGATCCCGGAAAACGACATTGGTCGGATCGAGCCGTTTGGTGAAAAAACTGCCCGATACCCCCAACAGCAACGAGGTGTTGGCGTTGAACTTGGCCCGGTAAGAAAAGGAAGCCGTGGCCGAAGTGGACGAAAACAATCCGGCCTGATCGTGCATGAGCATTAGGCCCGCCCCACCATTGTACTCCTTCATGTTGTAATCGGCCGAGGCCATGATGGTGTTGTAGGGATTGTCCAAGTTCGAGAACTGGTTGCGAAACAGCACATTGGCCCGCACCGATTCCGTATTGCCCGCAAATGCTGGGTTGAGAAAGAGCGGTGTGGCAAAAGTCCCCTGGGTGAACTGGGGATCTTGGGCCGAGGCCGAAATGGCCCCAAACAAAAGTAGGAACAAGTAGAGTTTTTTCATCTTTTTGCAAGCTCGGTGAGCAAGGATAAAGGAACAAAAATAAGTTGGTTTGACTCGTTTTTACTGAGCCATTGCTAGGGGTTGTGTTCCCGGATCAGGTGCAGCGCGCCAGTGACGGACTTGCGCACCGGGAAATCGGTCAGATCCTTGCCCCACCAAATGATTACATATTGATAGGTGTCCGTGGCCGCGGGACTGCCCTTGTAAGTGCCGTCCCAACCGTCTTTTTCTTCCAAAACCCCATTCCAGCTTTTTGCGCGATCCAGATCCAAGTCGAAGATGGCTTGCCCCAACCGGTTGAACACTTGGATTTTGATCTTGTCAACGTCGCTGATGATGGGTGCAAAGAAATCGTTCAGATTATCGGCATTGGGCGTAAAGCCGTCGGGAACTTTCATCCTCGCTTCGCAAATTTCCCGAACCGCGATCCGGCGCTCCACCGAGCAGCCAAATGCATCGCGCAGTCGGAGGCGGTACACGCCCGGTTTGGTCACTTCAAACCCAAACGCGCCGTTGCTGGTGGCCAGCCGATCCCGATCCACTACTTGGTTGTCGGGTCCAAACCATTCATAAAAATACGTCTCGCCCGGGATGGGGTTCAAAAACTGGATGCGGATCCGGTGGCTGGGCCGGCGGACATTGTCCACTTGTTCATTGTTTTTGGCAAAACAAACGATGGTATCGGCGGCCATCCGCAGGCGGGGATTCTCCCGGATATTGACCACTACGGTGTCAAAGTAAGTGCAGGTGCTTACTTGCACGCGCACAATGTAGCGGCCGCTGCGGTTGACCGTGATGATGGGCACGGTGTCGCCATTGTTCCATAGGTAGCGGGCGGGCAGCTCAGGGCTGACCTGCCCAATGCGCGGGGCGGTGCCCTCGCACACATTCACCACCGGTGGCAGATCGACGCGCGGGGTGAGGCGCACCAGCACCGAGTCCCGGCTTGAGCAACCAATGGCGTTGAACACCCGCACAACATACCAAGTACTGTCTTTGATCGGGCGTACGGTGGTGGTGGCCGTGTTGTCGCCGTGTTGCCAAGCATAGCGCATTCCACCCGAAGCGCGCAAAGTGGCGGTCTCTCCCGCACAAACGATCAATTGGCGCACCGGATTGGCCATTGCGACCGGGATCGGTTCTACCTCGATCCTCACCGTGTCTGCTGTTGGTGGGCAGGAATTGCGCGAGTTGCCGTTGACAATAAAGCTATTTTGGCCCAAACGGGTGGTGCGCACCCGAATGGTGGCGGTGGAATCGCCAGTGCTCCAGCGGTAGCGGCTCACGCCAGTGGCCGTGAGCTGGATCGTATCGCCCAGGCACACCCGCAGCCGCAGGTTGGTGCGCTGGATTTCCACTTGGGCTTTTCGTTGAAAAGTGACTTGCACCGTGTCCCGCACCGGGCAATTGTTTGCCGGGTTGACCACCGTGACCACGTAGCGAACGGTATCAAACGAGGGTTGGTTGGCAAAGCGGACGGTAAGGATCGCATTATTGGTGATCGCCACCGGGCTGTTGTCCCGGTTCAACCTGACCCACGCATAGCGCGTGTTGGGGGCGTGAGCGGGCAGAGCGGCATTGATCCGCGCTTCGGATTCGGCACAGACCACCACGGTTTTGGGGCTGATATTGACCGCAATGCCCGGATTGACCACAAAAGTGGCCGTATCGCGGGAGGCGGTGCAGCCCAAGTTGCTGTTGGTCGCTTCCAGCACTATCCGGTATTGGCCGGGCTGGGTGGGCCGGAGGGTAATCCGCTGCCCCGTCAGCGCAGCCGCCACGTCCGTGCTTAAGCTACCAGCCCCGCCTGGTGAACTGATAAACCGCCAGTTGTACCGGGCATCGCCGATGGCTTGCAGCACCAATGCCTGGCCCGCACAGATCGTGCGGGGGTAATTGGCAATTTTGGCCTCGGCCTTTTCCCGGAAAACCACTTCCACCGTGTCGCGGGTGAAGCAGCCCGACGGTGGAAACGCCCGCACTTCGAACTTCACAGCATCAAGGGTGCGCGGGGCGGGCATGGTGGCTTGGTTGAAACGCCAGCGGGCAGTGGTGGCCACCACTTGGCCGTTGCGCAGGTCGCGCCATTCGTAGCGGAAGTCGCGGCGGTGCGAGGGCAAGCTGGCATTGAGTTCCAAAGTGGAATCTTGGCATACTTCAACCCGGATGGGCAAGTTGAGTTCGGGGAAATCGGCCAGTAACACCTCGACCGATTCAGACGAAACGCAGTTGCTCCGGCGCGAGGTATCCGTCACCGTCACGGTGTAAAGGCCGGTTTTGTCGACAATAACCGACAACCGATCCGGGGCAATGCTCAGCAGGCCCGGCCCTTGCCAATCGATCTTCATTCGCCGCACATTGGTGTTGCGGATAATGAGGGTATCGCGCAACTGACAGCCGGGCGCGTAGCCCGTCAGGTTGATCACCGGGTTGGCATTGAGCAAGATCGCGATCGTATCGGACTTGGCGCAGTTGGTCAGGCGGTTCCGCACAGTGAGGATATAGCTGCCCGAGCTGGACACGGCCAAGTTGGGCTGGTCGGAAAGAACCTCATTGGGCTGCAAAATCTCCACCCAGCGATAGATCATTTCATTGTTGTGGCTCAGATCCTTGCCCACAATGGTGTAGGGAATTTGGCGCGGATCGCAGATGGAGGTATCGCGGCCCAAATTGGCCACTGGCCGCTCGTTGATCGAGACTTGGATGGTGTCGCGGGTGGCACAGTTCGAAGGTTCGTTGCGGTCGGTCACTTCCACCCAAAACACCTGCGTGCCCCGGTGGTTGACCTTGATCGTGGGCGTGGCGGCCCCCGTGTTCCAGCGGTAGGTGAAGCCGCGCAGGTGCGATACGTCGCGGGCATCCAACGTGACCGAGCCGGTATCACAGGCCGCGATGTCCGGCCCCAAGTTTACTTTGGGGCTGGGATTGTACGAAACATTGATCGTGTCGGTGACTGGCCGGCACACGGCCGGATTGGTAACCGTGACATAATATTGGATGGTTCCCAACGTGTTGGGCGCTTGGATGAAGGGTGTAGTGGCCCCCGTATTCCACAAATAGCGGAAATTGCGCCCGTGGGCCGGATCAAAGGCATTGAGTGTCGCCGGGCCATCGTTTTCGCACCGGGTGAGGTCGGGTCCGAGGTTAACCGGTGGCGGGGCGATCACGGCCACGATTATGCTGTCGCGGTTGGTGCAGCCAGTGGCCGGGTTGGTCTGTTCATAAACGATGCTGTGCAGCCCCGGCCCCAGCGAGCTGGGGTTGAAAAAACCATTGGAGCGGCCATTGACCCGGAACCGCCCACCCGCTGGGGCGCCCGAGAGGGCAAAGGAGGGATCCTCGACGCAGTAGCCGGCTGGACGGAAATTCATCAATTTGACTACGTGCAACGGCCGAATCTCAAAACGGGCGGTGTCGGGCGGACTGCAACTGGCCGGATCGGTGTACAACAGTTCATAACGCCCCGGATCGAGCCGGGATGGATCCAAGATGGTGAGCACCCCGCCGTTGAGCAAGAACTGGCCGCCCGCCGGGAAACCCCGCAAGGTAACTGGGCGATCATTTTTGCACAAAAAGCTGGGGAACCCCAAAATGTCAATCGAGGTGGTGTTGATCACCGTCGAGTCGCGCAGGGTGAACACACAAAGCGAGACTGGTTCGGTGTATCGATAGGTCACGTAGATTTTGCCCAAGGGATAAGTGCCAGGATTTAGCTCGGTCACCACTTGGTTGTTGATGATAAACTGGCCGCCCGCCGGGGTACCGCTGAGCAGAGCGGACGATTCGTTGATACAGTAACTATCGTTCAGCCCAGTGATTGCCAAAGTCACCCTCGTCATTTTCACCTTTTGGGTAATCTCATACACACACTCGGGCGATTCGGAGTAGGTGTACCGGACTGTAATTTCCCCGGTGGGGAAGGTGGCCGGGTCAATCCGGGTAATGGGCAGTCCGTTGATATCGAACACCCCGCCCGCTGGGCTGGCTGCCAGCGTAAACGCGGGCTCGTTGCTGCAATAGGCCGCTTTCAGGTTGGTGAACGTGATGGGTGGCGTGGGCAAGATGTTGAAATTGGTCACCAAACTGTCCTCGCAGTTGTTGGCATCGCGGAACCAATAGCTGATCTTGTGTATGCCCGGTGCAAACTTGTCGGGGATGAACGACAGCGTGGGCACGGGCTTGTCATCAATCCGCAAATTGCCCCCAGCCGGGCTGACCACGAGCGCAAAAGGTTTGATCGATCGGCAGTAATCAGCTTGCAGGTTGGTGATTTCGGGCTTGGGCAGGGGCAATATTTCCACCCGTTGGGAATCCAAGTAGATGCAGCCCCGGGGGGAGGTATAGCGGTATTTGATCCAGTAGATGCCGGGGGTTGTCCAAGTAAAGCGCGGTGGCACCCCCACAATGGGCGTGGTGCCCACCAAAAACGTGCCCCCCGCCGGAGTGGCCGCCAAGGGAATGGGCGGGTTGTTGGCGCACACTTTATTGGGGATGTTGACAAAAGTGATCGGGATGCTCTCGTTCACGACTTCCAAATTGACCACCACTGGGCACTGGTCGCGGTTGCGGACGGTGAGGCGGTAATTGCCCGCCGTGGTGATGGTGTAAGTGCGGGTATCGGCCAGGATCACCGCCGGGTTGGCCAAGTTCACCCATTCATAGCCCGCTTGGCCCACGGTGACGGCCCCTGCATTGAGGGTGACGCTGCCGGCATCCTTGCAAATGGCAAATGACGTGCCCCCCAGCGCGGCCAGCGGGTTGGGGATCTCGAGGATCTCGATGGTTTTGACGATCGATTGGTTGGCACAGTTGCCCGCCACCGTGATGGAAAGCCGGGCCTGATAAATCCCCGCATTGGCATACGTGTGCGACACCGCATTTAGGGTTGTACCCACTTGCACCGGGCTGCCATCCCCAAAATCCCAACTGTAATTAAGAATGCCCGGGCCAGTGGCCCGAAAATTAACCACGTTGCCCGCTGGATTGGCACATTGCGGGGCATTGGCCAGCACCTGATAGCTCAAGTTTTCAAAAGTGGCACCCACACTGTAGGCGTAGGCATCAGTGCCCTTAAATCCATACAAGTAAGCACTGAATTTTGCTTTCCCATCGGCTGAGGTAAGGCTGTACACATTGTCGGCTGGATTGGCGGTTGCAAAAGAACGCAGTCGGATAATGGCGTAGGTGAGGGAATCACCACAAAAGCTCATGTCTTGAGTAATCGGCGCATTGGGAGCGGGGCCAACCAAAAAATCGGTGTACGGTTGTCCGTTGATCCGCAACTCGCCAATTTCGGTCCGTTTCATCACCACATTGATAAAATGGGCTTCTGCCGCAGCACCCGCCGCCATGTTGATGGTATTGAACACTGCTTCGGAGGTCGGCTGATCCACTGGGGTCAGTACCAAGAGTGATCCGTCACCCGTATTGGCCCCATTACAGGTCGCGCCGGTCGTCTTGCTCAATTGATAGACCGAGATGGGATTGTTGGCCGTAATGCAGATCCCTGACCGAATGTCAAGGGTGGCATTGTCAATCTGGCTGGTGCTCTCGACAGCATAAACTTGGCCCTGATTGAGCGTAACGGTGCGGGTGTAGCCTTGGCCATTGATGTTGACAGTGGTGCCATTTTGGGCCGCAATGATCCGGTAAAGGTAGCCAGCCTGCCAATAGCCCGCGTTGTTGGGTTGGCCCAAGTTGTTGGTATAGGGCAGCAGGACGTACTGCCTTCCCCACGTCACTATGGGGTACATTTGCTCATACAGGTGCTGCCTGGCCCCGTCACAGGCCACCGAGGCCGCCCCGTGCCCGGCAAAAAGCGCAAAACGCTTGCAGGCCCCCACACTGCGGACAAAAGTGCCCGCTAAATCACCTGCCAGCGTATTGGCCAATAATTGGTAGGTCTGGCCCCGGTTGAGGGTAATGGTGAAAGGAGCCCCCGCCGTGCGGGTAAACGTGTTGGCCGTGGGGGTGATTTCTATCTCGGTGCCGTCTTCAATGCTTAATACGACCAGTTCCGATCGGCCCTCAACGCCGGTGAAATCGCTCCCCGTCGTTGCCACATAATATTCCGAAGAAGTTTGTCCCAAGGCATCAACGGGCAAGACACTGGCTGCTTCGGTTCGGTTATTGGCCAAATGGACCGCCACCACGCTGATATCATCCACCGAGGTCACTTGAATGCCGGTATTAAAAAATCCTTCAGCGGCAGCCGTCGAAGCCGTTCCCGGTCGGTAGGCATTGTAGTTGGCTGGACTTAAATTGTTTAAATTGATCACCGTTACGCTATTGGCGGCCACGGTAAAAGTAGTATTGATCGGCGTGCCCGGGTTAAATCCTGTGATGGTACCTGAGGTGTTGACCGTTGAGGATAAGTAGAGGATCAAAGAACCATTGGGCTCCATCCGCATAAAACTCACCCAGAAATTTTTGCCCTTGGTGGAAACTTGAGCAAGGGCCGAGCTAGCCGATGCAATCAAAACCAATAATAGAAGTAGTAGTCTTTTCATGTAAGAATTCGGGCGGTAATGATAAGTTAGTAGTGGGGTGTAAGGGTGTATTTAGGTGGAAAAATAGGTAAAACGGCTGCCATAGCCAAACAATCGGTACTAAGTGGTCACGAAAAGTCGGCGAAATGCTCGTTTTTACATTGTTAAGCCGCCGATGGGTTAAATTGGCCTTGGGTTGGGTGGAAGGCAAGGTGGCTGGTTGGTGCTACTTACCGAGCAAGAATTTTGGTGGCATTGAAGGGAAAGCGCTGCCCGAAGGCAACAGTTTCCTGCTGCACCTTGGCTAAACTCGCGAGGTTTAGCAAAGGGAAGTTAAGCGCAGGTTCCTTCACTGTTAATTTAGAATATTACCAAACCTGGGTGAATGCCGGGATTGACCTTACTGGATCGCCAATTCTGGTTCAGCCGGTTTTGGGGCGGCCCGGTGGAAATGCCCTTTGCGCAGGTTATAGAGATGGGCCGACACCAGCACCACCGACCCCACGTGGATGATGTAATCGGGATAGCCCAAGTCGGTAAGCACGATGCCCAGGGCCAGCAGGCCCCAGCCCAAGACAAGCCCGAGCCGAACCCCCCAGTGGTGGGCTTGGCGAAAAGCCGTAATGACGGCTATCAGGGCCGCCCCCGCAAAGACATAGTCAATGTTGAAGCCCCCGTGCGCGTGAACATGATCATGGGCGTGACTATGATCGTGGCCCGCGTGCGCCCCCGCTTCATACGCCGTGAATGCCGCGTAGAGCAAGGGGAAGACCAAGCAATGCACGAGGCAGAGCATGGAACTGGAAAGGCCCAAGAGATCGGCCCGGCGGGCTTTGAGGGAGGCGAGCAGGTTCATGGATTGGAAGTTTCAATGAGGCGGCAAAGATAATGCAATTGAATTGCAATGCAACCCCATTGCGCAATCGGTCGACGGGGCGGTAGGTCGCCGATCTTGTAAATCAAACCAACCAAACCGGCAAAAGGGGCGGGAGCGGACTTCACGGCCAATGACCATTGGCCTTTTATGAACCTTTGGTTGGGCCAGACTAGCCCGGTGAGCTGTTCGCGGCAAGCTGATACCTTTGGCAATACGGGCCCCTATCGTCGCCAATTTCAGCTTCCCCAAAAAAATAATGGGCAATATTTGGTTTTCTCGTTTTTTTGGCCAACATTTGTTTGTCACTTCAAACTAGACCAACCGATGTATCTACGATTTTCACCCCCCCCCGCACTTTTGCGACCCTGCGAGGCGCGCAACGACCCAAACCCTGATTTGGCTGGCCAAGCACCTCGCCCGCCCGTTGTTGATTGGGCTGTATGGACTTTTCGTTTGGCAACCTGCTACCGCTCAGACCCCCAAAGATGCCCCAATAGCTAACAAAGCACCTACTCCTTTACAGGATTACACTTTTACGCAACTGGCCGACCGAAGGATGCAGTTTTTGGATTTGTCTGGGGCAACCACGCAAATTCTTTGCGAGCGCATGTTCCCGTGGGAGCTTTTTACCTCTTGTGGCGAATGTTTTGGAGGAGGCTTAAATGGCTTTGCCCAGGCCCTGTGGCAGTTGCATGGCTCGGCCCTTACTGACGAAGCCCGAGAAACCATGATGGATCCCGCCTTTTTGACTGGCCGGATCATGCGGCACACCGCCCCCAATGTGGTGCCCGTAGGCATCCTCCACTTTGACTACAATATGCTCAATCCTTGGGCCCTTGATCTGGGCATTCTGACCTTGACCAGCGACGATCGGCTAATCCACAACCCGGCAGTGCCCGGGCTCGTGTTTGTGCAGCAAACAGTGTTGTACCCCAGCATATTGGCCACCAGTGTCAAAAGGGGGCCGCTTACCCTCAAATTTACCCGGGAGCTGTTTTTTCACAACAACCCGACTAATCCGCTGGTCAGTATCACCGTCCGTAATGGGACGCAGTCAGGGTCTGATACCCTAATTACCATTCCCCTTTCAGCACTGACCACCGGTAGTGGCGAATATCTGGTAAACATAAGCACAAACTATTTTTGGGAGCTTATTTTCACCTTTGCCAATGGTGATGTAGCGTATTTTTTTCGCCAAAACGGACTCAACTTAGCAGACTAAACTATTGCACCTCATGAAAACCAACCTTTTTCTGCTCCTAGCCGCCCTGCTCCTCACCACCTGCACCCCGCCCGACCCCCTGCCCGCCATTACCGAGGTGGGGGCGCATACTTTTGGCTGCTACGTGGACGGCCAGCCCTTTGTGCCCAGCAAAGCCAAGGGAGGGTGGAACACCCCTTCCCCCATCCGGTTTGGCTTTGAGAGCCTCCGGGGGGGCCGCTATTTTTCCATTGAGGCCGGGGCCAGCGACGGCCGGGGCTTTTTCTTTTTTGTGAAGGGTGCCACCCAAGTCGGACAGTACAAGGTGAACTTTGACGCCCGCCCTATGACGCAAGATTCCTATACCCCAGGCTATATCCAATATTTTGAACCGGGGGCAGGCTACGTGACCACCTCCACCCACGTGGGCTGGTTTAACCTGACCCGCTGCGATACTGTGCGGGGCATCTATTCTGGTACTTTCGAGCTCCGGGCCTACAGCCCAGCGACCAAGCAGACCGTCACCATTACTGACGGGCGTTTTGACCTTAACCGAACCCAAAACCGCTAACCCACCTCCGATGAAAACCAGCCTTTTTTCTGCTCCTAGCCGCCCTGCTCCTCACCACCTGCACCCCGCCCGACCCCCTCGCCATTACCGAGGTGGGGGCCCAAACCTTTGGCTGCTACGTGGACGGCCAGCCCTTTGTGCCCAGCAAAGCCACGGGAGTTTGGAACGCCTACCCGCCACTTGAATTTGGGTTTATGGATTTGCGTGGGGGTAGATATTTCAACATCATGGCCACCGCCAATGGAGGCCAAGGCTTCTTCTTCTTGGTAAAAAATGCCACTAAGGTAGGACGGTACAAGGTTGACCATGATGCCCGGCCGTTTACTAACGACTTCTACACCCCAGGCTATATCCAATATTTTGAACCGGGGGCAGGCTACGTGACTACCTCCACCCATGTAGGCTGGTTTAACCTGACCCGCTGCGACACCGTGCGGGGCATTTTCTCAGGCACCTTTGAATTACAGGCCTTCAATCCTACTACTAAGCATACGGTAAACATTACTGATGGCCGCTTTGACCTTGATGTTTTAAAACGTAAACGCTAACCTCATGAAAAAACTACTCATTGCTGCCCTCCTGTTGGGGGGGCCTTTTAACCTTTTTGCCCAAACATCTTTGGTGGAACAATACCGCAACGAGCGGATCGGCCCCACAGATTGAGTTGGGTTTGCAGGGCGTTGCCAACTCCCACGCGCTCAACTGCGCAGATCGCGGAACAGTGCGCCCCCGGCCAGCAGGGCGGCCACGGCGCTCAGCCCCCAGAAGAGCCACCCCTGATCAACCCCCTTGAAAAAATGTTGGTAGAAAACCGCCCCGTAGGCCCCGCCCAACACCGGGCCCAGCACCGGCACCCACGCGTAGCCCCAGTCGGAACCACCCTTGCCCGCAATCGGCAACAGAAAATGGGCCAGCCGGGGGGCCAAGTCCCGGGCCGGGTTGATGGCATACCCCGTCGGGCCACCCAACGACAGGCCGATGCTCACCACCAGCAGACCGACCAGCAACGGGTTCAATCCTTGGGCCAGTTGGTTGGCCCCGATGGCCGAAATGCCCAGCACGAGCATAAATGTGCCGATGAATTCGCTCAACAGATTGGCAAAGGGCTGGCGGATGGCTGGGCTGTTGCAAAAAACCGCCAGTTTGCCCGCCTGATCCGGGGTAGCCTTGAAATGCGGCAAGAAATGGAGATACACCACCACTGCGCCCAGAAAAGCCCCGATGAATTGGGCCGTAAGATAAGGCAGCACGTTTTCCCACGCGAAGGTGCCCGAAGCGGCCAGGGCCAGTGTGAGTGCGGGGTTGAGGTGGGCGCCGCTGTAGTTCCCCACCGAATAGGCCCCGATGGCCACCGCCAAGCCCCAAGCCAAGGAGACCACGATCCAGCCCGCGTTTTGGGCCTTGCTTTGGTGGAGGACGACGCTGGCCACTACGCCGTCGCCCAGGATAATCAGTAGCATTGTGCCGATCAGCTCGGCGGTAAATGGTGTCATGGTTGTTTGGGTCAAGTTTGGGCACTAAAAGTAAGCAAAAGCGATCAATTGTGCACCGCCGATTCATCACCCGTGAGATTGGATCGGCTTGGCCCGCCCGGATTTTGGCCGGATTTTCTCATTTCATTTTAGGCTATTTGGTAGCGTAAAGCCGCATTCAGCAGTTTTTTGCGAATATTTAACCCTGATTATCTTAAACATCACTGCTTTTTCTTGGAAACTCAAGTTTATTTACCCTAACTTGCGTTACAACAAGGTTATTAGAACATTACCGCAACCAACCCACCGCTTACATGAAACTCGAATCCACTTTGCCTATCCTGCTGGTGATTCATTCCTTTTTCGGCGCTAAGCCTGATTGAGCTGCCTGATTTTTTGTTCTTTGACGCCTATTTTTTATTGTCCGCACCCACACTTTTTACCATAACCGCTTTGTGGATCCTCCGGCCGATGGCTACCTCAAGGGGCAAGACTATTTTTTAATTTACTTTTTTTGTTTTATTCACCAATTTTACAATGATGAAGCGATTTCTACTTACCGGAATACTGAGCGTATTCCTTACCGCCTGTCTGTTTGCGCAAGAACGGACCATTACCGGCTCCGTGACCTCGGCGGACGACAAGTCAGCCCTGCCGGGGGTAAACGTGCTGGCCAAAGGCTCAAACACCGGGGGAGTGACCGACTCCGACGGCAAGTTCCGCATTTCGGTTCCATCGGGCACCACCAGGTTGGTGTTCTCCTTCGTCGGCTTCACCACGAAGGAAGTTGAGCTGGGCAGCCAGACCAGCCTTGAAGTCGTTTTGGAAACCGATGTGCGCCAATTGAGCGAAGTGATCGTGACGGGTTTTGGCCAGCAGCTCAAACGGGACGTAACGGGCAACATTGCCAAAGTGACCAGCAACGATCTCAAAGACATGCCCGTGCCCACGTTTGACAATGCGCTTCAGGGCAAAGCGGCCGGTGTGGTCGTAAATGCGGGTGGTGGCAAGCTGGGCCAGGGCATTCAAATCCGCGTCCGGGGCCAGTCCTCAGTTTCGGCCTCCAACGAACCGCTCTACGTCATTGATGGCATCCCCTTGACCACCCAGGATTTGGGTAGTTTCGGCGGGGCCACCAATCCCTTGGCCGACATCAATCCCCAGGACATTGAGTCGTTGGAAATTTTGAAAGATGCTTCCTCGGCGGCCATTTATGGTTCCCGGGCCGCCAACGGTGTGGTGCTCATCACGACCAAGCGCGGCAAGGCTGGCCGGACCAACATCAACTTTGGCGCCCAGTACGGTTTCAGCGAGCCTTCGCGCGCTGTGCGCTTCCTCAATGCCGCCGAATACCGGGATTACTACTTGAAAGCGGCGGCCAACTCCGACCGGATCGACGGGATCCCGACCAATGACCCCGATTCGTACACGGCCTACATGCAAAGCTTTTTCGAGTCCCAAAGCCTGGGAGTGGCCAATGCCGACACCGACTGGGGCAAGGCGGCTTTCCAAAACGCCCCCCTCAACCAATATGACCTGAACCTGAACGGGGGCAACGACAAGACCTCGTTTTTTGTGTCGGGCCAATTCTTGGATCAGAAGGGCATTTTGATCGGCAACGCCCTGCAACGGGTGGCCGGCCGCATGAACTTGGAACACCGCGTGTCCAACAAGTTCAAGATCGGGGTCAATATGGGCCTCACCCGCACCCTCAACCAGCGGGTGTCCGGTGATCGCCAGTTTGACAACCCGATGCAAATGGTGGCCCTGCCGCCCATCACCCCGCTCATCGATCCGGCCACTGGCCTGCCCGTGGGGATGCCCCCCGGCGACATCAGTTTGCCGGCTTACTACAACCCATTGATCAACTTGGGCAATGCCTATTACAACACGTTGGTGAACCGCAACATCAGCACCGTTTATGGCCAATTGGAGATCGTCAAAGGATTGTCGTTCCGGTCTGAATTTGGGGTGGATCTGCTCAACCAGCAGGAAGAATTGTACTACAACAGCAAGACCCAACGCAATTTTGGTGCGCCGCTGGGCTTGGGCCAAAACCTGTTTACCCGGGTGGAAAACTACAACACCAACAACTTCTTCAACTACGATCTGACCACCGGCAAGCACACGATCAACCTGGTGGCGGGGACATCCTACCAACAGTCACAGACCAAGACCAACTTCATCGAAGGCCGCGATTTTCCTTCCGATGCCTACCGCATGATTGCGAGCTCAGCCCGGAAAACCGATGGCAGCAGCACCGAAACCAATTTCCGTTTCTTGTCCTACTTCCTGCGGGCCAACTACAAATTCAACGATCGGTACTTGCTGGGGATCAGCGGCCGGGTGGATGGATCGAGCCGGTTTGGGAATGATAGTAAATATGGTTTCTTTCCGGCCGTGTCGGCTGGCTGGGTGATTTCGGAAGAAAACTTCTTGGCCAACGTCGATGTCATCAGCTTTGCCAAACTCCGCGCCAGCTTTGGCCGCACGGGCAATGCCGAAATCGGCAACTTCCCCGCCCGGGGATTGTTCGGGGGAGCGGGCTACGCAGGCAATGCCGGCCAAGCTCCCACCCAATTGGGCAACCCCAACCTGAGCTGGGAAACGACCGACCAGTGGGACATTGGCCTGGATTACGGCATCCTCAACGACCGGATCACGGGCGAGATCGACTATTACCAGAAAAACACCACCGGCCTGTTGCTCAATGTGAACGTGCCAGGATCGACGGGCTTCACCACCCAAGTGCGCAACATCGGGGCGATGGAAAACAAGGGTGTCGAGTTTGTGCTCAACACCAACAACTTCGTGGGCGATTTCAAATGGAACACCAGCATCAACATGGCCCGCAACTTCAACAAAGTGACCAATTTGGGCGGCCAGATCATTGAAGGCGGCTTGAACAATATGAGCCGCGCCGTGGAAGGCGAACCTTTGGGCACGTATTTCACCGCTGAGTATGCCGGCGTGGACCCAGAGAACGGCAACGCATTGTGGTTCAGAAACACCACTTTGGCCGATGGAACGCTGGATCGCACTACCACCCGAACGTATAACCAAGCCCAACGGGTGGTAGCCGGCAACCCCTTGCCCAAATGGGCGGGTGGCGTTACCAACACCTTCAGCTACAAAGGCTTGGAACTGAGTGTCTTCTTTGTTGCCCAACTGGGCCAAAAGCTCAACTTTTATGGCGTGGGCCGCTTCTCCTCGGCCAATGGCCGGTTTGAAGACAACCAGACCGCTGATCAGTTGAACTCCTGGACGCCCGACAACCGCAACACTGACATCCCCGAAGCCCGGTTGTTTTTCAACAATGGGGCCCAACCTTCCAGCCGGTTTATCTACGACGGCGGCTTTGTCCGGTTGCGCAACGTGACCCTGTCCTACAACTTGCCCAAGTCGTTGATCGCCAAAGTGCGGATGAATTCCGCCCGGGTGTTCATGACGGCGCAAAACTTGGCCACTTTCACCAATTACAAAGGCTGGGATCCGGAAGTGAACGCTGATGACATTGTGGGCAACATCGCCCAGGGCTACGACTTTTATACGTCCCCCCAACCGCGCACCATCACGTTCGGGATCAATGTCGGCTTCTAACCAATCTTTCTCCCCAATTTTAAACCCAGACTCAAAATGGCAAAATATATAAAATCAAATGGACTGCTGGCCTTGCTCCTGCTCTTTACTTTTGCTTGCGGCGACCGGCTCAATGTAGAACCCACCCAAAATGTGGATGAGGACCAGGCGTTGGCCAGTGACCAATCGGTCAAAGTCACGCTGGTGGGCGCGTATGATGCGATGTCGAACGTCAACTTATATGGCGGGGCCATCCAGTATTCTGGCGAATTCTTGGGCGATGACCGCGAAGTAGTTTTTGGGGGCACGTTCTCCACCTTGGATGAACTGTGGCGCAAGTCGATCACCACCACCAACACGGTGATACTCAATATTTGGACCAATGCCTACCGCACCATCAACATTGCGAACAACGTGCTGGGCGCACTGGACAAAGTGAACCAGGCCGACCGGGCCAAAGTGGAGGGCGAAGCGTTGTTCATCCGGGGAGCCATGTATTTCGAGCTGGTCAAAATGTTTGGTAAAACTTGGGACGAGGGCAGCAATTCCGGGGCACCGGGCGTACCCTTGGTGTTGACCCCAACCCGCGTAGTGACCGAGGCGGACAATAAACCCCGCAACACGGTGGGCGAAATCTATACCCAAGTGATTGCCGACCTGACCAAGGCCGAGCAGCAACTGCCCATCACCAACGGGATTTATGCCAACCGCTTTGCCCCAGCGGCCATGCTCTCGCGGGTGTACTTGATGCAGGGCAACTTCGCTGCCGCCCGTGATGCCGCCAACCGGGTGATCACTTCGGGCCGGTTTGTTCCGGTTCGGGCTTTTGGCGATGCGTTTGTGGAAGGCGCGGCCGACTATGCCCGGGAGCACATTTTCCGGGTCACCATCACCGATCAGGACGGAACCAACGCCATGAACACCTACTACGCGTCTTCGGCGTTTCAAGGCCGGGGCGATGTGCGCATCCAGACCAAACATTTGGCCCTGTACGAAACGGGCGATCTGCGGCGGGATTTCTTTTACCGCACCGGTATCAACACGTTTACTTCCAAGCACCGCGACCTGTACGGCGATGTGCCCGTGCTCCGCATCACGGAGATGCTCCTGACCCGGGCCGAGGCCAACTTCCGGCTCAATACTCAAGTGGGGGCTTCGCCAGCGGCCGACCTCAACCTGATCCGCCAACGGGCCGGGTTGCCCGCCCTGACCAGCCTCACCTTGGCTGCCATCTTGCGGGAGCGCAAACTGGAACTGGCCTTCGAGGGCCAGCAGGTGCACGATCTGCGCCGCACCCGCACCGCGGTGAACGCCACCTTCCCTTACAACTCCGATCGGTTGGTGCTGCCCATCCCCCAGCGCGAAATTGACACCAACAAGAGCTTGGTGCAAAATACTGGGTACTAGTTTTGCCCCAATATCAATAAAAAAGAAGCTGCCCGAACAGGCAGCTTCTTTTTTTGCCCTGTCATCCGCTAAGCTGGCACACCGTGAACGGCCTCGCGCTTAACTTTTTTGCCAGTGCAAATGCCCGGCGTTGGTGGTCTGGCATTTGTGAGGGCGGGGATCTTGGCGCAGCGACGTTTCGACGATCCGATGTTTCGGGTGGGCGACGATCCGGCTCGTACGGGGAACGGCCTTGTGCAAGGGCCTTTTTCATTTGTTTCCTTCCTCTTGAGCAAGCAAAAGAAAAGAAAGTCGCCAGACTGGGACGGCGGTTTGCACTGGCCTGCATTGGGGCCAAAAAACAGCGGCTGGTTGGTGAAAAGTTGATTTTGTAACCGTTTAAAGTGTAAGAGTCAGCAATCCTCCGCTAGTTGTCTTTGGCCCGAAAAAGTACCCGAAGATTTCCCCTGCGCCAATTGCCAAAAATTCAATAAAATCCAGTGCTATTTTTTTCAACAAGAAACCGTTGAAAGGCCGATTTTAGACTGAGTAGAACCATCTCGGGTACGCTAAAATGCCATTTTATCCACTAATTTGCCCCGCGACAAGTGGTAAAAAGACCGTCCAAGAAAAAAAACTGCGCGTGTCATTTTAGCTTTCCGTCAAACCTCTTATCTTTACCGGGTTACAATCCACTAAACTATTTTTTTTTCCATGCCGTATTCTGAATCCCTTCGCCACGCGATCCAAATCAGCCAGTCACTGGCCAAAGAAAATATGCACGGGGAAGTGGCTCCCCCCCATTTGTTCTTCGCCCTTCTGCACAATGACGTGGGCCTAGCCTCGCTTTTGGCCTCGATCGGCAAAGATGTGGGTTACCTGCGCGATTGGGCCGAGGTGCGCATCGAGGGCCTGCCCAAAGCAGTGCGCACTCCCGAAACCCCTACCGGCAATGGCCAAGTGCGCCAAGCCATGGAAATGGCCGACCTGATCCAAATGCAATTGTCCAAAGATTTCACCGATCCGCTGTGCGTGCTGGCAGCCCTGCTCAAGCCGGGGCTGGCCTTCACCCACGACCAGTTGAAGAGTGTGCCCATCACCCAAAAGGAAGTCTTGGACGCGGGCGTGGAAGAAAGTTCGGTCAAATCGGCTGTTGGGACGGAAAAGACCAAAACCCTCAACCCCACCGAACCCAAGCCAAACAGCGGGGCCGCCGGGGCATTGTATAAATATTGCACCAATAAAACGGCCCTGGCTGCCGAGGGCAAGCTCGATCCAATCATTGGCCGGGATCGCGAAACACGGATGGTGGCCGAAATTTTGGGCCGCCGCACCAAGCCCAACGTCATCATCGTGGGTGAACCGGGGGTGGGCAAGACGGCGCTCGTCGATGGCTTTGCCCTCAACATTGTGAACAAAAAAGTGCCTCCCCACTTGCAAGATGCCCAATTGTTCGAGCTCGATTTGGGCGCACTGGTGGCGGGGGCCAGCTACAAGGGCGAAGTGGAAGAGCGGCTGAAAGGCATCCTCAAAGAAGTGAAGCAATACCCCAAGGCCATCTTGTTCATCGATGAGATCCATGTGCTGCTGGACAGCAAGGGATCCGTCGGGACTGGGGCCAGCCAACTGCTCAAGCCCGAACTGGCCCGGGGCGAGATAACCATGATCGGGGCCACCACCAACGACGAATACCGCAAGTACATTGAATCTGACGAAGCCTTCAACCGCCGCTTTGAACTGCTGCGCGTGGAAGAGCCCGACTTGGACACGGCCACCCGGATGATTCAACACATCCTGCCGTTTTACGAAAAACACCACGGCCTCAAAGTGGCCGCCGATGCAGCGGGCGAAGCAGTCAGACTGGCCAAGCGCTACATCAAGGATCGCCGCCTGCCCGATGCCGCCGTGGATCTGGTGGATCGCACCATGGCTGCCATCCGAATGATGGACGAAGGATCGCGGGCTGAACTAGAGGCCCTGAAAGAAGAACTGGATCGGCTGTCGGTGGTCGAGGAAGTGGAACTGTTGCGCGAACTCCGCTGGTTCCACGCCCAACTGAAAAACAAAGTGAGCCACATTTTGATGAACCAGTTGGAAGACGATACCGATGTAAACGAGATCGATTCGACCGATGTGCTGCGCGAACACATTTATGCCACACTGTCCAGCTTGCTGGATTTGACGGGAACCAAAAAGGAAACCGTGGAAAAGGCGGACATCGCCGCCGTGATTGCCCACAAAACGGGCATTCCGCTGGGCAAACTCCAAGGCAAGGAGCGCGACAAACTGCTGGGCATGGACGAGATTTTGAAACAGCGCGTTGTGGGCCAAGACTACGCCGTCAAAGCGTTGTGCGAAGCCATATTGGAAAGCCGGTCGGGCTTGCTCAAGGCTGGGCAGCCGATCGGGTCGTTTTTCTTGCTGGGCCCCACGGGCACGGGCAAGACTGAGATTGCCAAGGCACTGGCCGATTTCTTGTTCAACGATGAGAGTTTCCTCATCCGCTTTGACATGTCCGAATTCAAGGAAGAACACTCGGCCGCGTTGCTCTACGGGGCGCCTCCGGGCTACGTGGGCTACGAAGAAGGCGGGATGCTGGTCAATAAAATCCGCGAGAAGCCGTATTCCGTGGTATTGTTTGACGAGATCGAAAAAGCGCACAACTCGGTGTTTGACCTGTTCCTCCAGATTTTGGATGAGGGCAAACTCGCCGATCGGCTGGGCAAAATCGGCGACTTTTCCAACGCCGTGATCCTGTTCACATCCAACATCGGGCAAGAACACATCATCAAGAGCTTCCAAGACGGCGGAGTGCCAAAGTCACAGGATTTGATGGAGATCATGGCCAAGTATTTCCGGCCCGAGTTCTTGGCCCGCCTCACCGAGATTGTGCCGTTTGCGCCCATTTCGGAAGAGAACGTGGTCAAGATTTTTGAGATCCACCTCAAGAGCCTTACCGACCTGATGGGCAAGCAAGGCATCACGCTCGCGCTCACCCCCGAGGCCAAGAAGTACATCGCCATGGCCGGGTTTACCCCGCGTTACGGCGTGCGCCCGCTGAAAGGGGCCATCCGCAACTTTTTGCGCCGGCCCATCAGCCGCATGATCGTCAATGGGAAATTGCCCAAGGGCAGCATCCTGAGCATCACCGAAGCCACCGCCGACAAACCAGAAGAGTGGGTGATCAGCTAGCACGCACGGTTCCGGCCCAAAACCGTTGGTTTTTCCTAGCCAACCAATTGCAAAAAAGCGGGTTTCAAACTTAATAAGTTTGAAACCCGCTTTTTTGGTTGGACAAGTAACGGACATTCAACCAGATCTATTCACTTTAGGCTCATCGATAAATAAGTATCAATTTAAAAAAGCTATAAGTTGTTGTTTTTCAAGGATATAAATCACTTAAACCTTCTCAATCGGTTTATTTGGGCATTATTTGGTTCCTCTGCTGTCATGATCAGTAGCTTGCTTGTCTTTCGCATAATACCGACATCCAAAAGGATTTCAGTATCTAGCTAAAGGTTTACCAACCTTTCTTTTTCACTAAACCACTTTCAGTATGGCTTGGCCATTAAAAGTATCCGATTACCCAAATGCCGTGGCGCAGTTCGATGAAACCGCTTGTTGGGCCGCCTCGTTGGAGTGGTGGCTGGCGGCCATGTCGCCCGCCCGTTCCAAAGTGGATCAAATCAATTTGATCAAAGACTTCCGCTCTTTTTGGAACACTGATGTGAACAGCACCGAATACGGCACTGTCTCGGAGGCCAACTTGAAACTGCTTTATGCCACCGGCACGGTGCGCATGAGCCACCGGAAGTTCACCGGCAAGATGGACATTGACTTCATCAAGGAAAAACTGGTCAAAGGCCCGGTCGTCATCGGCTATTACGAGCCATCGGTGAATGGCAACCACGTGGTGGTCATCCACAGTGTCAATGCCCCCGACTCGCCCCACGGGGAAATCAATGTGATGGATCCCAACCGGGGGCGGTTCCGCCAGCGGGGCAGTTGGCGCTTCATCAAGCGCGAATACCTTCTTTTTTGGGCGAATTAGCCTCTCAGTTGCGAAAAACAGCCCAATCTTAGGTGTAAGGCGCGTACCATGACCCCAAATGGGCACGGTGCGCGCCTATTTTTGTGGCCAGTCCCGTGGCCACTCAACGGCCAGCTCTGGGCGGTTCTGGCGTAGATCCGAGTCGCTGTTTTTTCCGAATCTTTGAGAAAAGATTACACCAACGCAATTGCCTTAAATCAATCCAAAGGCAAGAAAAGTGGAAACCCGGGCTTCCCCCAAACCGTGGTTGCCAGGGCCGAGCACTAGGTAAACCCCTTCACCGATTTTGGGTTCAAAACTGTTTGGCTCCGAAATCAGCAAGAACCTCTTGGTCAGCTTTTTGAACTGCCCATTGCCCGATCAGCAAATCGCCACATTGACCTAGCAAAAAGCGGAAAATTTGGTTGTGGGCGACCATGATCGCGAAGTGATCCATGATCTGTGCCGTGGAAACGAAACTGGGGAGAAATTCATTGCGGAGCGCCAACAAGCCAAGCAAGGTTTTTCAAGAGCCGGACACTCTGTGACTTAACTTTTACCATTCAAGATTGGGACTACCCGGTGGATGCCGGTTATACCTTGGCCGTCGTGGATGTTGATTTTGGGGATGAACGCCAAAAACAGCCCAATGTAGTGGTCGAGTTGATGGAGACCGACAAAAGACCGTGTTTCACGACCAACTGACTTTGTCTGTTTGCCAATGCCGAATTTCACCAAAAGGAAGCTGAACTGGTGAATATAGATGATAAATGGCATTACCGATTGATAAACTTAAGCAAAACAGACGAATAACCAATCAAACGCCAAGCGAAAGCATTTGAAAAGCGTGCCTGCTCGCCGAAGTGGCCCAGTTTAGTCCCGCAGAACGCACCGCCTACAACGATAGCTTGATGACCGAAGAAGCTCACCAATAATCGTCGCCGGCCTTTTCCCAATTTCCCTAAAACAGAGCCGTAAATTGTTGGGATTTCCCTTGCCCAAACCATCTCTTGGACAAGAAAAAAGGGCGCACAAAAACAACCATAAATCAATAAATCAGAAAGAAATATTATTTTTTTTTACAAATAATCACCAAATAGTAACAACTTCTGGCCGCCCCTCATTTATTCACAGATTCTTGGGAGTCCGATTCTCGGTTTGCAAAAAAAATGCTAATTAAATTATCTGTATTTACAGTTGCAGCACCCCCGATCAATGGCTGTTCACATTCGCACATTTTTCCCGTTATATTTTTTCATAACTAATCGTAAATAACTGTTTTACAAATAGTTATAATTTTTGGCATTTCGTTGGCACATACTCCTTCGTCGTTCAATCCAAACGGCGTCCATCTAAATACTTTGTACTATGAAAGCTATCATATCTAAATTACTCGTAATTGTTCTCTTTGTTGCTGTTTCTCTCAACAGTGTAATGGCCCGAAACATCGATCCTAGTGATCCAGGCCGCGTAGTCCCCGCCGAAAAGTTTGCTTACAGTCTTTATGCTATCAGCGAGACCACCAAGTTTCGCTTGGCTTTTGAGAATGAATTGGGCAATAATGTTACGGTAAAAGTATTCAGCCCGCTAGGCAAACTGATCTACACGGATCGGATCAAACAGGCTACGGAACTGAAGCGCAACTACGATTTGGCCACAATGGGACGGGGCGTTTACAGCGTGGAAATCAGCAATGGTGAGTTCAAAACCGTTGAACGGGTGGCGGTGGGGGGAGCCAAATTGAACCCCGCTCCCTTTAATGCTTACATCTCGGCCAGCCTGACTAATGGTATGTTCAAAGTGGCCTATCAGGGCGGTGAAGAAGGAACCTACATCACAGTTAGGGACAGCAATGGCACACTCTTGTACAGTGAGCACAACGAGAGCGACAACTTCGCCCGCAAGTATAACATTTCCAGCCTAAAAGCCGGTACATATACCGTGACAGTGGAAAATGACAGTAAGGTGTTGGAACAAACTTTTGTGATCAAGTAACGCTGCTGAACCGCTAGCCAACCCAAACTATTCGTTTTAAAGTTTGTAATCGTCAGAAATCCCGTGGCCTCTGGTTGCGGGTTTTTTTTGGTGCGCGCCAATCTTGGAAAATATTTGTTCCTTTGGTGCTCATTTGATGGCCATGATGCACAACTTTAATGTCTTGGAAGCTTTGGGCTGGGTGGGTGCACTGCTGTTGGTAGGTGCGTATGCCCTGAACAGCAATGGATTAATGGCCTCCGATGGCCTGACCTACCAACTGCTCAACCTGTTTGGCAGCTTGGTGCTGATGTATTACACGTACCAGAAAAAAGCGTACCCCAACACCATCCTCAATTTGATTTGGGCGTTTATCGGCCTCATTGCCATTGCCAGGATTTGGTGGCGCTGACCGCCCAACCTGCATTTCGCTGTGGACAATAAAAGTGGGGCGCATCAAATCAACGGAACCCTCAGGATCAGTTTACTGGGCGGGCGCGGCATTGGGCGGAACCAATGGCTTTTTTTGGTAAGCACTAATTTTTATTTGATTGAATCTAAGGTAGTTGTAGAGCGTACTGCGAGAAATGGCCAATTTTTGGCAGATTTGCGAAACCGACAACTTGCCCTCCCGGTACAAAGTGGCGGCCGCATGGGCGGTGATTTCCGCTGATTTGGTCAGTCCCCGGGGCCGGCCACCCACTCGGCCCCGCGCCCTGGCCGCAGCCAGTCCGGCGTTGGTGCGCTCCCGGATCAGATCGCGCTCAAATTCGGCCAGCGAAGCAAACAAGTTGAAAACCAAGCGGCCCTGGGCACTGGTGGTGTCCACCGGATCTTGGAGGCTTTTCAGGCCCACCCCCAGTTCGACCAGTCGCCCCACCGTTTCCACCAAATGCGTGAGCGAGCGCCCCAGGCGATCCAATTTCCAGACCACGATCACATCGCCCGGCCGTACTTGGGCCAGCAACTCCGCCAGCACCGGTCGATCAGTGCGCGATCCGCTAGCCGTTTCGGTAAAAATGCGTTCACAGCCTGCCACCTGAAGGGCATCGTGCTGCAAGTGGGCTTGCTGATCGCGGGTGCTGACGCGGGCGTATCCAAGTTTCATGTTGTTGGGGTTTGCTCAGGCTTTTTTTGGCCGCGCTCCCGGGCCCACCATTCCCGGAATGATTCTTTGGGAGCTTGGGGCATTTCGCGCTGTTTGTACCAAGGGTTCAATGGATTGCTCACCGAATACGGGGCCAAACGCATGGCCCAGCGCCCGACTTGACCCACTTTTTCGAATAGTGCCGGCTGCGAAAGGGTGAAATTCAGTGCTTTCATGCCCAGCGACTTGCCCGTGCCCACGTAACCTTCTTGCACCACTATTTGCCGCCATTTGTAGAGCTGGGCATCAATGTCGATCTTGACCGGGCAAACATTCGTGCAGGAGCCGCAAAGAGTGGAAGCAAAGGGTAGATCAGCGTTCTTTTTCATGTCCAAGTTGGGGGCCAAGATGGCGCCGATCGGCCCGGACACGGCGTGGTGGTAGCTGTGGCCGCCGCTCCGCCGATACACAGGGCACGTGTTCATGCACGCTCCGCACCGGATGCACTTGAGCGAGCTGCGGAAATCAGGGCGGCCCAGTTGAATGCTGCGCCCGTTGTCCACGATCACCAAGTGCATGGTTTGCCCGGCCCGGGGCCGCCGGAAATGGCTGGAATAAGTAGTGACCGGCTGACCGGTGGCACTGCGGGCCAGCAAGCGGAGGAACACCCCCAAATGTTCGCGCATCGGCAGGATTTTTTCCATGCCCATGCTGGCAATGTGGACATCGGCCAAGTGAACGCCCATGTCAGCATTGCCTTCGTTGGTGCACACCACAAACTCGCCCGTTTCGGCAATGGCAAAATTGACCCCGGTGAGGGCCACGCGCCTAGTCAGGAACTTGTCGCGGAGGTGTTCCCGGGCGGCGGCGGTCAACAAATCAGGATCGGCGTTGCCCTCGGGCGTGCCCAAGTGCAGGTGGAACAGTTCCCCAATTTCCTCTTTCTTCTTATGGATACAGGGCAGCACAATATGGCTCGGGGCCTCGCCCGCCAACTGGACAATGCGCTCGCCCAGATCGGTGTCAATCACCTCAATGCCTTGTTCGGCCAAGTAATCGTTGAGGTGGCACTCTTCGGTGAGCATCGATTTGCTCTTCACCATTTGGCGCACCCCGTTTTCGGTCAGGATCTGGTGGACGATCTGGTTGTGCTCCGCTGCATCGGCCGCCCAGTGCACTTTCATTCCATTTCGGAGTGCATTGGCCTCAAATTCAAGTAAATACTGATCCAGATTGGCCAGCACGTTATCTTTAATTTCCGATGCTGCCGTGCGCAACGCTTCCCATTCGGGGAGTTGCTGGGCTGCCCGATCGCGTTTTTGGCGAATGAACCAAAGTGTCTTGTCGTGCCAATCTACGCGCTCTTCGTCTTGATTGAAGGTTTCGGCCAATTGGGAATGTTGGGTGCTGGATGGGTTCATCGGCTGGTGGTTGGCAATTATGGAGCGGTAAATTAATGATTTATCGCAAATATTTGATCGCCTTTATGGCTGCGCCTGCTACAAATGGTGACAATCGCGGCTTGCTCACTGGTTATCACGTCAAGAAACAAAGGACCAAAATCAAGGTCACTTTATTGAAAGAAAAGTTTTACTTTAATCGGCCAAATTGGCATTATGGCCGGCTAACCCACCTCTTGCGGGTTTTGGTACGCATTGGCAAAGCGGGCCATGGCCTCGATCAGCGGCAAAGCTTGGCGACCTTTTTCGGTCAGTTCGTACTCCACCCGGGGCGGCACTTCGCCAAAATTGTTTCGCGCCACCAATTGGCTGTCCTGCAATAGTTTCAATTCCTGGATCAACATTTTTTCACTGATGTCCGGGATTTGTCTTTTCAGCACCGAAAGTCGCAAAGCGCCACCCGCCAACTGAAACAAGATCAATAACTTCCACTTGCCGCCGAGCAGATCGATGGTGGTCTTGATGGGGCAGCGGGCGGTTACTTTGATGGCTGGTTGGATCATACTTACAAAAAGGTGGGTACTATCATTAAATACAGGTACGGCAAAAATACCTAGGTTTGTGGGCTAAATCAAATTAACGACCGCAAAAATGAAAAAAATCGCTTTGTTTGGGGCCACCGGCCTAACCGGACAACAATTTCTGGTCTTGGCGCTGGCCCAAGGGTACAGCATCAACGCTTTGGTGCGAAATCCCGCCAAAATCGGCCAAGCGCACCCACGCCTAACGATAATCACTGGCGATGTCCTCGATCAAACTGCGGTGGAAAAAACCATTGCGGGCAGTGATTTGGTGGTCAGCCTGTTCGGGCACGTTAAAGGATCGCCCGAATGGCTCCAGACCAATGGGACGAAAAACATCATTGCGGCCATGAAAAAGAGCAACGGGGCGCGGATCATTTCCCTTTCGGGCGGGGGGTTGCCATTTCCCGAAAAGGATCAGCCCAAATTTATCGATAAATTGATCAGGACGATCATGACCATCGCAGTGCCCAAGATCTTGAATGATGCCATCAAACACCATGAGGTATTGCGCGACAGTGGATTAAAATGGACGATCGTACGGGGTCCAAGGCTGACCAACGGGCCCAAGACCGGAAAGTACCGGGTGGGCTGGGTAGGAGTCAATGCCAGCACGCAGATCAGCCGGGCCGACCTGGCCGCTTTTATCCTCACCCTGCTGGAAGATGAGCAGTTCAATTACCAAATGCCCTTTGTGAGCAATTGATCACCCGTCAGCGCAGCAAGTCCTTGTTTTTGGCCACAAATTGATCGAAGGTTGTTGCTTGGTTATCAGTGATCTTTTCCACCCACTCGGTGGTGGCGGGCACTGCCATAAAACGGGGCAAATAATGCAGCATGATCATCACCAAAATAAGCATGGTGGGGACTTGTTCCCGCTTTTTTTGCCAAAAGAATTTCACCAAGTTGGGCGATTCGTAGCGGATCGGTTTTTCCAAAATCCGGCCCAAGGTTTCAGCCATTTCTTGAAAAGTCAAACGTTCAGCACAAGTCAGATCGAGGGCAAGATTGCGGTAGCGGTCAGGCTGGACAATGACTTGGGCCGCTACTTTTCCCAGATCCGACACATCGACCAAGGTGAATTTTGCGTTGCCGGCCGGCAAAAATATCCGCTGCTTCTCGACCAGATCAGATCGCAGTGTGGTCGTAAAATTTTGCATAAAATACGCTGGTCGCAAAAAGGTATAGGGAATCCCGCTCGCTACAATCGCTTTCTCAATTTTGTGGTGGGGAATAATGGGGCTGTTTTGGACGCCCTGAACCGACAAAAAAACGATGTGGCCCACGCCATGCCGCTTGGCCGCTTGGATGATCGGTTGGAAAATTGCTTTTACATCTGAGAGTTGGGGCGGGCGCAACAAAAAGAGCAGATCGCACTTCGCCATGGCAGGATCATAGGTGCTCGGGTCGGTAAAATCAAATTTGCGGGCTATGGCCCCGTATTGGGCCAACATTGCTTGGTCTTTGGTGATTTCCCTCACCCCGGCATACACCGTGAAAGCGTGGGTAAGCTGCGCAAGGGCTTGCACCACTGCCAGTCCCACATTGCCGGTTGCTCCCGTGATCAGTACATTTGCCATATTTAGCTATCACGTTTAACTGTGCTCCATTACCTCTTTTTGCCCCACTAATTTGATGCCCAAACAATGCCGATTTTCCGCTGTTCGCAAAAGTAAACCAGCGACAATCAGAAAAATTAATCCAAAAAATCAAAAGACTGGCTTCAAGTTTATTTCAACTGCTGTATTTTGATATAAAAATTCTCATCTACTTCCATTTTGTCAGCTCGCAGTTTGAGGGTTTGCCATTGATTGGTGGGGTAGATAAACTGGGGTTGGCCAGGTTGGGTGAAAATCCGCAAGGGCAGGTTGAACCCCGGCACACTGTTGGTCCAGCGGTATTTCAGCTGGCCTTCGCGGAGGGAATATTCCAGCACGGGCACGCGCACGTCGCGCAGGTACTGATCAAAAACCGGGGTGAGGTTGCGGCCCAATTGCTGGCTGATGAAATCTTCAATCTGTTTGCCATCCACGGTCTGGTGATAAAATGTCCGGTTCATTAGGCGCAGCATTTGCCGAAATTTTTCATCATTGTCAAAAACTTGCCGGATAGTATGGAGCATGTTGCCGCCCTTGTAGTACATATCGCCCGAACCGCGCTGGTTCATACCATATACCCCGATGATCGGTTTGTCGTTGGCAATGCCCCGGCGGGTGCCGATCACGTATTCACTGCCCGCTTTTTTGCCGTAGTAGTATTCGGTATATAGGGTTTCGGAGTAATTGGTAAAACTTTCATGGATCCACATATCGGCAATATCGCGGTAGGTGATACTGTTGGCAAACCACTCGTGGCCAGATTCATGGATGATGATAAAATCCCATTTTAGCCCCCAGCCCGTCCCCGACAAATCGCGGCCGAGGTAGCCATTGCCAAAATTATTGCCATAAGTGACCGAGCTTTGGTGTTCCATGCCCAAATAGGGCACTTCGATCAGTTTGTAGCCATCCGCATAAAATGGATACGGCCCAAACCAATGCTCAAAGGCCCGGAGCATTGGTTTAGCCTGTTGAAACTGGGTCTTGGCTTTTTCCAAGTTATGGGGCAAGGCGTAAAAATCCAGGGACAAAACCCCCGCTTCGCCGTGGAGTGTGTCGGAAAAATGGGCATAATTGCCAATATTGACATTGACTCCGTAATTGTTGATCGGGTTGCCCACAAACCAGTCAAAAGTGCGGGTACCATCCGTATTGTCAACCACTTGGCGCAAGCGGCCATTCGACACGTCGGTCAACTGCTTGGGTACGGTGATGCGCATCCGCATACTGTTGGGCTCATCGGCGGGGTGATCCTTGCACGGCCACCACACGCTGGATCCTAGTCCTTGGCACGAGACGGAGATCCAATCATGGCCATCTTGATCCTTGAGCCATTGAAAACCGCCGTCCCACGGTGGGTTGCGGGCGATCCGGGGCTTGCCCGAATAATAAACTACCAATTCCCCGGTCTGGCCCACCGACTGGGGCTGGACCAAGGTGACAAAATAGGCGGCTTCCCCTTGCTGGCTAAAGGCCAATTCCTGCCCTGCTTGGATCACTTTTTCCACTTTAAGGGGGGCTTGCAGATCAAAATGGAGCACTTGGGCCGGCTTTAGCACCCGATAGACGATGGTGGTACTGCCCTGCAATGATTTGCTGGCCGGGTCAACCCGGATTTGCAGGTCGTAATAGGTGAGGTCCCACCACGCCCGTTCGGGGGTAATATTGCCCCGGAGGGTATCTTCGCGGGTGAATTTGCCCGGAACGATCTGGGCCTGCACCGACAAAGTGAGCAACATGAACTGAAAGCCAAGGCAACAAAAAAACTTCTTCATGGAAGCGCAGCGTAGTTTGGGGTAAAGCTACGCAAACTTGGAGACTCTCTCATTCTTTGTGAGGTGCTCACTTTGGCCCAGCCAGTGGGCTGGACTACGCGGAAGGGCAAAATTTGGGGGGCTGGTGTTACTCCCCAATTTCCACCCGCCCATTGCCGCCCAAGCTCACGCCAAAACGGACGATGAGGGTTTGGCCCTGATTGCCGGTCATGTTGGGACCAGCAAACGGCGTGATGGTAACGGTGTAATTGCCGGCGGGGAGGGTCGGCCAAGCTTCGTTTTGCAGTAAAGCAAAAGGGGTGGACTGGCTCACTTTGCCGAAGAGTTGGTTGGCCCCGTCATACACTACAAACTGAACGCTGCCGATCGTGCCACTGGTGAGCGGGAGCAGGTTGAGATCATTGGCGGGGGTGCTCACGTAATTGACCATCGATCCGTCCACCATTCGGCCCAGATCGCTGCCCAGATCGGCAGTGGTGAGGCGCAAGCCAGTCACGGCAAGGTCATTGATTACATTGATCACGATTTCCTTGCTGGCAGAGCCACCCAAGTTATCGGTTACATCAAGGCGAAAAGTATAGCTGCCCCGCTCCAAGTTGCTGGCCACCGCGTCGGCAGTGTTGGCCCCTGCGAGGGTAGCTGGGCTGGGGCCGTTGGTTTGGCTCCAAGCATAAGTGGCAATGTTCCCGCCATTGACCGAGGCTTTTGCCCCGATGGCCACTTGGTTGGTGGGCAGCACAATCCGGGAATTGGCGGCCAGGGCCAACTGGATGGAGGGCCGGATCACGGTAATGGTGGTGGTGGTGGTGGCCGATCCGCCCGCGCTGGTGGCCGTGAGCCGAAAGGTGTAAGTGCCAATGGCGGTGAGACCAGTTACTTGCGCACTGAGCTGGCCGGGCGTAGTGATGCTGGGCGTAGTGGGCCCGCTCACAAACACCCAAGTGGTGGTCAATGAACCGCCGTTTGGGTCGGTGGCAGTGCCCAAGAGCGAACCTTGGTTGGCTGGCAACTGCACGAAGCTGGGGTAACCTGCATCTACGAGCGGGACAGCAAAATGCGTTGCTTTGGCTGGGGCGGCCAGCACAACAATGCTCAGCGCGAGGAGGTAAAAGCTACGGGCAATCTTGCTTTTGCTGATCATGGTTTGGCGCGATATGGTGAATCTGCTTTGGATAAAGTATCAGCAACCCATTTAAGGGTTGCCGACTTTGTTTTGCTAAACTGAGTGTGGGAATTGCCGAAGTTTGTTTACATTGGCCTTCTGCCCAGGCTTTTGTACTTTAACTTCGTTACAAATTTGCACCAAAAAAAAATTGGGTTGTCACGGCTTAAATTTTGGTCAATGTTAGTTAAATGCCGTTATTGAACCGCTAACAAAGTGCAGGCAGGCTTAAATTTTGTCAGATCGATTGAGCCAATTGGTATCAACAATTTAATTACTTGATAATCAGCATTTTAATTTCAAAGAAATGCAAAAGCCGATCAAACAAAACACAAGTAAGATTTATCTAATAACTTTGTAAAATCAAAAATAGTGTATGTCCAGCCCGCTGATTTATCTTTTTGCCGTTTGTGATCGGCCTTTTGCCCTGCCAGACGAATTTTCGGAACTGATTTTTCATGCCGAGGCTGATTTTTTTGCCTTGATCAGCCACGTTCCTGAAGCTGAGTTTGGGGAAGCGGCCATCGATTTGAATTTACAAAACATGGAATGGTTGGCCGTCAAGGCCGCCCGGCACCAAGCAGTCATCGATCTGGCCATCCGATCGGCCACGGTGCTGCCCTTTAAATTTGCGAGCTTATTTGCAGATAATACCAATCTTGTCCATGCATTGAGCACCCAAGAGGCCGCTTTTCGGGAAAAATTGACTTATTTGCGCGGAAAGTCCGAGTACGGGCTCAAAGTATACCTGGGCACTGGCGCGGCAGCCCACTTGGTGGACCCCGCCCACTTTCCCCAACTGGCCGCCTTGGATGCTGAAATGGCCCAAGCCGCCCCGGGCAGGGCATTCCTGCTCGGTCGGAAAAGGGCCCAGTTGGTGGCCGAGAGCGAGCAATTGGCCGTTGGCAAATGGGTGGATGGCCTCTATGCCACTTTGGCCGGAATGGCCAGCCAAGCCAAGGTCAACCCTTTGCGATCGCGCCGGGCCAGTGGGCGGGAAGACGACATGGTGCTGAATGCTGCCTTTTTATTGGTTGATGAAAAAGTGGCCGAGTTCGAATCAATAGTGGCCAAACTAATGCCGGCGAACCTCGCCAAAGAAGCCGAAATAGAATTGTCCGGCCCTTGGGCTGCCTATAATTTTAGCTAAACTACTCCGTTATGTGGAAGAAAATATCTACTATTGGTTTACAAAATAATTTTCCGCCCTATATCAACGAAAAGATCCGGCTGACCAACCAAGTATTGGCG
Organism: Cytophagales bacterium; assembly: GCA_038209965.1. Lineage (GTDB taxonomy): Bacteria > Bacteroidota > Bacteroidia > Cytophagales > Thermoflexibacteraceae > JALONO01. The sequence continues at coordinate 93,980 of JBBQXF010000001.1, read as the reverse complement.
TGCCTGATCATCGTTTGCCTTCCCATCATGATTTCGGCCGGGGGTGGCGTCCTTTCCTTGTTTGGGGGTAGTGCCATGGTGATCATTTTTATTATGTACTGGTTCAACCACATGGGCTGGCACCAAGCTTCCCGGTTATTGATTATTACGCTGGGCACGCTAGTCGGTTCATCGCCCTCACTGCTTGCCACTCCACCGGGGGTGTTTCCGCCCCCTTCAATTTTTACCCTTTCGCTTGGCATCTGCTCGATTATCTTCGTTCTTTTCGATTATCGTGAACGCAGCCTGATTTATTGGGCCTTGGCCTTGAACATCACCTGGACGCTTTCAATCCCCTTTCTTTCCGGCCTGCTCCCCCGATTAGTTGACTACAATGAGTTTATTTTATTTGATAAACAGCTTGTGCGCATCATTTTTTCTTTCTTCTTCATGGTGGGTTCTTTGTTGCTCTTGCATCGTTCCATCAGGCGAAATGAAAAAGCCAATGGCAAAGTACTGGAGGATCTGGCCAAACAGCAAGCCGACGCCCAGGCCCAGCGAAAAGTAATGGAGGAGGCTATGGGGGAGTTGCAGAAAGCCAAAGCCGTGGATGAGCAACAAAGCTGGGCCAGCGAACAACTGCGCCAATGGAATGAAGTGTTGCAACAAAACCGGGATCTCCAACGCGCCTACCCGCAGCTAATCGCTCATCTGGTCAAGGTGATAAAGGCCAATCAAGGCGGGCTCTACGTGGCTGAAACCGGAGAATCGGGCGAGGCCGAGTTGGAGCTCAAAGCGGCCTACGCTTGGGATCGCCAAAAGTTCCACCGACAACGGGTTTCGGCCAAAGCGGGCTTGATTGGCCAAGTCTATCAGGAAAAAACCAGCCTCACCTTGACCAAAATACCGGAAAATTATGTAAAAATAGTTTCCAGTTTGGGCGAGGCCAGTCCCACTTCGTTGGTGATAGTGCCCCTGTTGCACAATGACCAAGTGGAGGGCATCATCGAGGTGGCCGCTTTTCATATCTTGGCCACCCACGAGCAGGTGGTGTTGGAGAGAATGGGGCGAGCGCTGGCTGCCGCAATCGCTGAACACCGGAACAGTGCCAATAACCTCAAACTATTGGAAGATGCCGATTACCAGCGCAAACTGCTCGGATCCCGAGAAGAAGAGATGCAGCTGCGTTTTGAACAACTCCAATCGGCCATTGAGGAAGCCGAGCTAAAAGAGCGAAGATACAGACAGCGCATTGCCGAGCTGGAAGGCCGGATGGTCAGCTCATAACCGTTGGGCAAATTTTACGGCGCTTAATTGGCTCGGGCGATAAAACCCGGGGCACAAAGTTCCCAGTGCCAGCAACCCCCGCGCGGTAGCAAAGCCGCCCAGTCTCGCCGAGTGCTCCGGCCGGGCCGTGTCACTCAATCCGCACCGGAAAATCCAACTGGTAAGCCCGTTGGAATGCCTCATTTTGGGCTGGATCAGGGCTAAGTTCACTGAATGGGAAAATACTGGGCGGCATCGTTACCCGTTTGAGCGTGACGGGGGCACGCTGGCCAGCCGCTTTTAGTTGGCGCAAGTAGGCCAGCCTAGCACCGTATTCGGTTGCGAACCGATGGGTTCTTGCCCGGTGGTTGAGCAGATCCGAGCGTTGCTTGTAGCTGTAGGCCAGCCCAAAAACCAGGGCCAACAAAAAGGCCACCCGACGGGGAAAAACGGCGAACTGCCCCACCCGGAGCGAAAAATAGGCTACCAGCAATAGCAGCAGAAACGCGATCCCGGCCATGCTGCGCCCCGGGCCGACCCCGCCCGTGGCAAAGATCGGGGGCAAGAGCGCGCACAGGATCAACCCTGCCACCACTGCCAGCCCGATGACCAGTTGACGGGCCAGATCTGGCTCGGGCCCACTCGGGCGTTTCTGTACCTGACTGCCCAAATAAAAAAAGATAATCGTCAAAAATGAATAGGGCAACAACATTTCCGGTAGTTGCTCAGTCAAGAAATAAGGCAGGTTCCGCCGCAGGTTTTGGGCCAAATGAACCCAGCCACCGTTGGGAAAATACTGCATCCGAACCGAGTTGCCGGGGGCCAGCATCAATATTGCCCAGCCCATCGCCGCCCCCGCTAATGCGCAGCCGACCTTGGTGAGGTGTAGCAAGTTAATTTTTCCCAGGTTTTTTTGTTGATACAGCACATAGCCAAAGTAGGCCCCCAGCCCCATCAACCAAGTAGTGCCAAAGGTTTCCACTGAGTTGCCGGCATAGCCCGCAGTGAGGAAAAGGAATGGCAAAACAATCCAAATCGAGTGCAGTTTGGCAAAAAGGAGGTACAACGCCACAAGGGCCGACAATATGCCGCCATAATACAATACCGAGGCGCACAACCAGTAAAAAGCACTGATTTCGGGGGCGGCCAGCCACCATACACCCACGATCAGCCCGGCGATATTGCCCAATGTAAACTGGTGCCACCGGAAGCGAAGCGAGCGTTTATCGGCCCAAACGGCAACGTTTTTGTAAATAAAAAACCCCAAACCAAGGATCAACGGCCCATAATAATGAAACAGCGTGCCCCAAGCTTGATAGCCCTCCACCACGGCACAAGTGATGAGGTAAGCGCCGAAACGCCCGCCCCAAGTAGCATAGAGGAACTTGGCCGTGCCCCACCCGCCCCGCTCCGGGGTGAGTTCCAAAAACCAATGATCATCGGTGAACGGATAAGCATCGCCTGCCAACAGCAGTAAACGGGCCAGCAGGCATGCATTGCCCAGCGCCAGCAGCAATTGCAAACCCAAGTAGGCATCGGCACGGGCAAGCCAAGATCTCAATCTGGCCAAAGGAGATGGTTTCATTTGGCCCGCAAAATACTGTTTTGGGTGGTAACGGCCCGCATAGCCAAAAGCCGTCTCGTCTGAAACGGCCTTTGACAACCCAAAAACCAAGAAAACTATTTGGAGGAATCGGCCGAAATACAATCAACGCGGACTTGCCGGGCAATTTTGTCGCTATAAGGTCCAATCGCCAAGCAGACGATCGTATTGTCATAACGGGTATCGCGCGGCACGGTGGTCACCGTCACCCGCACCACCTGGTTGCTCGTGGGCACTAAGTTGGCCACACTGGCGGGGGCATCCCATGGCTGGACAATCTCGCCGTTTTCAAGCTCCAATACATACGCGCCCCAGACGCCCACCCCACAGATATTGTTGCGGAAAGTGGCCTTTATGGTGCAAGCTGCTGGAGCAGGGGCATCCTCGGCCCGGTTGCAGGCTTGCAGCGTTGAAAGCCCGATCAATAGCAAGAAAACAAGCAAAAAGTGATTTTTCATCGGAAATCGAAACGTTGATACCTAGTTAAGACGAAGGTTGGTGGATCTTCGTTGCAATGCGGGGCGGCAAACTGGCTTGCGTCGCCCAAATAAATGGGCCAACGATCTTGATTTGTCAGTACTTTTAGAGTCAAAATATTGATTGTCAATAACTTAATTAGCAATAAGTTGTCGACTAGCTTTGATTGCGCATCATCAAATTTACGCGCAACAAGCCTTGACCGAACCGCCGAGGAACCGTTCCGAATGGCTTGCCAGAAGTCTGCACCCCACTTTTCATTTCCGGTTGGAAAAATTGGGCCTGAAAACGTACCCGATCAGGTGGCGCGATTTGAATGTTGGCATTTCTGGCTAACTTTGGGTGTCAGGGAAGCGCTAAATATCAATATCCCAACACCATTTCAGTCCGCTGGCCCAGCCAAATGCTCGGCTTGAGCCGCGAATTGCTGCCAATCATTATAGAACAGTAAGCACGCAATACCCCAAACTTTACGGGCAAAAAACCATTGGATCTTTCAAGCAATCATTTCACTTCCAACCGCTAAAATGATCGAACTCCGCCGCCTGATCGATACGTATGATCAGATCGATTTTAGTCAACGCAAATCAGCCCTGGCCACGGTGGTGCGGGTGGAAGGATCCGCTTACCGCCGGCCCGGGGCGCGGATGCTGATGACCGACGACGGCCGCTGGACGGGCGCCATCAGCGGGGGCTGCCTCGAGGGCGATGCCCTGCGCAAAGCCCGGCAGGTGATCTTGGCGGGCCAGCCCAGGCTGGTCACTTATGATACAATGGACGACTCCGGCGCGACCAGCCTCGGGGTGGGCCTGGGCTGCAACGGAATCATCGATGTCCTGATCGAGCCGCTGGATCAGGCCGACACCAACCACCACATTGCTTTCCTCCGATCTTTTGTGGGCAAGGAAGTGCCCGAACTGATCGCGACGGTGTACGCCGCGCCCGAGGGCAGCCCGGTGCAGCCCGGCGACCGCCTGATGCGCCAAGCCGACGGCCAACTGCTGCGCCAACTGCCCGATGCGGGATTGAACGCCCAAATTTTGGCCGAAGCTGCCGAACTGCTCCGAACGGGCCAATCGGTGGCCAAAACCTATCCCCTGGCCAACGGCGTGGCTGAGGTGTTTGTCGAAGTACTGCAACCGCCCATCCGGCTCCTGATTTTTGGTGGCGGCTACGATGCGGTGCCGCTGGTCGCGCTGGCCAAGTCGCTGGGTTGGCACGTCACCGTGACCGACGACTGCATCGCCCACCTGTCGCCCAAGCGGTTTCCGGGCGCCGATGAAGTGCGGATGATCCCCCGCCACGCCGCAGCCGCCCACATCGTGGTGCGCCCCCGCACGGCCGCCCTGCTCATGTCGCACAGTTACCACTATGATCTGGCCATTTTGACCGAACTCCTCAAGACCGACCTGGCCTATATTGGGATCCTCGGCCCCCGCAAACGGGGGGAAAAAATGTTCATGGAATTGGCCAAGACCGGGGTGGAGTTGGGCGAGGCCCAACAAGCCCGGATCCACAGCCCCATTGGCTTGGATCTGGGGGCCGAACTGCCCGAGGAGATCGCACTTTCCATCGTGGCTGAAATCATGGCCAAATTTAACCGCCGCGCCGGTACTTTCCTCAAGGATCGGCCCATTCCCATCCACCAGCGGCCGGTGGGGCAATAAAAAAGGTTTCAAACTTTTGCCAAGTTCAAAACCTTTGTCCAGAGCGGGAAACGGGGTTCGAACCCGCGGCCTTCAGCTTGGGAAGCTGACGCTCTACCAACTGAGCTAATCCCGCTTACTTTGATTGGCACAATGATAAGCCAAAAAACCAAAAAAAAGAAGAATTGTCCAAAAAAGCGGGTGAAAAACCCAAATCGTCCCAGTTGATGCACCGAAGCAATTTGGGTTTTCATAAAGTCTTACCATTCCAATGCTACTCATTCAACGCCTAAAAGAAATCGTTCAATAGTTGCTTCACCTTGTTAGCACTTGTTTCATCCACCGCAATCATGGAATACGCTACTGCGTCCCCCATGCTTTGCCTGCTTTTATTTCTTGCTTCCATGGCTGTTCATCCAGCGGTGAAACTTTTTATTTTATCTTTGGAGTCGTTCCCCAATAATCCGATCGTGGAATTACTGTGATTTTATCGGATTGGCATAGGACATAAGGGGTTTACCAACAGACAAAATGTGACCGGATAATGGGTAAGTCAATAAGTAAAAAATATTTATTCAACAAAGATCTGAGGCTCGCAAGAAGGAATGGGCCACTGTCAATTGGTGAGTCATCGTGCTTGATGGTGAAAAGAACATCAACAAGAGTAAATCTTCTTGGGTACTCAAAGTTCAGGCACATTTTGGTGGCCCGAAAGTTGCCCGAGGGTTAAAAACTGCGCTTCATCTAAATTTTACGTCATCTAAGGATCAGAAACTTATCATTTCAGTACGCCGAGCAAATCTTTCTGTTGGCAAGATCGCGAGCCATAAATTTTAATAAAAAACAGTAAATTAGAACTGGAATCTGTGTATTATGAAAAGCTTAAATTTCAAAAAACTAAGTCTTTCCCAACAATTTCTATTGATCTCAATGGGGGTAATCTCGTTGATTCTGATCGGCGTATCCATCTACATGATTAATACTTCGATCAACGCCAAAGTCAATCAACTTCAAGTAATGGCCAATGGTCAGTCTGCCGCTGTAATCGAGAAAATTGATAGGAATTTTTATGAACGCTTTGGCGATGTGCAAGCATTCGCCTTCAATAAGTTGGCTACTGAAATGGCGAGCACTGATACCGTAACTTTCGAATCGCAACAGTTTATCAATACCATGATAAGCTACTATGTTTTATACGATCTCATGATGGTTTGTGACATCAATGGAAAAGTAGTGGCGGCCAATACGGTGGATAAAGCAGGCAAAATGGTTAAAACCGATTTTATCATTTCTAAAAATTTCTCAAATGATGAATGGTTCAGGGCGTGCATCTCGGGCACCGGGCCCGAGGGTGGCGCATGGTACTCAGACTTTATGGAAAACAAAGAGGTGAGTACCGTCTACGGGCACACCGGTTGGGGAATGGCTTTTGCCGCTCCTATTCGGAATGACAATGGAAAAACAGTAGGGGTATGGTATAACTTTGCCAACTGGGATGATGTAACTGTTGGGATTAGAAAGGAGACCGAAGCCGCCATCAGGCAGTCACAGCCAGGTGCCTTTGTTTTGGTAACAAATGCTGAAAACCAAGTGATTGACAGTGATGATGCCAAAATGACCCTCTCCAACACTGCTTCTTTGGAGGGGCTAACCAACGGCGCTGAATTTGAATACAATAGCAGAAAAATAAATTTGGACAACTACGTCGTTGGGGGAAAGAAGGGAACCGGAGCCTATATCTACAAGGGCAATAACTGGAATGCGCTTACCTTTATTCCAAGAACCAAATTTAGTCTTGGGCACCTATTTGATAACCTTACGGGGTTCTTATCCGTGATTCTTTTGGTGCTAATTGGCATTGGATTTATGTTCAACAAGGTTGCGTCATCGGTTGCAAAAGATATCAACAGCCTTAAAACAGACATCGAATATCTTTCAAAGGGCGAGCTGGTCGAGGTGGCCGATACCAACGTGGAAAATGAAATCGGTGAAATAACCAACGCGATTAAATTATTAGCGAAACGAATGGGTGATACCACTCATTTCGCCAAGCAGATTGGTGAAGGGAATTTTGATACCGATTATGTTGCTTTGAGCGAAAAAGATGTGCTTGGCCGGGCCTTGGTTACCATGCGTGACAATTTGCAAAAGATAAAGGAAGAAGAAAAAAGCAGAGCATGGGCCACCGAAGGAGCTACAAAGTTCGGCGAGATTCTTCGCAACCAATCTGACTTGGCAAAATTGGGTGATGAAATTATCATTAACTTGGTAAAATACATTAATGCCAATCAGGGCGGGATCTTTATTGTAAACGATGATAATCAAAATGATATCCACCTAAATCTTCTTTCTTCTTATGCGTGGGAGAAAAAAAAATTCCTTGAGAAAAGAATTAATTCTGGCGAAGGTTTGGTAGGCCAATGCTGGATCGAGAAGGAGACTATCTACCTGACCAAAATACCAAATGATTATATTAAAATTACTTCTGGACTGGGGGCAGTGCCAAATTGCATTATCATTTTACCCCTGAAGTTAAATGGAAGCACCTTTGGCGTCATTGAGTTGGCTTCTTTCTACGAGCTACTTCCTTACCAACGAGGGTTCTTGGACAAGTTGTGCGAAAACATTGCCTCTACCTTATTTACGGTCAAAGTAAACTCGCGCACCAAATTATTGTTGGTGCAAAGCCAGCAACAATCGCAAGAACTAAGAGCGCAGGAAGAAGAAATGCGCCAGAACATGGAAGAATTAAGTGCTACACAAGAAGAGATAGCCAGAAAAGAAAAAGAATACCTAAGTCGTATCAATGAATTGGAGATGCTTTTAAAAAAATGACTTTTTGCGCAATGGCAACATTGCTGCTCATTTGCCCCAACCAGCTAATGCTAAAACGGGAGAAGCCGACTATTTGCATCAATCCATGAACGGGAATGATACCATCAAGTCATTGAGAAGTACCTCAGAGCAGGTTTTGGAAATAAAAAAATTTGCATTAAAAAGGAATTGCATATCTTGTGGATGACCAAACCCCTAAGATATGAAAACTCGTTTTACTGAATTTAGCGATTCCCAATGGCAAGTTACAGCTAAATTCAAATTGTTCTTATATCATTCATTATCAATAGGTTATAATGCCAAAACATGCTCTTGGATCAATGGCCATATTATTTCCATTAGCGGTGGATCGGCCGGACAAGCATCGCTGAACTTTTTCACGTACCGCAACAACATTGGCGGTCAGCCCAAAACGACACCCTAAAATTGAAAACTCCGTCCGGCAAAGCACCAGCTTTGCCGGAAAATAAATAGAAGATCAATTTGGGGTTGGCATATTGCCCACCATTTCTTCCCTTTTCCTAGCGCAGCACCCGCACCCAGCCCTTGAATTCCAATGGGTTTTTTTGGCCGGGGCGGTGGGTGCGCACCGATCCCGTCACCGTCCGCCACTACACTCCACCGCAACCCCCACATTGCGCCCGCCTCTGTAGGTGGCTGATCCGGAAATCCGGTTCCCGTCGGGCAGTTTCTAAGGGTCAAAACCCTATGATCGCACGCTATTTACGTGGGATCGCGCAGCCGATTTTGGACCTTGATCAATATTTACCCCCCTTTGGACAGTATTTACCCCCTTTCGTCCTTTTTTCAATTTTCGTATTGGCCCATCCCTTAGTTTTGTTTCACCCAAGGAGAGCGGCACAATGGCCAATACGGCTTTTCCGCCGGGCTGGACCCGCAAACCTTGCAGGGAGATTAAACGCAGCAAAGTTTTCGGTCGCTGCCACCGAGCCTTACCGGACAGGGGCGCACCGACCGAAACCGAACGGCTCGCCGTCGCGGTGGCAAAGTAGGATGGTAGGGCGCAATTGGCCGATTTAGTGGGCACACTAACGCAAGGGCGGCCACCTTTGGTTGGCTAGCGAATGGAAAGTCCGGCCGCTAAAACCCCGATCTTCGGGACATAAGGACGGAAACAAGAAATTTGTAAACGAAATTATGGCGGAGCGTTTTGTCAGTCTGGCTAGCTCTACTGATAAATCGGAAATAAATGCAAGGGTTGCGTTTACATGAATTTTGATGGCAATGCTAAAATGCAGTAGGCAAATTTGTGTAACAAAGAGAATAGAAGTGCTGGTAATTTAAATCATATACCGCTAGAAAATAGATTGGATAATAGGAATATTAATCTGTATTATGAGTCAGGTGAAAAAATGCTTACCATTACAATATATCAATTCCAAACCGAGTTGTTCTTAAATATTATCTATAGGTTTGAAAGTTAACCGGCCTTCTTCTACTTATTGCTCATTTTTTATTACACTCAAATAAAGATTCTGTATGAAAAAGTATTTTTTGGTAATAGCGTTGGTTTCGTTCTCAGCAGAGTTCTCTCTAGCTCAGGTAGGCGGTGCCATACTTGCAGAAAATGCACGCACCGCACTCGCGGCGTATAACCGCGACCCGGTGAATAGTGCTGCAAAATTGGCGGAAGCCATAAATCTGATTGAAGAGGCATTGAAGACTCCGGATGCACAAACGCTAATATCTGTCTGGCTTACCAAAGGAAATATTTACAGTACCCGGCTGGAAAGCGATATGATGAAAAGAGTGCTTAACCCCAAAATGCCCCTCACGGGTGACAATGATGCCTTTGTTGCTTTTGATGCGTACAATAAAGTGTATAGGTTGTCCCAAGTAAATAACGAAAAATCGGATGCGATAAAAGGTATCAGCAAAATACAGGTCGACTTGGTGAATATTGGGTATGAGCAATATGAAGGAATGGCGTACGAAAAATCCTTTTTGTCGTTACGTGCTGGTTTTGAGAGCCATGAACTGCTGAAACAAAACGGATACCCTAGTTTGCCGGAAAATGAGCAACAGATTGAAGGCATGGTCTATGTCATAGCCATGGCTGCCACCCAAGCTAATCGCTGTAATGATGCCGTCGTTTTTTACGACAAATTGTATGCTGCCGGCACCAGTGAACTAGGGGTGTATGAGGGCCTATACCATTGCAAACAGCAGTTGGGCGATGACGCAGGTGCTTTACGGGTACTTACAGAGGGTCGCAAAAAATTTCCGAATGACACCGGTCTGTTATTTACTGAAATCTATCTTTACCTTAGAGCCGGCAAATTGAATGAATTAACCACCCGACTGGAACAGGCCATTAAACAAGAACCTGCAAATGTTAGCCTGTATGTAACGCTTGGCAACGTGTATGACAACCTGTATCAATCAGCGCTAAGAAGTGAGGATGTTCCCAATGCGAATGTCTATTTTGAGCAGGCAAAAAGATACTATTCCACCGGGCTGTTGAAAGATCCCAACCACTTGGATGCCGCCTTTTCTTTAGGGGCACTTTATTACAACAAAGCTACCGTGCGTACGCAACTGATGAATGCGCTACCAGAAGATTATTCAAAGAAGGGAATAGCAGCATTAGGTGTCCTCAGAACCGAGGTGATGGCTTTATTTGATGAGGCAGTGCCCTATTTTAAAAAGGCAGAAAGCATCAATCCCAATGATGTTAGTACACTCTCTGCCCTCTTAGAGATTTACTCCATAAAAGAGGAGGTAGAAATAGAAGCAGAGATGAAAAGACGACTGGAAGTAGTGAAAAGCGGCGGCAACAACCCATCCTCTTACTTTAAATGAGGCAGTTCATGGACACTAACTCCTAGATGAGTCTCCTTATGCTGCTGCCGGGTGCTCAGCCACTATTTCAATGCCATGGTTCGGGCTTGACGAGCATTGCTGAATTTTTGAATTTAACTTGTGCCGCATGGGCGGCCCCGATTCGTTTTTCAATCAGCGGCGGTTACGGGCAGACGGAATTCGCCCCACCTTCGCCAAGCCCGTTTCCCACAAAGCAGTTGGGAAAACCGACCAAGCTCCCCAGCAACCGCCATTGGAACGAGGATCTCTGTTCAGCCCTCCTTATCTTTGGGCAACATCAAGTAGATAATTTCCCTTTGTACATGGCATTGACCGCCGCACCCCGGCCACTAGCGCGGATCGCGCCCACGCCCAGTGGCTACCTGCACTTGGGCAATGCGCTCAATTTTGCCCTCACTTGGCTCATGGTGCGGCAGGCGGGCGGACAACTCTTGCTCCGGATCGATGACTTGGACCAAGAGCGGGCCAGGCCCGAATATGTGGCAGCGATTTTCCGCGATCTGGAATGGCTGGGGATCGATTACGACCTTGGCCCCAGCGGCCCCGACGAGTTCTGGCAGTCTTTTTCCCAAACCAAGCGGTTGGATTTGTACGAGGCCCAGTTGGCGACCTTGGCCGGTGCAACCTTGCCAGATGGCAGCCCGCTGGTTTTTGCCTGCACCTGCTCGCGGGCGCAGGTCCGCAACTCCCCCGACGGCCAGTATGCAGGCACTTGCCGGGGGAAACCGGTGGGGAAATCGACCGGAGCCACTTGGCGGGTCTCCACACCGTTGGGCAGTATGGCCGCTTTTGCCCTTTTTGCCGGCGGCCACCAGCAGGTGGATGTGCATGCCCAGGTCCGGGACTTCATAGTGCGCCAGCGCGGTGGCCAGCCAGCCTACCAAGTGGCGTCCTTGACCGACGATCTGCACTTTGGGGTCAACTTGATCGTCCGGGGCGAAGATCTGCTGGCCTCCACCGGTGCGCAATCGTACTTGGCGGCCCAACTCCCCAACCAGCCTTTTGCCAAGATCCAGTTTTATCACCATCCTCTTTTGGCCGGGGCCGATGGGCAAAAATTGTCCAAATCGGCCGGGGCGGCTTCGCTCCAACAATGGTGGGCCCAAAGCACTTCCGCCGCTGGGTTTTACCGGTCTTTGGCCAAGCTATTGGGCGTAGAAAATGCCGCCCAAGTCACTCAAATCCAAGATATTCTCCCTCATTTTGAGTTGGTTAACCTACCAAAAGGTGGAGGATCGGGGTTTCTATCGCTTATGTAAGATTTAACCAACTATTAATCTTGACCCATTAATGGTTGGTTGACCGGGCACTTTCTTGGCCCCAAAATGGCCTTGGAATACTTTCTGGCCGTGATTTGCCCCAAGAAAATCGCTTGGGGTTAACCACCAGAGATGTAAGAATTTATCCCTAATACCAAAACAAAATGCAGACGCCCCTTATTTTCATCCGATCAATTACCTCAGAAACAGTCTATCCATTTTTGGAATTGGAAATTCTTATTTTTTAGTATCTTATATTTGTCCTGTATTTAAAAACACTATGATCATGATTGACAAACTTATTGGGGTTGAGGCTTTGATAGACTCCTCCGAACTGGATTGGGCTTGGTTTTATGAAGTTTAAACTTTCACTTAAACGATTGCTCCCAAATGACCACAGCAACTGGTAAACACTAAAAGCGCTGAACAACGAAGATGTTCGGCGCTTTGTTTTTGTCCCCAAATGCAACCTCCCGCCCTGTGTTTGCCCTTCTTGGATTGTTTTTCCTGACTTTGAAGCCTTACATCAGTATTTATGGGCGCATAAATGACCAAGGCTATTTTACTTGGATCCCCACCAATCCGGCCATATTCAGTCCCATGGCGTTTCTCCATTGGTTTTTGACAACTTTGCTATTTTTCGGTTAAATGCTTACTTGCCCGCTCAATGGGCAATCGCTCGATCCCAGTTGTTTGGTAACCCCCGGATTGGCCATCCCTTGGCCTATGCCGAAGGTGCTGCGCTAGCCCCGCTTATTTTCAGCAATATACTTTCGGGCGTAGGGGTGAGGCGGTACTGGATTGTCTTGGGTGCAGATCCATCCTTTGTCCAATCCATGAAAACGCATTTTCCCATCCTGATCATATTGCTGATGACATCGGCATTGCCGGCACTGGCCCAGCACACCCCCGTGGGCAGCACCTTGGTGGGGGTCAACTGGGCCAAGTGGCGCAGCAGCCAAGGTTTTTCCGTATTTGCTGAGCAGCGCACCCCAACGCTGGGCAACCGCCTAGGTGTGGGCGGCTACTTGGCCCATTATTCCCAAACGAACGTGCAACGTTCGCTGGGGCTGGGGGCCAGACTGGCCTACCATTTCATCGACCGGCCCAAGTGGGGGGCTTACGCGGGCCTGAACGCTGGGTACGGCTACAGTACGCACCGGCGCACTGATGTGCTCACCGATCCGGCCGTGCGGTGGGGCACCACGATCCGGCCCCTGCTGGGTGTGCGGGCCAACTTGGGGGATCGGGTGCGGCTACAATTGGAAACCAACCACTTGGGCCGGTTGCGCAGCCGGGACGTTGGCCACCAAGTTCCCGGGCTGACGTTTGGGGTGGCCATCCAGCTTTAGCCAAGTTTTGGGGCTAACACAATTTACGCTACCAACTTCGGATGGTTTGTTCGTTTTGGGGTTTCAATATGCCTTTGCCCCGCAAATTTTGGGCACTTTCGTTGAACACTTCTTCAAACTTTTTATCCGTATTGCCGCCATTTACATCGAAGGGAGTGCCTTTTCTGGCCAAATAATTTCGTTTGGCCAGATCGGCCCGCCCCGTGATCAACCAGAACAGCACCCGGTTGGGGTATTGGTGCGGTTCTGCTTTGTCCAGTTGCCCCACCCGGTTCAGGGCGGCTTCGGCATCGGGGAATTCACCGTCGGAAAGATGGTACCAAGCCAAGCGGCTACTGACCTTGGCCGCTTGTACCGAGTCTTCGTACTGGGGGGCCGATTGCCCGCTGCGGAGCACACGCTCCCAAAGTTGGGCGGCCCGGAGCATGTTATCCTTGCGGGTGAGCCGGTTGGTGTACACGTTGGCGGCCAAATCGGCGTATTCGCGCATTTCGGACAAGTTGCTGGAGCGGAAAAGCGTATCCAGCCCGTTTCTGGGCACTTCCTCGCGGAGAATCCGGCTGGCCTGCAATAGGCCCTTGACAAAATCCACGCTCCGTTGCTTGCCAATCCCCAGCAAACAGATGGCCTTGAGGGGTGGCGCAAACTCCCTGCTGCGGCTGCTGTCACGGCCGATCAAATCATTTATCAGGTAGTTGCTGTGGTGGCGCAGATCTTCCACGCTGGCATCTTTGCTCAACAATTTGAGCAGATCAAATTTTTTGGCCCGCATCAAATAAAGGCTGGCCAGCCCTTCCACTGCCCCGGCCGATCGCTTGACTTTAAGCGATTTCGCGTAGAACTGCTCGGCCAGTTCATACCGATCTTTGTCCTTCAGGTCACCAAAATCATATTGCCGATCCTCGTTCACGTAGAAGCGGGCCACTCGGCTCAAATCAGTGGCGTTGGTCAGGGTGTCAAGATCGGTCAGGAGCGAGGGCACTTTGGCTTCGGCAAAATCAATGGCATCGAAGTGGGCAATTTTTGCCGATTCCAATTGTTGGCCCAAATCAATGGCCGCATCATAGAGCAAAAAGTCTCTATCAGTTGAAATGACAAAAAAGCGGCCATCTCCACTTACATTGAGTTGATTGATCGACACTTCTTTGTTGCTCAAGCTGATGGGATAAATGCCCAAGCGATTTCCCTGGGTGCTCCAGCGGGTGATAGTCCTGTCTTTCCGCAATAAAACGACTTCCTCACGAGTGGGCAGGTAGGCAAAATCAAGCAATTCTTCGCCGTTACTGGGCAGCTCGATGGGCTTGACATTGCGATCGAACAGGTGGATGATCAAAGCCGAATTGTTGAAGTTGGCCACCAATGCTTTTTGGCCATCGGGTGACAGGCTGATACTGGGTTTGTAATTTCTCCCGCCAATCTCCAGTACCAACTTTCCCGTGGCCAACTCCCAATTTTTCACCCCTTCGTAGTTGATGGTGATCAGATATTGGTTGTTGCGGCCAAAAATCATTTCGGTGAACAAGTTGCTGTTGGTGGGCAGGTCGGCCAGCCACCGGCCACTGCGATCCATGACCCGGATGGTGAGCTGCCCTTGAAGATAGTGGCCGACGGCAATCAGGCTGTCGTCATTGGAAATCACAATGGGGGCGTTGGCAGCGTAACCAAAGGGTTTACCAGCGGGGCTTAGATCGATCCGGCGGATCAACTTGCCGCTCAGATCATAGAGGGAAAGGGTGTCGCTGGGCTCCTGAACGGCCACATAGCTCAATTGGGGGGCCAAGGCGAAAGAACTCGCATTGGACGGGAGGGAAAAACTGGCTGAATCGGCCAGTACCCGCTTGCTGGGATCATATTGCCAAATATGACATTCGCTCTGGCCGTCGGCGGTATAGCCAATCGTGGCAAATTTATTCGATTTCTTTGGCCATTGGACTTGGTTGGCCTTGGCCGAGAAATCCGACGCAGCCACGGCATTGCCCCCCAAATTCCATGTGTACAAATAGCCGTTGCTTTGCGATAGAAAACCACCATCATTGAGCACAAAGAGGGCCGAGGCGACATTGCCCCGTTCACTGGTTTCATTTTTATAGATGCCCAAAAGTTCAGGGTTGGCATTGGGGGCCAACCACCACGTTCGGATGTCAGAGCTGGCGGTCACCACGGTTTTACCATCGGCCAGTAGCAGGGCAGAGGTAAAACCTCGATCGGGCTCGGACTCGATCTTGGTCAAGGGGTTCCCGGCAAGATCAAGGACCGAGACCTCGGTACTGGCCACTAGGAACAAGCGTTTACCATCGGCCGTAAAGTTGACCTGACGGATCACTCCGTCGGGGGTTGGGTTGAATCCGTAAAGTAATTCTCCGGTACTGTTCCAGATTTTGACCGGTTTATCAGGTGATCCATCTAGGGTCACCACGGCTTGGCCATCGGGCGACACCCCGATCATGAACAAGTGGTCGTTACTGGCCGGCAAGAAAAACTTGAGTTGCCCTTCCAAGTTCCACATTGCCGCTGAGCCGTCGGTACTGCCAGTGAGCAGGTTATCGCCCGAAGGGGAAAAACCCACAAATGAAACCCCGTCCCGGTGATATTTGAGGGTGAGCAGTTGCTCGCCCTTGATGTTCCACAGCTTGGCCGTGCTATCGGTGGATCCAGTGAGAAAGCGCTGGCCATCGGGAGAGAAAGCAATGGCCAGAATAGGGGATTGGTGGGGTGAACCACTGAATTTGACCACCTCTTTGCCGTTTTCGTCAATCAGCCTCGGTACCACATCGACCTGCCCAAAGGTGGCAAACAGGTGGCCGCTGGGCGAGGGCGAAACTTGATCCGACGCATCGTCCAAATCGAGCTGGATTTTTTTTCCGTAAAACTGGTTGTTGGTAAAAATATCCATCAGGTCTCGTTCGACAAGGGAGCTTGGGTTGAGTTTCCAAGCCGCTTCGGCCACCCGGAGGGCCAGCGTGGGATCGCTTTCTTTGAGCTGGGTGGCCCGGGCCATCAGTTGGCTGGCCTGCGCCCGGGCGAGTGATCGCTCGGCCGTGCGCCACAGCCGGAAGGCCAGCAGCATGGTGCAAACCACCAGCACGCCCAGCACGGCCAAGCTGGCGTAAGTCCACTTGCGCTTGTTATCGGCTTGGCGGCGTTTCTTGCGGCTCCGATCCAGCAGGGCCGCTTCGTCGCTGCCCACTTGCCGCATCCATTGCAGGCCGCACTCCACTACGTCCAAGTCGCTCTCGGTTATAATTATCTCGTCGATCTCCGCTTTGGATCTCGCTTCGTCCAAGTCTTCGTTGCTCCGCACCGACTCGATGTCGGCCAGTTTGCTGGCCAGGATCCGGGCAGCCCGCTGGGCTTCTTTGTCCGATTCGTTGAACTTGCGCAGCACCTCGGGGGCGAGCGTGTCGTGGAGCATGTAGGTGCCCTGGCGCACTTGCACCAGCAGTGAGAGGGAATGGCTTTGGTCGATCAAATTTTCCAGATCCGCCTGACGGTGGGCGTAGAGCAAGCGCAACTCTTCCACTTGGTGGCTGGCCGAAATGCCCAGATCGGTGATGTGGAACCGGAGAAAGTCTAGGGCGAACCCCGAGTCGACCAAGCTGCCGTTCCACGCCCGCAACTTTTTCAATTGTTGGATAAAAAAGTCATAGACACTGATCCCGTACCGTTGGAGGGCGGCATAGTCGCTGAACTGAAAGCATTTTTCGTGGTTTTTTTCGTGCTCGTCCCAGAGCCGGCTGAGCACGATCTGGAGCAGCGGGGCCACCGGCGACCCGGTTTCGGCGGTCAGATCGGCCGCGACGGCCTCGGGCAGGCCCACTTCGGATCCGATCTGGTATTTCTGCAACAGGTCGGGACGGGTGGCAAACGCATTGAAGATCTCCACAATGTCCCGGGCTTTCAATTGTTCCAAAAACAGGCTGCCCCGGGGCAGGCTATACATTTTGAGCCCTTCCTCGATCTCGGGGTGATATTCTTTGCGGTAGCTCAATATCAGTTTGCCCTGCGGCATGTCCGCCGGGTTGCCAAACAGGCGGGTGAGGGCATCGAGAAACGGGGCAAACTCATGGTGGGCGTGCTGGGTTGTTTTGGTGGTGTCCCGGTTTTTGCCCCGCTTGGCCTGCTCCTCTTTTTTCATGGGCCGGGTGAACATCTCTTCGGCCTGATCCAAAATAATGATGAGTGGTTTGCCCAGTTCATACTCGAGGCTTTTCCAAAACTTGAGCAGGTCGTGGCGGAGCAGGTAGTCTTCCAATTCGGCTTCGGAGAGCTTGCCCCGTTGAACGGCCGTTAATCGTCCCCGCAACTTATCGATAAAGGACTGCAATTCCACCTGTACCTCACCCTTATAGTCTTTGGCAATCAATTCCAATTGGCGCAAATTGAGCCGCTCCTGCGATAAGCCGAGGGCATCTTCCAGGGCGCCGAGCAACCCCCGCTCTTGGGCCCGGCGGATGTACACCACCTCGTAGGAAGCTTCCAGCCGGGGGACAAGGCCAGCATCCAGCAGGGAGGACTTGCCCACGCCCGCCTGCCCGTACATGAGCACCACCGGCGCCGACTTGCGGTCGGTCACCAGCTTGTACAAACTGCCAATGTAATAGGATCGGCCAAAAAACAGCTTGGCGTGTTCCCGTTCGTAGCGTTTGAGGTAGAGAAAAGGCCGATCGGGCAGTTGGTAAGTGCCCGGGATGGGCGGTAAGCCAAAGAGCGGGTTGTTGGCCGCAATGGGCAAGTTCCATTCTTTGACCGCCTCCGACCCTTCGCGGTAATGGATTTCCCAGGGAAACCGCTCGGCCAACGTTTCAACGCTGGTTTCTTCTTCCTCCTCGCGGTACATCCCGCGCACATTGGTACTGCCCTTTTTGATCACGATGTTGTCAATGGCCTCCGCCCAAGCCCTTTCCAAGGTAATCCCGTTGGCCAGCCCGGCATAAAAGCGAATGGCCAGATCGGTGGCAATGTCATCGGCAATGGCCATCGAAGTGCCCACCACGGCCGGGATGCCCCCCCGGATAAGTTCCATGGTTTGCTGTTGGGTGGAGCAGCCATTGAAAAAAATGAGTTTGAGCCCCGCCTGCTTGGCCAAAAAAGAAACCAGCCCTTCACCGTGGGCGGTTTGGTTGCCCATTCCGTTGTTGTTGTTGTCAAAGCTCTCGAGCAGCAGCCGGTAGCCATCCGCATGGCCACCGTAATGGAACACGCAGACCCGTTCCTGGTATTCCTGAAAAACGTCGATCAGGTTCTCGATGGTCACATTGGCGCGTTCCACCACCTCACACAGGCCGGCTTGCTGAGCTTTGTAGAGCGATTTGCGGATGCCCTCCAGTTCTTTGGGCAAATTGCGCAGGTAGCGGGCCGTTTCTACTTTATCGTTGGCAAATGCCAAAAAAATGACGGGAAGGTGAGGCATAGTAATAGGGTTAACAAGCCCCAAATTACGAATTGATTTGCAATTGAGAAAAAACATGACCAATTTGCACAGTGAAACTTACTCAAGTGGATATGCAAATTTTTACCGGGATCGACATCGGTGGGAGCAACGTGAAAATCGGGTTGGTGGACTCTGAGGGAAACCTGTTGGAGAAGAAAAAAGTCAAAACGGCCAAGCTCCGCGACTCCGGCCGGTTCGTCGAAGGGTTGCTCGATGTGGTGGGCGACTGGCTGGTCGATCACCCCAAGGTGAAGCAAAT
Organism: Cytophagales bacterium; assembly: GCA_038209965.1. Taxonomy (GTDB): domain Bacteria; phylum Bacteroidota; class Bacteroidia; order Cytophagales; family Thermoflexibacteraceae; genus JALONO01. The sequence goes on along the minus strand of JBBQXF010000001.1, from coordinate 75,029 downwards.
GGGCATCGGGGTGCCGGGCACCATTTCCAAAAATCGCCGATCGACCATCGAACTGCCCAACATTACCGAACTGAGCCACATCAATTTGGTGGATCGCCTCGAGAAACGCTTTCCGGGCATCGAGTTCTACATTGAAAACGATGCGTCGGCGGCGGCCATTGGCGAATACCACTTTTCGGGCCGAAAAATGCCCGATAACTTTGTCCTAGTCACACTGGGCACTGGAATCGGTGGGGCGGCAGTGCTCAACCGCAAGATTTTCAAGGGCGGAGATGGTAACGCGATGGAGATCGGTCACATCATCAGCGGAAACGCCCGCACTATTGAAGAAAATATTGGCAAAGCTGGCCTGACCCAGAAAGCCCTCGAGATGATGCAGGCCCACCAAGGCTTCACGGCCCTGCGCGATTATGAGAAAATCGACGATGACGTGCTGATCGATACTGCCGTGGCCGGTGACGAACTGACCCGCCAACTCTTCGATTGGTTTGGCCAAGTGCTGGGCCAAGCAATAGTGTCCACCATTTTGCTCTTGGATGTAAAAACGTTCCTCATCGGTGGGGGTGTGGCCAAGGCGTGGCCCTACATAGAGGCGGGCATGATGGCCTCCCTGAAGCACTACCTCACTCCATATTATTTTGACAAGCTGGATATAAAGCTGGCCAAACTGGGCAACAACGCCGGCATCTTGGGCGCGGCCGCCCTTTGTTTCAAGCACAAAGAGTAGGTCAGCGGCGGCTTTCGCCCAAACTTGCCTCCGCTGAGGGGGCAGTTTACTCGTTTGCCCTCACCCGATAAGTTGACCACCAACGATTGTTGGCATCAAGATCCCTTTCTGGCCAATTTCAGGTTGGGGAACATCTTCAGTGCCCTTTACCATCTTCGCGGTTGAGAAAGAAACCGGTGGTCACGATCAAAAATCGGATGATGACCAGCCCAACCATGAGCCAAGAAAATGAAATGGGCAAGGCGCGTTCGTAGTATTTTTCGTAGATGGCCCCTTGTTGGTTCATGGCAAGCAGGCCGGGCAACAATTGGATGGCCAACAGGATCAACCCAAAAACGAGCGCAGTTTGACCTTCCTTGCGGAAAAATTCCCGGGTTTTCATTGATGATTACTTTGTTCAGTTCATCTCTCAAACCAGCCGCTTGCCAGTTTGTTCTAAATCAATCGCCTTGATACTTGGCCAAGAACAATTTACCGGTCTCGTTGCCAAAAATAAAATCCACATTGTTGATAAAAACCAAGGCTTCGGCCTGCCCCGCCCGGGGGTATTTGATCACATAGAGCGGATGATCAAAAATATTGGGCGAAACTGGCATTTTGAACACATAAATTTTCCCGTAGGACAGCAGGGCGAACAGCTTCCCGTCCAAACTGATGTCGGCAGCCGTGATCGGTTCGGTGAGGGGGATGGTCTTCTCATCGAGCGTGGCCTCAAAATAGCCTTTGTGGTCGGGGAGCAAATAATGTTTGACCACCCGGTTTTGGGTCTGGCTCATGTTTTTGGAAAAGAGGTGCAACTGATCGTTGTGCCAGAAAAAAGCTTCACAGTCAAAATTCAGGTTGCTTTCCCCCGGGGGAGGGAACTGGCTTTGGTCGGGATAGTAAAATTTGATGGTATCGACCGAGCTGACTTGCTGGTCTTCGCCAAACCGGACCTTATAGATGACCAAGTTCCGGCGGACATTGGCATTGTTGCCAAAATCGCCAATGTAAAGGTTTCCTTCGTCATCGCGGGCAATGTCTTCCCAGTCCACATTTTTGGTGTTTTTAATTACCTGCTCGTCGAGCACTTGGCCAGTGGGGCTTACTTCAAACAAGAGGTTGCCGTTGCCACTGTCCCCGTGCGTGAGCAATGTGAGGGTATCGGAGCTGCTCCAGCCCGATTTGCGGACGGGCCGCCACCCGGGCCACTCCCGGGCGGCGAGGGCCAAGCCCGAACTTTCCCGGATGGCATTGTCCAGCCGACCGATGCTTCGGATGTCATACAGCCTTTTTCCGCGCTTAAACCCACTGATATTGACCTCTGGAGCACAACTAAGGAACAAAGCGCGAAAAAAAAGCAGGAAAGCGATGGTTTTTGGGGGCATTTTTTGAGTAGTTCATTTATATTTGCAATCACATATAATCTAAACTTTATTGTCATGAATCCATACAGCAAAATTACTGCGTTATTGAGTGAGGTCGAAGACGATTTCACCAAGTTTTATGAGCAGGGCAACCAAGCCGCCGGCACAAGGGTGCGCAAGGCCATGCTTGACCTCAAAAACCTGTCCCAAGAGATTCGCTTGGAAGTACAAGACATCAAAAATAAAAAGGGAGAAGAAAAGTAACCGCCACTAAAGCTTAACGAGATATTCTTCATTATATTGAGTCATTGCAAATGCGGTGACTTTTTTTGCTGCCTTTACCAGAGGCTTTGTGGACAATAAACCCGGAATCGATTGCCCAATCGGAGGCCGAGCAAGATTTCGTGGCTGCCTTGGCTGGCCCGGCCAATGCGGTTGGTGCCCAAGTCATAAGAGTAGCTCAGGTCCAGAAATGAATTGAGGGCCAGCCCGGCCAGCAGGATCACACTGTCGCCCTGTCGGTAGGAAGCCCCGGCCCACAGGCGGTTGGCATATACCGCGCGCAAATTGAGATCGACCGCCATTGGCAAGGGGGAGGCCCATTTGACGAGTACGGAGGGCACCAAATCCAGTTCACCGGCGATCTGGATCCGGTAAGCCCCGGTGAGAAATAAATGCCGGGCGCTGGGGGCCAACACTTGCGGCCCGTTGGTCTGGCCGCCCACCGGCTGGGCCAATGAAGCGCCAAGGTAGAACTTGGTGCTGTACAGCCACAAGCCGAGCGATAAATTGGGTCGAAAACTGGTCTGGTCTACTGCCGCTGGGTCGTTCGGGTTGGCCAAAATCAGATCGCTGCCCCGGATCGAGTACTGCATGAACCCGGCCGCCACCCCGGCCGAAAGTTTCACTTGGCGAGTGAGGAGCAAGTGGTAGGCATAGGACACGTTGGCCTGGGTGAACCCGAAAATCCCGGCGCGGTCGTGCAGCACCATCCCCCCTATCCCGTGGTGGGGTTTTACTTTGCGATAGCGGTTGGCCGAGCCGCCGGAGAAAGCGTGGGGCCTGCCCGAACCGATCTTGGGGTCGGGCACATTTACCCCTTGGCCCAACTTTCCGTGGGCGGTCACATATAAGGTGGTGGGTGCGCCGTCGATCCCGGCCCATTGCTGTCGGTAGCTCAATTTGAGATCGGTGTAATCTTCAATGCCAGTGATCGCCGGGTTGAGCAAATAGTTGTTCAACATATATTGGCTGTACTGTGGCCTGAGTTGGGCCAATCCCGGCAATGCCCCCATTGCTACCCAATAAATGGAAAGAAAGAAGATCTTTTTGATGGCCTTAGTTGGTAAAATGTGACCGCGCTGGTGTGTAATCCTTAGTCAAATTTAGGTTATCGAGCAGTAACTGCCAAAAAATATAAGGGGAATGAGCCGTTTTGACGGGTCAAAGCGGGCTGGTTGGGCTGTCAACGGCAGCAAATGGGCCCGTTGCCAAAAAAAGTAAACCCGGGGGCCAACTTTGCCAAACCCCGTTTTTCGGTGCCGAAATAAAACATTTTTTTGCGGATAAAAAACTAAGTCATTGAAAATCAATGAAATAAATTACTGAAATCGCCTCAATTCCTTTGCTCTCCGTCTTGAATATTTTGGTCACTTGCCAAACCCAGCCACTTGTGTTCATTAGCGAACACCGCTTTGCCTTGAAAACCGGACATTTTTTTGCGGAGCAATTTTTTACTTCGTCACAATATGTTGACTATCAAATAATTACTAATTCTGGCACGAACCTAGTATAATACCTTGCATATCCAACAATGGATTTGAACAGAAATAACAAATCAAAACACTACCATGAAATCTCTCGCTTTGTCAATCGCTTTTATATTGAGCCTTTCTTTCTCAAACATATATGCCACTCCTGCCGATAATGGGGACAGTGTAAAAAGTGAAAAATCAGCCGCCAAGAAACGGAACAAGAAAGAGCCGGCCCAATTGGACGTAACTCCCGAACTGGCCATCTTGGGCGCGGAGTTGGCCAAGTCGGCCCAAGAACGTGCCGATCGTGCCCAACAGTTGCGCAATTCGCTCAAATACAACACCAAAGTATTGATATTTGATTTAACTGGTAACTTGGTGTATGAATGTGCCAAAGGTCAGCAGCCCCAAATCCCGACCAACGCCGATTTGTTGTTGACCGAAAACGGCACCGAATACTACGTGGTGATCAAGTAAAACCAACACCGATTTAACAATACTTTGCCCGCCCCCAACCCTGGGGCGGGCTTTTTTTATTCGCCCAATCCAACTTGGGCCAATAGGTCGGCCAAGTAGGCTGGGGCCTCGGGTGCGCCCTCGGCCGGGGCCCACGGGGCAAACACTTTATCGTTGGCGGCATCGTAGGGGCCATCTTTCAGTTCGTAGATCACCATGCCGCTTTCCAGCGCGATGAGGGTGTGATAGGTGCGCGGGGGAATCTCCACCCCAAAATTGCCCAAAGCGGGGCTAAGAACCTGCCATTCGGCCACTTGGCCGGTTTCGGTAAATTCCACCACCAGCACCCTGCCGCGCAAGATCAGGAATGCCTCGCGCTTGTCGGGATCTTGGTGCTTGTGCGGGGCCACGTAGGTGCCCGGCTCCATGGCGTTCAGCATCCGGTTGATCGGGTCGGCCAGTTCCCGGTGAAAGTTGTGGTTCATCCGTCCACGGGGGGCATTTTTGGCCTTTTCGCTGAGGCTGTCCAGTAGGGATTGGTCGATCTTGATCATGGGTCAAAGGAAAAACTGGTTGGCCGCCCCGTTTGGGTGGACAATAACAGGACAAAGTTGACCCAAAACCGATAAATCTCCTTATATTTGGAACGAAGTCTTTTTGTTTGTTTCCTCTCACAACCGCTACTGGAGAGCTTGGTGAATGGGATGAAATGGCCAATAAAATTTAAAAACCAGCAAGATGAACCTGAACCTCAAGGCCAAGGCCGAAAATACTTTTGATGCCATTGTGATCGGATCGGGGATCAGCGGGGGCTGGGCAGCCAAAGAACTGACCGAAAAGGGCCTGAAAACCCTCATGCTCGAGCGGGGCCGCAAGCTGGACCACATTACCGACTATCCGACCGCGCAGGCCAAACCGTGGGAATTTCCCCACCGGGGCCGACTGCCACTTGAAATGCAGGAAAAAAACCCGATCATCAGCAAGTGCTACGCCTTCCGCGAAGATGCCGCCCACTTGTTTGTCAAAGACGACGAGCATCCCTACGTTCAGCAAAAACCCTTTGACTGGATCCGCGGCTACCAAGTGGGCGGCAAGTCGCTCATGTGGGCCCGCTACACCCAGCGCTGGAGCCAGCACGATTTTGATGGGCCGGCCAAGGATGGTTTCGCTGTCGAGTGGCCCATCAGCTACCAAGACTTGGCCCCGTGGTATAGCTACGTGGAAAAGTTTGCCGGCATTTCGGGCAGCCGCGACAACTTGGATGCCCTGCCCGATAGCGAGGTCCTGCCCCCCATGGAAATGAATTGTGTCGAAAAGCACTTCAAGGGGGTAGTGGAACAAAAGTACAAAAATCGCCACTTGATCATCAGCCGGACGGCCAACCTCTCGCAAGCCGAACCCCAACACACCAAACTGGGCCGGGTTACTTGCCAGCGGCGCGACTTGTGCCACCGGGGCTGTCCATTCGGGGCGTATTTCAGCACCCAGTCTTCCACCCTGCCAGCGGCGGCCAGCACCGGCAACCTCACCCTCCGCACCGATTCGGTGGTCCACTCCATTATTTTTGACGAAGAAAAGCGCAAAGCAACCGGCGTGCGGGTAATCGATACCAAGACCAAACAAACGACTGAATATTACGCCAAAATTATTTTTGTCAACGCGGCCGCTTTCAATACCCTGCTCATCCTGCAAAACTCGGTCTCGAACAGTTTTCCCAATGGCCTGGGCAATGAAAGCGGGGTGCTGGGCCACTATGCCGCTTTCCACAACTACCGGATCCGGGCTTCGGGCAACCACGACGGTTTCACGGACAGCTATTTCTATGGCCGCCGCCCGGTAGGGGTCTATATGCCGCGCTTCCGCAACATTTTTGACGATAAACAGGCCAGTTACATCCGTGGCTACGCAGTGGCCGGGGGCGGTTCACGCGGGCGCACAGGCTGGGCCGATGGTTTTGGGGCCGATCTCAAAGAAAGCCTCACCCAACTCGGGCCGTGGAACATGGGCTTGCAGGGAATGGGCGAAACCATCCCCCAATTTGAAAACACGGTCAAACTGAGCAAAACCAAAGTGGATGAGTGGGGCATCCCGCAACTCGAGGTCAACATTGGTTATGGGCCAAATGAGGAAGCAATGATCGGCGACATGAAGTCCACCTTGGCCGAAATGTTGGAGGCTGCCGGTTTCCGGGACGTGTCGGTATCGGACAGCAAACAGGCCCCCGGCCTCGATATCCACGAAATGGGCGGCTGCCGAATGGGCAAAAGCCCCAAAACCTCCATGCTCAATTCATGGAACCAGCTCCATGCCGTCAAAAATGTGTTTGTGACCGACGGCGCTTGCATGACCTCCACCTCGACCCAAAACCCATCGCTCACCTACATGGCCATGACCGCCCGGGCCGCCGACTATGCAGTGGGCGAACTGAAAAAAGGGAATTTTTAAGCTTTTTCCGGGAAAAGGGCAGGCGTAAAGAGGGAAAACTTCTAGTGCTTGCCTCTTTCGTTTTTGGTGTGACCGGGCAGACCAGCCGTTATTGGTTACTTAAAAATCTCTCCCAGCGGCAGGCTAATGTCTAAGTTCTTGTCCGATAGGGTCGCTTCGTGGGTGAAAAAATCGTACTTCCCGCTTTGATGATAAACGGCAATAGCTTTCATGGCCGAAAAAACCAACCAGCACGATTTGACCCCAAAGGGGAAGTAAACCTCCGTCTTGTCGATCAGGTCTTGGAGGGCTTGCCTGGGCGACATGATCTCGATGGCGGCAGGGCATCAGTGCGGCGGATCACGTCCTGGGCCATATCGAAATCGAACCGTGGATAGATGGCAATGTCGGGCAAGTAGGAATTATCATCTATTTCCAAGTTGATTTCTGGGAGTAACCGGAAGCGGCTCCGGTAAAGGGGGTTTATCGCAAAACTCAAATTGTCATGAACAATGGCGGCTTGGGCATGGGCTCATGGCGCTCAATTTCGTAGGCAGATGGGGCTGTTTCTAAAATTTCCATGGGCAAAAAAAGCTTATTCCCAAATTTATGATAAATGGGCAGTAATGAAAAGACCCCAAAGCAGAATTATTGCCTTGGGGTAGTTGACCAAAAATGGGATGAAAAACTATTTTTTGGCGCGCTCAGGCTTTATTTGGGCGGCGGTAATCATTTTGGGGTTTTTGTTGCTCCAAGTGTTCATCACGTAGTTGAGCACATCGGCAATTTCTTGGTCCTTCAAATGGTTTTGGGCCGGCATCGCACTGTTGTACTTTACCCCATTGACGATCATTTCGCCATTGTAGCCATGCAACACTTGGCGGATGGCCCGCTTGGTATCTTGCATCAAATAATCGGCCTTGGCCAAGGGAGGAATGGCCCCCACAATGCCTTCGCCCTTGGCTTGGTGGCAAGCGGCACAGTTGGTGGCATAAACATTCTCCCCACGTTTTTTGCTGGCGGCGAACTGGTCGTTCTGAACCAAGTTAAAGGAGAAGAGCACAATAACGGTGGCGCAAAGAAGCACAGAAAGAGTGATAAGTTTTGTCATGATAGCTGATAGTATATGTATGTTATTGCAAATAACTTGCCTTTTTTGTGAATCTTTATCGCGAGCGACTCACAAAAATATAGGTTTATATAATCAGAACCCAAAAATATCCTATTTTTTTGCATTCAATCGCCACAATAAAAAGCCCAGAAGCAATACTTCTGGGCTTTAGACGATTTTACGCTTGATTGTAAAGCTTACTGGTTGAACATACTGATGAAAAAATAATATTTATTACAAATAAAATTGTAAAATATGAAAAATATCGGAATTATCTAGGAATCACATCGGATAGTACCGCCGAACAAGGGATTTGGGTGCCCACCCTGAAAATCAATTTTATTGCAATTTTTGAAATTAATGCGTTCAATTTATATGAAAAAAATAAATTTTGTGGAATTTTTTTCATAAAAGCTATTTTATCACCCCCGAAGGAGTTGAGTGAGGCCAACAAGGGATTTTGGGGGACATTTGCGCTCATGCGCTATTTTGCCATTTGCTGGCGCAATGTAGGGTCTTGGTTCTTTTTTCTACTTTGCAACATTAATCCCGCTGTCATATGAGTTTGCCAACAACATCCCCAACTTTTCAATACGTGAGTGAGTTGTGGAATCACCAGCAGGCTGCCGACCTTGGCTCCGATCAAGTGGGCCTGCTGATCTACCGCTCCAACTTACTGGGGGCCGATCTCCGCCTCACCAACTATGGCGGCGGCAACACCAGTTGCAAAACCACCGAGATCGATCCGCTCACCCGCCAACCCGTGCGGGTGATGTGGGTGAAAGGATCGGGCGGCGATTTGGGCACGATGAAACGCAACGGACTGGCCGGGCTGTACTTGGATCGATTGCACCCCCTCAAGCACATTTACCGGGGCTTGGCTTTTGAAGATGAAATGGTGGAGCTGTTCAACCATTGTATTTTTGACCTCCAATCCAAAGCACCTTCGATTGATACACCGTTGCACGCTTTTTTGCCGCAGGCCCACATTGACCACTTGCACCCCGATGCTGCCATTGCCATCGCGGCGGCCAAACACGGCAAACAGATCAACCATGAGTTGTTCAACGGCCAAGTGGGCTGGGTCGATTGGCAGCGGCCCGGCTTTGATCTGGGCCTGAAACTGGCCGAATGCTTGGCCGAGAAGCCCGATCTGCGTGGCATCATGTTGGGCCAGCACGGGCTGTTCACCTGGGGCGACACCGCGCACGCCAGCTACCTCAACACGCTGGAAGTGATCGAGCAATACTCCGAACACTTGCACGCCAACTACGGCAAAAGCCGGCCAGTGTTTGGCGGGGCCATCCGGGCGGCCCTGCCCGCTGCCCAGCGACTTGCACAAGCGGCCAAACTGGCCCCGGTGTTGCGGGGCTTTTGCTCCTCGCACACCCGCATGATCGGGCATTTTACCGATGACGACCGGGTGATGGAGTTGATCAACAGCCAAGATCTGGCGCGACTGGCCCCGATGGGAACCTCGTGCCCCGACCACTTTTTGCGCACCAAGATCCAGCCCCTCGTCCTCGATCTGGTGCCCGATATGGATCTGGCCGACGGGCCCGCGATCAAGGCCCGATTGGCCCCCGCCTTTACTGCCTACCGCCAACTGTACGCCCGTTATTACGCGCAATGCCAGCACCCCAACAGTCCGGCCATGCGCGATCCCAATCCGGTGGTGATCCTGTGGCCCGGCGTGGGGATGTTCATCTTTGCCAAAGACAAACAAACGGCCCGGGTGGCTGCCGAGTTTTATATCAACGCCATCAATGTGATGAAAGGAGCGGAGGCCGTGAGCGAATACGTGGCCCTGCCCGCCCAAGAGGCGTTCAACATCGAGTATTGGCTGTTGGAAGAAGCCAAGCTGCAACGGATGCCCAAGCCCAAGCCGCTCACGGGCCGCGTTGCCCTCGTAACGGGCAGCGCGGGCGGGATCGGCAAGGCCATTGCCCAAAAATTTGCCCAAGAAGGCGCCTGCGTCATCGTGTCCGACAATGATGCCGATCGCTTGGCGGGGGCCACGCCCGACTTTCTGAATATATTCGGCAAGGATGCCTTTGCCACGGTCCTGCTCGATGTGACCCATGGCGACAGCATCCGCGGTGCCTTCCAGCAAGCCTGCCTAGCCTTCGGGGGTGTGGACTTGGTGGTCAACTGCGCGGGCATTTCCATTTCCAAGGACATTGCCAGCACGACCGAAAAAGAGTGGGATTTAATGTACGATATTTTGGTCAAAGGCCAATTTCTGGTCACTCAAGCGGGCGTAGAGGTAATGCGCCAGCAAGGTTTTGGTGGGGATGTGGTGAACATAGTGAGCAAGAATGCGCTGGTTTCGGGCCCCAACAATGCGGGCTACGGATCGGCCAAAGCTGCCCAACTGCACCTGAGCCGGCTCAACGCCGCCGAGTTGGGCCCCGACAAGATCCGGGTCAATGTGGTCAACCCCGATGCCGTGATTGCCGACAGCAAGATCTGGGCGGGCGAATGGGCCGCGGGCCGCGCCAAAGCGTATGGGGTGGCGGTGGAAGATCTGCCCGCCTTCTACGCCAAGCGCACCCTGCTCAACGAAATCATCCTGCCCGCTGACATTGCCAATGCCTGCTTTGCCCTCGTGGGCGGGCTGCTCCACAAGTCCACCGGCAATGTGCTCAATGTGGATGGCGGCTTGGCCGTGGCCTTTGTGCGGTAACAAAAGGCTGCTCCCCACCGATTTAACCCCGAAGGGTCGCTCCCTCGGGGTTAATGGTCTTCAATTATCGGTTGCCCAACTTTTTATTGTTCAACTATTTGGCGATGGCAAATGCGGCCAAGTCGGAGCGGTCATATTCAGATAAGCGGCGGCTTCCGTTCGATGCGGTGGCAAAAACGGCCAAATACTCAGCAAAAGCGGCCTTGTCGCAAGTGCCCTTCAAATCACCCACTGCATTCGATTTGAGCAAGTAGCCCACGCTCAGTGTCTTGCGGAACAGCGGATCCGGCCCCAGCACATAGCCAGAAGTGCCCCCAATGACCATGCCGCTGGCTTGGGCTGCGGGCGGATAGACCCCATAGCCCCGGCGCAACGAAAAAGCAAACGTGGCAAAACCTTGGGGATGGCTCGCCTGATAGCTGATCATGGCCCCATCGCTCTCATTCACATAATGGACGAAGCCACACTCAATCCCGGCCGGCAGACCACTGACTTGTACAGGTCTGATGCTGGCCGTGCACGGTTGGTTGTCGATGCGCACCTGCATAGTGAAGTGGCTCTCGGCAACATTGAGGTAATCGGCGGGCGAATCCTCGAACAAGGTAATGTCACCAAATTTAGGCACTTGGAAGGTGTTGGGCAGATTGGCCGGGCTGAAGGTGCGCTTGGTGGCCACTGTGCCCGCTACGCTAAACAGCTCGAGCTTGAACTCATACAGCCCGTTGGCAAAATCGGCCCCGGAAGTGTTCAGATCGCCACTGTCGGTAAAGGCTTTGGCCCAGATCGAGAACGTGTCACCCGCATCCAGTGGAGCATTGGCGGGCGGGATCGGATAGACCCCGGCCACTTCGTTGAGCGGAAAATATTTGGTGGTGAGCAGCGTGCCGCCCCCGGGCCTCGGTCTTTCGGCAAGGTAGGGACGGGCCGGCGGGACGATCGGTTGCCAAGCGCTCAGACTGGGAACCAGATCGGCCGTGTGGGTTTGGCGATAGCTCCAGCGAAAGTGGGTGTTGCCCGCTGCTTGCAGGCCCGAACCAAAATACACGTTGAGGGCAAGAGTTTCGCCAAAGGGACTGCGGTAGTCGCCACTGCCAAAATTAAAGTCGGAGAGGCCCACTTGCTGCAGGGTTTGCCCCTGGATGATAGTACTGGCCGCCAAATCTTGCGCAATGTGCCGCACCGATTGGCCATCGCCAATGCTCCGCACGACCAGCATACTGCCGGTGATTGGGGTACTGCAACTGGGCCATACGCGGGGATCGGTCACGTTGATGGTGATTTCGGTGCCGCACACATAATTCCAGTAGGTGTGGCAAGGCAACGAAGGGTGATAGACGGTTACCCAAGCCCCACCGATAAAATATTCAACCCAGAAATAGAGGTCGGGCTGATCCATGCGGTTGTACCTAATGAAGGTATCGAAGCGGCCAAACTCATCGGTATCGATCACGGCCAGTTCTTCGCAGTGGTAAAAATAGGGCCGGAACCGGTGGTAGATGCACAAAACCGATCGCAATAAGTCAGGATTGATGGCCAGCACTTCGCTCAGGTAAGCCGGGGTTGCTTGAACCAGAGTATCCTTAAACGCTTGTCCCTTTAGCACGATTGAGGTGCTGGCGGGGTTGGCGAGGGAGCGGGTGCCCAAGTCGGTGCGCAACTTTCTCCAAGGCGTTGGATCGGGCTCGGGGAAGGGGATCCGGGGGATTTTGATTTCGGGCAGCCGATCGAACAATTCGGGCCGGACACGTAAAATGTCCAGCAGGTCAACATAAACCCGGTCGGGAACTTTCCAATAGATGGGCACATAATCGACTTCGCAAATGTGCACCCGCGAGCGGCAGAGCGGGAAAATACGCGGCACGCCATCTACGGTGAACGTTTTTTGCACCCGTCCCCGTACCCGGCAACGCCGCCAGCACCAAAGGTTGATCAGACTGCCGGGCAGCGCCGGGGCAACGAAGATTTTGCCCTCCAACCTAAAAACCGGCTCGTAAGCCTGAAGTTTTTTGAGATCGGCAATGGTGGGCGAGTTCTCGGGATCGGGCCCAAATGGTTTCAGCTCTGGGGCGACGAACACCAAGTGATACGGCAGCACCTCGGGCTTGGTGAGTTTTAGCTGCACTTCGGCAGTTTCTTTTTGCAGTGTCACAGCCACTTTCTCCACCAATTGGCCTTGGCGGGCAAATACGTAAGCAAACAGGGGTTGCTCTGGAGTAGGCGGCTTCTCGAGGCTAAAACGAAGGGTGGCCCCCTCACGATTGCTCTTTTTTTCTTCTGGTTTGTCCATTGGGAATTTTTAATATTAGTGAACCCAAAATTAAATCGTCCCAATAGATAAATCTGCCCAAAAATAATTTTTACTTATCTTTAAATCACTGATAATAAGATATTTATAAAATATTTTGCCCAAATTATGAGCAACTTCCTAACAATGATAAGCCCCTGACCTGGTGAGTCAGGGGCGGGGTGGAAAAAAATCGTTAACGGATGGACCAAGCCGATAAGCTTTCGCCCACAAAGTGGTTCAGGCAGCATTGTTCCACTTGCTGCCAATGGGCAAGCCCCAGAAAACGGGCAATCTTTTGGCGGTTGGCGGCATTGAACTGGTTGTGAAATTGGTAACCGGGCAATCGGAACAACCGTTTTACCGTTGAGCTGCTGGTCTGCATCATCAGGGCCAAGCTTTCGTAGTCGGTGTGCTTCCAGGTTTGGTACGGTTTCAAAAACAAGGTGCGCAAGGCGCGGTTCTGTTTGGCAGATTGCCGGGCCTTGTCGATCACCAATTGACAAAGCACGTTTTGGAGGACTTGCATCGCAAAAAGGGAAGATTGGTAAAAATAAGTGGGAAGTGAAATAGTCTGCTAGCTAGGGCATCTGCTCAAGAAAAGACCCAACTGGCAAAGTTATGACAGCATAGGCGTGCTCATTTACAACGACCAGCACCAGAAAACCTGCTCAAACGGCACTTTGGTTGGCCGGGGCCAACAGATACGACAACGCCCCATCCATCAGGGCCAACAACCACGTTCAGATCCGCTAGTCCTAGCCCAAACCCGCATTGATGGGGGAACGGGCCAAGGTTTTCACCAATGAGCACATTCCCCGGAACTTGGGCTTCATCAGGGGGAAATCAAGCCGCTTTTGCCCAAATAGGACGAATCCCATTGCTTGGTAAAAAGCGATCGATGCCGTACTGCTGTCCATTGAGTACAAGAAAAGGTGATCCTTTTGCCCCAGTTCCGCTTGCGCTTCCGCAAACTCGAGGAGTTGCTTGCCCAAACCCAGCCCTTGGGCGCTGGACAGGAGGTAAATGCGCTCCACTTCCAGCCCGTTGACAGAGGAATGGCCGGGCAGCCGGGTTTGGGTGTTGAGCTTGAGGTAGCCCACGGGCCGATCCTCCTGCCAAATAAAGTAAAAACTGGAGCCGGGGTGCGCCAATTCTATTTCCATTTGGGCAACGGAATAGGCTGTTTGCTGGTACCAGGCCCCGCCATCGTCCCATAAATGGCTAAAATGGGGCGGATAGATGGCTAGGCAAAGGGCCGAGAGCGCCCCGGCCTCGGTGAGCAATACGCGGGTGATGGGAGATTGCATGTGGGAAAATGAGTAACTGGCCGCAAAGTAAACCCAATTCATTCGCGGTTGGTAAAAATTGGGGGGCTTGGTCGGATCTTATCCCTATCCCTCTTCTCTTTTTTCTTGATCTAACCTGCTCTTTTAGTAGTATTTTCAAAACTAGGGTATGCGTAATTTCGTTACTGACACCTGATTTTGATGGCCGCCTCTTGGTTTTTGTCCTGCTTGGAAGAACAAGTGATCTTTCTCATAAAATACCTGTTCCTGACCCTTAAGATGTTGTTTTACCTCTTCATTGGGTCTTGCCAAATCTTTTCCCGCCCAAAGGTTTCCTTTTTTGAAAACATGGCTAAATGCTTTCCATCGATCCGAACAAAAACTCATTAATCTTCTCATTTTTTAAGGAGTTGATACCCCCTTATTTGACGGTTGCGGTGCTTTCTTTGCCTCACCCGTTTCGGAGTCATAAGCGTAGATCGGCTGACGTTCCGCCTTTTTCTTGTGCTCCACATAGCTCCGGTGCTCGTCCCATCGGATCGCTTGTTAAGGGGTCTTTTTGGGGTGGGCTGGTACAAATTGCCCTGCTGGAGCAGTCCGCCCAAGACCGTTTTACCACTGGCCCGGAACATATCCACTATGTCCCACAACCAAAATTTCTTAACAATATGCTTGTTATCAAGTATTTAACGCATAGATCCGCCCTCTTGTTGCGCTGGGTGCTGATGAACTTTTTAGGCAAGATTTACCCAAAAAGTTCTAGGGGCCACCTGCATTGTTGCCATTTTTGATTACTTTTAAGTTGTGACAATGGAGACAGCCTACTTTAATTGTTATTTCGCACATAACACAAGGTTGGTGCGCTTCATTGTCACTTTTTATGCCAGCATACTTTTGCCATGCAACCTATATTTTCAATCATTTGCTTTTTGATGTAAAAGTCTTGAGCCAAAAAGGTAAATACAAAGGGCAAAAACTAATGAAACTGGTGAGTACAAAAATACCTGCAAGGATCATTAAAACTAATCCCAAAGTACCAGTAATGACATTGGTGAAATAAAGTGTTGCGAAAATGGCTGCGATTATTGTTCTAATAATTCAATCAGCCGAACCCATATTTTTTAGATGATTAAGGTCAACAATTTGATAAAAAGCGCCACCACTTTCCATGGCGGCGCTTGGAAAGCCGGTTGTTATTTGGCCTGTAAAACCTTGCTTTGGCAAATAAAGTCGGTTTTGGGGATAGAGGTTTCGGCAATAGCCTTAAAACCACCCGCTATTTCAGTGAAATTTCTAAACCCGCGCGCTTGTAAAATACTGGCCGCGATCATGCTGCGATAGCCGCCCGCACAATGCAAATAAAAATGCTCTTGCGGGTTGACATCCCTCACCCAATCGTTGATATACGCCAACGGTTTGCTGTAGGCGTCCTCTACGTGCTCAGCGGCATACTCACTTTCTTTGCGTACATCGATTACTTTGCTTTGACCAATGGTTACTTTTTGGGCAAATTCCTCGGCAGTAATCCGGTTTACACTGTCAGTTTCCTTGCCTGCGCCTATCCACGATTGGATTCCCCCTTTGAGATGACCAATTTGGTTATCAAAGCCCACCCGCGCCAAACGGGTAACCGCTTCTTCTTCTTGGCCCACTTCACATACCAGTAGGATCGGCTGTTTGACATCGGCAATTAAAGTGCCCACCCACGGCGCAAAGTCTCCCATGATGCCAATATTGATGCTTTGTGGAATAAATGCCTTGAAAAAATCCTCGTTGTTGCGGGTGTCCAATATCAATGCTCCCGTTGCTTCGGCCGCTACCTCCAACTCGGCAGCGGTAAGGGATTTCATTCCGTTGTTCAGTACATTTTCAAAGCTGTCATAGCCTTTTTTGTTCATGGCTACGTTCATGCCAAAATACAAAGGTGGAGGGGTCAGCCCATCCAATACGGCGGTAATAAATGCTTCTTTGGTAGGTTGGTTTAAGGCATAATTCATCTTCTTTTGATTGCCCAAAGAGTCCACCGTTTCTTTCATCATATTTTTGCCACAAGCACTGCCCGCTCCATGTGCTGGATACACAATGACATCATCTGCCAATGGCATTATTTTGGTCATCAAACTTTCGTAAAGCAAGCCCGCCAAATCTTGTTCGGTAACACTGCCCGCTTTTTGAGCCAAGTCTGGGCGGCCCACATCACCAAGAAACAGCGTATCGCCGCTAAAAATGGCGTAATCTTTGCCATTTTCATCCTTCAATAAAAAGGTGGTGCTTTCCATGGTGTGCCCGGGCGTGTGCAACACTGTGATGGTAACATCGCCTACACTAAATACTTGTCCGTCGGTAGCACTGATACATTCAAACTCACAAACTGCATTTGGGCCGTACACAATAGGTGCATTGGTTTGTTTGCTCAAGTCCACATGCCCGCTCACAAAATCGGCGTGAAAGTGGGTTTCAAAGATGTATTTGAGTTTGACCCCGTCTTTCGCTAGCCGATCGGTATATGGCTTCGTTTCACGGAGGGGATCAATAATGGCGGCTTCGCCATTGGAAGTGATGTAATAGGCACCTTGTGCCAAACATCCAGTATAAATTTGCTCTACGTTCATTTTGTTTATTTTTTGATTGTGTGATTTATTTTTGTTGATTTTTTAAAACTGCAAAATACAAAATTCTGAATGGTGTCAAATGGGGTCGTATGGTCTTCTGTAATACACCGAATTTTGTCAAATCCCTTTATTAATTCTGTCGTTAGTTTCTCTTCATTGTATTGCTTGATTTCAAGTCCACTACATTTGGTCGGCCCGTTTTCCGAAAATGTGCCGATGGTCAAATACCCGTTCACTGAATTTTTTGCAATCGCCAAATATTTTTCCACCTGTTCGTCAGTGATCAAAAAGTGAAAAGTTGCTCTGTCGTGCCAAATATCAAAAGTTGTTTTTGGTTCGAATTCCAATATGTCGCTGACAACCCATTTTACCTTCTTGGCGTTATCTCCAAGTCGGTTTTGTGATTTTTCAAGCGCTTTTGCTGAAATATCGAGCACCGTAATATTTTCAAATCCTTCCTCCAACAAATAATCCACAAGTTTACTATCGCCACCACCGATGTCTATAATTTGTGATGTTTTCGGCAAACCGAATGAATGTATAAATTCTAGTGAAGTCTTTGGCACAGCCTGTGTCCAGCTAACCTGGTTGGGATTTTTAGTTTCGTAAACTGTTTCCCAATGTTTTTTATTTTGAGTGTTCATTTTTTTAATGAGGTAAATGTTCTCTAAATTTTCCATATACCCAAGTACCAGCCAATGCGCTCAGAAAGGTTATTAAGACAACCAAAAACCCACTGCCTATTTGGGCAAACAATGGGCCAGGGCAAGCCCCGGTGATGGCCCAACCGATACCAAATATCAGTCCGCCAAAAACCTGTCCTTTGTTGAATTGTTTATCTTCAAAATTTATTTTTTCGCCGCTCAAAGTTTTGACATTAAAGCGTTTGATGAGCCATACGGAAATCATCCCCACTACTACGGCTGTGCCGATTACGCCGTACATAAAAAACGATTGTAAACGAAACATTTCTTGTATGCGAAACCAGCTAATGATTTCTGCTTTTACGAACACTGTACCGAAGGCTATACCCACAACAAGGTACTTCAAATTTGACAAAAAACCATTTTCAGGTTTCTTGCTTTCGTTGGTACACATGGCATCTTGATGACGAACTTCTATGCTTTCTAGGCTTTCCATTTTAGAAGAATTTAAAAACTAGTGGCAACAATACATTTGCAGAAAAGAAACCACCCGCCATAAAGCAACAAGTAGCAATTAAGGAAGGAAGTTGAAGATTGGATAAGCCCATAATGGCGTGCCCGCTGGTGCAACCACCCGCGTACCGAGTACCAAACCCTACGAGAAACCCACCTACTACAAAAAAGAAAAATCCTTTGAGTGTGAGTATGTTTTCGGTATTGAATATTTGTGAAGGCATTAATTGGCTATATTCTGTTATACCAAAACTTGCCAGAGTTGCTTTGGTGCTTTCGGCTACCACAATAGCATTGGGATTACTTAAAAATTGGGTTGCCAAAAATCCACCTATTAGTACGCCAACCACAAAAAATATGTTCCAAATTTCTTTTTTCCATTCGTACTTAAAGAAAGGAATATTGGCGGGAACACACATGGCACAAATATGTCGCAAAGACGAAGAAACGCCAAATTTTTTGTTACCAATAAGCAATAAAGTGGGAACAGTTAAGCCGATTAAAAGCCCAGCAACAGCCCAATGCCAAGGTTGTTTGATTAGTTCTAACATTTTTCTTTGTTTACTGGTTTACAAATTGATTTACATTCTGCCAAGTTCCGCCATTGGTGACCTTGGTGAAGCCATTTTGATTTAAAACTGATTTGGCTTGACTGCTCCGGTTGCCGCTTCGGCAAAAAACAATAATCGGCTCCTTGCCTTTAAATTTTGCTAATTGGCTTTGTACCTTGTCCAAGGGAATGTTGACTGCCCCTTTTACCGAACCTCCCGCAAATTCTTGGGGGGTTCGTACATCTACCAGAAATGCACCGTTTTTGATAAGTTCGGCAAGATTTTCATCGTTGCTGCCTTGTCGTCCAAATAGATTTTTGAGAAGCCCAAACATCGTTGTGTTGATTAATAGTGATGAAATTATTTTAATACTGTTTCCTTGATGATAATGTAGATTCCCATTACCAATACAAACCATCCGAAGGCAGGTTTTAGTTTCTCGCTATCTATTTTTTTGGAAAGTAACGAACCGATAAAGATTCCGACTATGGCAAAGGCAGTAACGGTCGCGATTAATGTCCAGTTGATAACGGCCTCTCCACTCTCACCAAAAAAGCCGATCAAGGATTTGGCCGCAATGATGACCAATGAAGTGCCGACCGCTTCTTTCATGGGTAGTTTTGAAAGAATCACCAGGGCTGGTATGATCAAAAAACCGCCGCCCGCGCCCACTAAACCGGTAAGAACGCCCACAATTGCTCCTTCGATCAGGATAAGCGGATAGTTGAATTTCTGTTCGCCTTCGCTGGTATCTGTTTGTGTCTTACCCGTTTTGATCATGCTATACGACGCTGCGATCATCAAAACGGCAAAAAGCAACATCATCAGTGTGCTTTTGGTGACAACAAAACCACTCAAGCTAAAAACTTCGCTGGGTATGGCAGAAACAATATAGGCTCTCGTCACAAATACGGCAATGATAGAGGGAATCCCAAAAATAATAGCCGTTTTGATATTTACCAATTTATTTTTGAAGTACGAAATAGAACCAATTGCACTGGTAAATCCCACGACAAACAGCGAATAGCCAGTGGCTGCCACCGCGTCAACGCCCATTAAGTAAACCAATACTGGTACTGTAAGGATGCTGCCACCTCCGCCTATCAAGCCGAGTGCCACCCCGATTAAGATGGATGCCAAATAACCCAAAATTTCCATTTTGTTCTTTAGATTGCTACTATGATACAAAGATAGTTATGTTTCTATGTAATTCCAAATTTTTCAAATCCTTAGATCTAAAATTAGGTTAAAATTAATTAAATTCACTTTGTTATACACGTAGATGGGATCAAGACTTTCTTTGGTAGCGTTGATTTTACCCGCGATCAACAGCCTTATTTCCAGACCTTTCCATAAATTTTCAAAATTATAGGAGGATACCAAATTGATTTGATGGTAGGAAGGCATGCCGTATTTGTTCATTTCAAAATTCGCAATATCTGGCAGGTCATAATAGCCATAAGCGATACCCGTTTTCATTCGCTCCTTCAAAAAGTTCAAGGTAAAGTTTGTAGAAAAAGCATTGGTATTTCCGAGCCCCTCATTTCTTTCACGCGCCAGGAACGTGTAGAGCGGATCCCTCCCCCACTCACGGGGCATTAAGTACCGGCCATCGTCGGTGATATGCGTGTAATTGATATTCCAGTCTATTTTTTTGCTCTTGATGCCTAATCTTGCACTTATAGTATTTGATTTCGCTCCTTTATTGATATAAGTTTTGGATTGGTCGTTATTTCCGCCATTGTTGACGGCATCTTGGCGAATGAGCATCAAACCTTCATAAAATTTGAAAGCAGTACTCCTGCTCTTATGTTCGTTTTTGATTTCTAGGAACACCGTGTTCATTACATTGTCGAAATACCCGTCCCAGATACTTATTTCTAGCCCATTTGTTGGTTTGATATAGATGTTGCCCATGGCAAATCCATTGCTCACAATGTTATGTTTGTAATTGGATTTTGTACCATCCGTATTTACCCCTTGTCCGTATATGCCCACTGACTCGGAGGCCCTAAATACTTCAACGGTTGACCTTGGTGAAACGGCCCAGATAAATCCACCATTAAAGCCAATTTTTTTTGATTGTTTCAAGGTCAACCAAACACCTTCCTCAATGGTGGGCCGCATTCGTCCGTCTTGCATGTTCATGAAGGGGGTCTGCAATTCCATGCGCCCAACGGTAATTGAATTGTTTTTTTTGTCAGTGTAGCGAATAAATAAGTTCTCTAGCCGGTTGAGATCTTTTTTGTTCAGTTGGTTGACCAGATCGTATTGTCCCAACTCGTACCTATTTGCAAGCCCAGTTGTTGGATCTTTTTCCTCTAACTTTGAGGACACCACATTAAAAATAAAATAACCGCTTAACCCCAATTGAAAACCTTTGATAGGTGGAGTCAGCAGCCCGATCCCCACTCCTTTTGCCAAGGTAAAATCATCTTTCAGATTCCCAGCATTGACCGTGGCCATAAAAAAAGTACGACTGTGGAGACGCCACTCGGAATGCTGTATAAAATCCTTAATCGAGCGTATTTTGTGATTTTCAGAATCTGTTGTACCGTGATTTGCTTCTTGCGCAGTTGCAAAATGACCGTTGGACAATAAGCTCGTTAGAATTATAACCAGGTAGTATTTGAATTTCATTTTTTGTTCAATTATTGATTAAAACCTGATTTTGCAAACCCGATTATTTTCAACTTTTGAAATAATGGGTGGAATTTCTGCGGGTACGTAGATTGCATTGGAAATTAGCTGTTCTTTTACCACATCCGGTTCTTTCAATGGTAATTCGCGATCATAAAAACTAATTCCCATGTCAAGCAGAGCACCGATCCTGCTTTATATTGTATTTTTTTGATGACACGTATATTTAAACGGAGGCAAACTACTTTTAATTCTGCCGAGGGGAAATATCCACTATATTGGCCAATCGTTTCATTAATGCGTTGGGCGAAAGCGTGTCCATACCGATTATTTGGAAAAATAGTTCATAAGCTTTTATTTTTTCAGGTGTTGAGCGTATTTTGGTTTTGTGAAAGTACTATGCCCATAAGCAACAACAGCAGGAGCGATAAAATTACACTCATTGTGTTTGTTGTTTGCGTGTTTAATGAAATTGATAGTCAACCCCAGTTACTTGGGTGAGCAAATCTTGCGAAGCATCCAATATGATGGCATTTAGGGGTGGGGTGGGCGTTACCGGGCTATTTACTTTCAAATACTCTTTCATCACACTGTGCAGGGTGTAAGGAGTGTTTTGCGTATTTGCCACACCCTTCATCCGGCAAATCATATCGGCTGGATCCCCGTCTCTTTCACAGGCACAGATAGTGTACACCTTTTCAAGGTCAAGGGAAGCGTTTCCTACCAGTACATTCTGAACGCGCTTCCCCTTTTCGGCAAAGGCATTAAATGCTACTTTCATTCCCTGAAATTTAACAACCCAGCCACCAAATCGCTCTGAGGCATCTTTGGCAAATACATTGTTCAATTCTTTTTCCAACCATTCTTTGAGGTGTTTACCGGTCACGGATCCAGTCCTTATATGGCTGTCCACTGGCAACATATCAAAAAGGTAGCCGCTTGTTATCGGGATATTGCCTGTGTTATCGGGTACGAAGCGCGGCGGGCAAAATCTAAAACCGTTGGACAAGGCGATGTCGATTTCTTGCATTTTCCAATGTACGGCGTTTATAATCAACGTGTCTATGGTGTTTTCTACAACAAAGTACCGATATAATGGAATGGTACTATAACCTACGATTGAATAGATATCTTTGGCAAAAGGGGCTTCATCGCTATGTATCAGCGACAATACTTCTTTATCAGCTTTATATTTTTTAGCTTCTATTTCTACCAATTCATAAGCATCGCCTACTACTTTCCCATTTTGAACAGTGAGGTTTAATTTCCCCACAAAAGAACCGAATGCACCAGGTTCAACTACTTTAGCGTATTTGCAAACGATGGGTTTGCGTACTCTTTCGTGTGTATCCCCACCGAGAATATAACTTACACCGTCACATTCAGGCAAATTGGCCAAGTGAATTTGTTGAGATAACCCCAAGTGAGCTAGAATTAATACACTCGCACATTTTTCATCATTTTTGAGCACGCTCACGTAATGGGCCAAGTTTTCTTCGGGCTTGGTATAGATGATCCCTTTGCTGTAATTGGGAGACTGGCGTACAGGAACCATTGGATCGGTATAACCCAAAAAGCCTATTTTTACACCTTTTATATTCCAAATATAGTAAGCGGGAAAAATTAATTCACCTTTTTTGCCCTCGCCCAAATCGTGGTACATATTGGCGCAAACTTTGGGAGCGTAGAGCGAGCCCAACAGCGTTTGCATTGCTTTTTTATAGTAAATTACTTCCCAGTTGCCGGGCAAATACAAATCGTAATTTAATTTGTTCAAAATCGGGACAATGGCCTTCCCCGAAGTTTTTACCGATAGCTCGCTTCCCTGAAACATATCGCCCGTATCGATTAAAAACGAGTTGGGGTTGTTCTTTCTGTACTCTTTTAAGTAGGTTGCCAAGTGCGCATAGCCACCGGTTTTCCTAAATACCGCTTTCCCATCTTCCCAGAACAACTCATCGTGGGGGTGCACCTGACAATGTACGTCGGTGGTCTGTAGAATTGAAATAGTGAAAGGTTCGCCGTTATTTTCACCGAAGGTTACTTTATCTGCACACCCGGTTTCTGCAATAGCATCAAATGGTGCGGCTGCGGACAACAGGGCTGTTGAACCCAGAAGCCCAGTTTTTATTATGAAATCTCTTCTGTTGTTTTCCATAGGTTGCTATCTTACCGCTACTGCTGCTTTGGTTTTTTCCTTCGCCTTTTTAATCGAATCCAATCTTTCTTTAATAGGGTTAAACGGGCCGTACTTGTGCTGATTTTCCGTAAAACCATCGGCAAAGGGGCCAAAAGGGTGATCAAATGGCTTTTCATCGATTTTTGGCCAATCTTTTTTGATGTCAATGCTCGGACGGGGTTGTGAATTTACGAAAGCCGCAACATCCCAGGCTTCTTCATCGCTCAACTGGGGATTGGAATGACTTGCGCCCAATGGCATATTGTATTTGGCATACTTGGCAAAATTACTCAGCCGATAGAGCCCGGCGCCACTGTTGTAGCTTTTCTTGCCCCAAAGTGGCGGGAATGTGAAAGCGGTTTTTTCGGGATTCAACACCCCTTCGCCATTGGCTTGATGGCAATTGGCACATTTTTGTCCATACACTAGCTTGCCGGTTACGGGGTCAGCGGCGCGATCCAAAAATACCATATCCTTAAAACCGGAACCCTTTGGTTTTTCGCCTTTGGGTACATTTTTACCCACGAAATTAATGTAAGCAACCATCGCTTGCATTTCTTTGGCAGCAGTATCCAATGCTTGGCCATTTAGGCTGCGCGCGAAGCAATCATTGACCCGCTTGTATATGTTTTCTACAGTGCCAGACCTGGCCCGGTATTTTGGGTAACTAGCATAGACCGCACTGTAATTGTTACCAAAAACTTTTGTCCCAGCATCCAAATGGCAGTTTTGGCAATTCATCCCATTGGTTGCGTTTTTACTTACTTTGCCATTGGGCCCAAAAAAATCTGCGGTGTGCGAAATCAGTGCTTTACCGTATTCCAATTGACTTTTTTGGGAAATATCAGTCAGCGAAGCAATGTCGGGCGCTATCCAAAAATCGTCCTTCACTTCGTTGTTAATTATCACGTTAACTTTGGTTCCGGTCATCTTTTTTGGTGCAAAATAGGAAGTAATTCTTGCACCAAAAACAATATAAAATGAAATGAAGAACAGCAAACCCAGTAGGGAAGTTGCCAATACCAGCGAAAGTTGAATTATTTTTATCAAACTATCTTTGATGTCCGGGTTTTCCATTTTTTAAATAGTTGAGTGCACGGTGCAGCAATCTTCCAAACAATTTACAATGGTTTGCATGTTGGGAAAACGAAGCGAAACGTATTTGTTCCGGCCCACTTTTTCAGCTTTTAAAACCCCCTTGTCTTCCATCAGGGTAATTTGTTGGGAGGCGATGGCTTGTTCCAAACCTAAGGCAACTTGAATGTCAAGCACGGTCATTCTTGTGTTTTTCGTCAGTAAGTCCACAATAGCCAACCTTATTGGGTGCGCAATGACTTTCAGCATATTGATGGCCGATTGTAGTTTCTCTGCTTGTATTCTCTCGGTTAAAACCATTTGTGTCTCCGGTTGAATTTTCTATGATGCAAAGATAGTTATATATCTATGTATATTCCTAATTTTATAGATTTTTTTTTGCAACGAGGAGGTTAGATGGGTTTTGGCGGCCTATTGAGTGAGCAATTACTAGCTCATTAACAGTCAGTTAGGGCTTGGCGTGGCCAAAACTTCACACCGCGTAGCGCTCGTACAGGATGTTCAAGTGGTGGCGCTCGTGCCCAGCAATGAGGTAGGCCAGTGCCCGCGCGGTGATCGGCCCACCGGAGGCTTGGCCCACAAAGTCGAGCTGGGCAGTTTGGCCAAAGGTTTCCAGCAATAAAAGGGTGGCCGTTCGGACGGCAAAAAATTCTTGGGCCAACGAGACCAAACTGCGCTGATCAAAATGGCCATTGTCCGCGTACAAATCTTGGTCGAAACCTGGCAGCGGGCTGGCATCGCCCCGGTACAGGCGCAGGGCGCGGTAGGCAAATATGCGTTCGGTGTCAGCCATGTGGCCCACTACCTGTTTGATGGTCCATTTGCCCGGGGCATAGGCACTGCTGGCGGTCTCTTCGGTAATGCCGGCCAGTAGCTCGGCGACGGTCACCTGTTGCGAACGTAGCAGGGCCAGAAGGTCGGCCCCATCGGGTATTTGACCCACATACCCGGCATAAAACGGCGCGTAGTGGATGGTCAAAGGTTTGCTGGCGATCATTTTGTAGACAAAAAGTTGGGATAAAAAAGCGGCATAATCTGAGCTATACCCAAAGTTATTTGATTTCAGCAATGTAAATTGACGTTTGGGGATTTTGACCCCCACCTAGGCCAAATTTTTCCTTGAACACCTCGATCCGGGCCGCGTCGCCCAACAGGTAACCGCTCGGATAGTTGCCCGTGCCCACGGGCAACCAGCGTTCGGATCGCCCCAAATCGGCCAGCACAAAATTGAGCAGGGCAGCCACTTGTTTTGCTTGGGGGGCATCGACCCCCAGTTGCATCCGATACCCCCTTTGTTGGAAAACGGCCTGAAGGGTATAGTGATAACTGCCGTCTTCGGCACCTTCACTGGCCTGAACTTCTGTTTGCGAGGTTCCCACCACCAATCCGGGCAAATATTGGCGGGTAACCTGGGCCATTTCATTCCCCGGCTCAGTCATGGCTTCGTCCTCGTCATCAGAGGTCGCGGCGCAAAAAATGGGGGTTTGGGCCAACAGGGCATAGAGGGCGGGACTCCCGTTGTCGGCATGGTCGGCCCGGATCCGCTCCAGTGCCGCCGGGGCAACCGGCCGGGCCAACAGCCCCAGATCGCTCAGGCTTTGGGCCATTTCGCGCAGGGTGGCACTGTTGAGCTTCACGTAGCCTTGGAGCCGGTTGGCCAATTTCTTATCCTTGAGAACGAGGTCAGCTCGATTTAAGGTGGTCTTTTGATCCAATGCCCATAGCGCACTGGCCACCTGATCCACCTTGAAATCGTCATGGTTCCCATGTTGCTCAAACTGGGAGAGAATATAGTTGCCCAATCGGTTGTCCCAGCCCAAATGACTGGCACTGGTGAGCAGATCGAGCGCATTGGAAAAGTGCTGGCGGTTGCGCAAATAACTCAGAATAAGACTTTTGTGTTTGGCTCCTTCGAGCCGCACCAATGCCCGGGCCACCCGCATGTTGTACTGGCTTTTGGGCAACAATACCTTGAGAAAAGCCAAGTGGCGAACTCCCCCAAAGTTGGCCACTAGCTGTATCATCCCATTGGCATGGCCTTCATTGGACAAAAAAGAGTCGTCCAACCATTTTTTTTTCAGGTACTCCACGGCCAGATCCGCTACCCGGCCGCGGGCCAAGCTGTCCCCATTTTCGGCAAAACCAGCGAGGCCCGCCACCAAGTTGTAGTTGTGGAGGGGGTTGAACCGATCGGCCAGCAACATCGTCTGGATGAGCGCAAAGGTGCGATCGAGGTTTCCACGGGTCCCGAGCCAATAAACCAGCATTTCGGGGTTGAGCGACTGGCCCGATAGCAGCCGATCCTCCAAGGCCACAAGGTAACCGTTGGGCTGGATCGCCCCCAGTGCGGCCATGGCATTGACCTCCACCACAGTATCGGTGGATTGGAGGTTGGCCATTATGGCGCTTTCCAGCCTAGGATCCACCGTGGGCAACTGCTCGTCGGCGGGGTACCAATTGCTAAAGGAAAGCAACAAGGCTTGCTGTTTCGATGTGCTGCCCTCCTTCAACTCATCGATTAGTTCGGACAGTACCTTCCGATCGCCTTGGATATAAGCTTCGGCCAAGTTGGTTGGCTCAGCCGGATCGTCCTCCGATTCCTGCGGCCCCGGGTTTCGCTGGGTGCTGTTTTGAATGTCGGCGCGCATGGTGTTCAGCTCGTCCGCATCTTCTATTACCTCCACTTGGTAGGTTTGGGCCGCATCGGTCACAAAACTGCTCTCCTCCACTTTGGGCGCGTCCTTTTCTGGTTCTAAGGGAGTGTTGCAGGCTCCCAAAAGCAACAGCGCGAACCAATAGCAGGAGGCTGGGCAACGATATTTGGTGATGGGTTGCATTATCGATACCAATCAATGTTTGAGAATTAGGCCAACACTTCTTTCACCAGCTTGCCGTGGACATCGGTCAGGCGATAGCGGCGGCCTTGGTGCTTAAAGGTCAGTTTTTCGTGGTCAATGCCGAGCAGGTGCATCATAGTGGCCTGAAAATCGTGGACATGGACACCATCTTGGGCAATGTTATAGCTAAATTCATCGGTTTCTCCGTGCGAATAACCGCCGCGCACCCCGCCCCCGGCCATGAAAATGGAAAAGCAGCGCGGGTGGTGGTCGCGCCCATAATAATCTTTGGTCAGTTTGCCCTGGCAGTAGTTGGTGCGCCCAAATTCACCCCCCCA
Source organism: Cytophagales bacterium (assembly GCA_038209965.1). GTDB lineage: Bacteria > Bacteroidota > Bacteroidia > Cytophagales > Thermoflexibacteraceae > JALONO01. Next base: position 47,543 of record JBBQXF010000001.1, on the reverse strand, counting down.
GATCACCAAGGTGTCATCCAATAAGCCCCGCATTTTGAGGTCTTTGATCAAGGCGGCCGTTGGTTGGTCTATGTCGTGGGCCTGGCGTTTCACTTGGTTGCCGCAGTCGCCGTGGCCATCCCAACCGGTGTGGAACAGTTGGATGCAGCGCACGTCCTTCTCGGCCAATCGGCGGGCCAGCAGGCAGTTGGCGGCATAAGTGCCCGCCCGGCGCGAGTCTGGGCCGTACAGGTCATAGATCGAGTCGGGTTCGCCCGAGGTATCCATGATTTCGGGCACGGAAGTTTGCATCCGGTAGGCCATTTCGTACTGGGCAATGCGGGTGGCGATTTCGGGATCTTGCAGTTCCTCGAGTTGCATCTGGTTGAGTTTGGCCAATTGATCCAACATATTGCGGCGGCTGGCAGCGTTCAAGCCGTTGGGGTTGTTGAGGTAGAGCACCGGCTCCGCACCTGACCTAAACTGCACGCCTTGGTGCAGCGAGTGGAGGAAACCGTTGCCCCACAGGCGGGAGTAGAGCGGTTGGTCACCGGTATTGCCCGTTCCCTTGGACAGCATCACCACAAAAGCGGGCAAGTTCTCATTGTCGCTGCCCAGGCCGTAGCTCAGCCAGGCCCCAATGCTCGGCCGGCCGGGTTGTTGGCTCCCGGTCTGGAAAAAAGTGATGGCCGGATCGTGGTTGATTGCCTCGGTGTGCATGGTTTTGATGATGCACAGATCGTCGGCCAAGGTGCTCAAATGGGGCAGGATCTCGCTCATCCACTGCCCACTCTTGCCGTGTTGGGCAAATTTATAGGGCGAGCCCACCAGCGGGAACGACTTTTGGTAGGAGGTCATGCCGGTGAGCCGTTGCCCGTTCCGCACTGATTCGGGCAATGGCTGGCCGTGCATCTCGATCAGTTTGGGTTTATAATCGAACAGCTCGATCTGCGACGGTGCGCCGCTCTGGTGCAGGTAGATCACCCGCTTGGCCTTGGGCGCAAAATGTGGCAGCCCGAGCGGCTTGCCCAGCGGATCGGAGTCGTTGCTGCCGGCCAGTTTTTTGACCGCTTGCCCCACTAGATCCATCGGGTTGCACAAGTGGGCCAAAGCCGCCGCGCCCAGCCCCAAGCTGGCCTTGGACAAAAAATGGCGGCGGTTCATATTGTAAAAATACTCGGAAATTTCCTTTTCGGGCGTTTTCATTGTCGACGGGTCGTCCAAATGGCTTATTGCCTTTAAAGGTAATGGATCGGGATGAAAAAGCGAAAAGCGGTGGACTGCAAACCGGGCGACGTCTCCCGGCAAAAAAATTGCCCAACGGCAACCCCCGGTTCAAAAACCAAGTTTGGTGTTTGAAATGAGTAAGGGCCAGCGTGGCAGGTTTGACCACCGATCGGTAAAACTTGTCACTTGGTTCGGCAAGTCTACCCATTGGTTATCGATGGCTACCTAAAATCGGGGCATAGACCGTCATTTTAATCACCGTAGGTTCACACATCTCCCCGGCCATTATTTTCTTGTTGGTTTTACGCTAACTTTCAGGGTTGCAAACCCTACGACAGCGCACAACCGGTAAAATAAAAAAATCGGCTTCGAGCCCGTGCTGGACTTTTTAGCCGACTTTTTGAAAAGGGTGCGGCCAATGACCACAACTTTTCCCTAGTAAATATGAAAATGAAAGAACAAAGGTAATGGTTAACAATTTGTATTTTAACGTTTTCCTTGAAATAGGGGCTATTTTATGGCATATTTTAAATTTTTAACATCTTTTATTGCCAAGTAGCCCATAAAACAGGCTGAAAAATACATAAATTAAATTTTACCGGAAAGCACCCTTACACCTCTTTAGCCCGTCAACCCTCCAACCACTGGATGAACCAAGCCGCCCCCGAAATGTGGTTGAGTCTAAAACAAGGCGATGCCCAAGCCGCTGCCCGGCTGCTGCAGGCCTTTTATGCGGACTTGTACCAGTATGGGGTGAGGATTGCGGGCGATCAGGACTTGGTCAAGGACAGCATCCAAGAAATATTTGCCCATTTGTGGCAGAAACGGGCCGTCCTCCCCGAGGTGCAGCAGGTCAAGGCGTATTTGCTCAAATCCCTGCGCCGCCACTTGCTCCGGGCCTTGCAGCGCGAACGAAAGCGCCACCTGTTCGCCCGGGAAATGGATCCCGAAACTGATATTACCTTCTCAGCCGAGGATTTTTTGATTGCTGACGAGGCCCAGCGGGCCCGCCAAGCCCGGTTGGCCGAGGCAATCAACCAATTGACCAAACGCCAGCGGGAAGCCATTTTCCTCCGGTTTTACCACGGGCTGTCCAATGCCGAAATTGCCGAAACGATGGGCCTCAACCCCCAATCGCTCTATAACTTGAGCCACGAGGCCCTCCGCACCCTCAAAAAGCTGGTGCTGGGCATGGCCCACTGGCTGGTGGCCCTGGCTGTTTCGCAACTGGAGCAAATCGGTCATTTCTAAACCGTTTAACTGCCGTTTTGTCATTAAAAATTCACTTTTTTGACCTAAAACTGACACTATGTCATTATTTAGTTGAATAAAGGTGGTTTTTTGCGATTGGAACAGTGTTTGAAAAATGAGATTCCGTATTCAAAAATCTTCCTTTTAAACTATCCAATTATATGTCGTTCGTCGTTTATAAATCTCTCCGACCAAATTTTTCACCCGTTGCCCCCCGTTTGGCCGACAATTTTATCGGCAGCCAATGGTTCGACTGGGTCGCCAGCAATGTTGGCAAACAGCCGGCTGTGAATGTGCAGGAAAAGTCTGACACCTTCGTGGTCGAGATCGCCGTACCGGGCTTGCGCAAAGAAGATTTCAAAGTGGAACTGGAGGGCAGCGTGCTCAAAGTATCGGTGGAACAGACCGAAAAAGAACAGGCTGATGCCCCCGGCAAATACCACCGCCGCGAATTTGGGCAGGCCGTTTTCCAGCGCTACTTTACCCTGCCCAAATCAGTGGATGGGGACAACATTGGCGCGGCGTACCAAGATGGCATTTTGACGGTCACTTTGCCCAAGAAAGCCGAAGCCCAGCCCAAACCAGCCAAACAAATCACGATTGCCTAGGTCAATTTTCCGGGAAGGTCGATCCGTTGGTGGATTAGTTAAAGCAAAGGACCTCCCCGCCCAATTCGGCGGGGAGGTCCTTTTTGTGGGAATGGCCCGGCTCAGAAGCTCCAGCCGATGCTCAGGTCGGGGACGGGCAGGCGATGGGTTAGGCAATCACCCGCTTGAAATGTCACGCGGTGGCTGCTACTAACTCGTCGCACTGGCGCACGAGTTGGTTCGCTTTGAGTCGTTCCCACGCGCGGGAAATGAGGTAGCCAAGCCACGGGCCACCCACCAAACAACGATCATTTGGGGCCACCCAATGCCACCCACCGTAAAATCTCCTCAGCGGTTATCCGCCCGCCCGATCGGTGGTATTCGCGGCCCTGGTGATCATAAAAGATCAATACTGGATAGGCCACAATGCCCAATTGCTGCGCGGTTTGCAACCGCTGCTTGAAGGTGGCCTGGCCGGCCCGGTCGGTTACGTCGAGCTTGGCCGCCACGGCGTGATCTTTCAGGTAAGTCGCCAAAGTGCTATCGCTAAACACCTGATATTCCAGAAACCGGCACGGCACGCAGCCCTTGATGCTCGCGTAGAGAAACAGGGGCTTTTGGTCCCGCTGGGCCAGCGCTGCCAGGCTGTCGGGCTGGTCGTAGGCAACGAAGGCGATCCGGTTTTGCGCACCAGCGGCGGCGGCGAGCCACCAGCCCAGTACGATGATGGTGCCCCATTTTTTCATGGCTTTTCAAGTCTAAACCAGTGGATGGAAGCCGGTGCGGCATCGTCGGGATCCTTGGGAACGGCCCACAGCGCCCCCTCGGACGCGGCAAACACCCTGTAGCGTTCGGCTGGAAAGGCCAAGTCGGCGATCAACCGCTGGCCCTTGTACACCTGCATATGATACGGCCCCGTAATGTGGGCAAAGCGACTGGCCAAATAGAACCGGTACAGCAGATCCTGGCTTGGGTCATAAAAAAGTGGGCCATATTGTGCCCCATCCATTTTCTGCATTTGTTTGTTCAACCGGTTAGCGGCCAGGGTATCGAGCGTGAGGGGGGGATAGGGCACCCAAGGGATGGTGTCCCGGGCGGTGAGTGCTCGGCCACGTTCCCCAAAGGTGGCCAACTCCCGGCCCGCCAGATCATAGATGCGGATGGTGGGGCTGGCCGCGTCCCCCACCAGCACTTGTCCGGCTTGTCCCCCAACGGCAAACTGGCCGGGGTCGTAGAGGGGCATTTTTTCCCGGAAGACCGGGTCGCGGGGGAACAGGAGTTTAAAGGGCTCACTTTTGGAGAGCCGGGCGTAGCCACCCTGGGCGTAGTGGCTGGGCTGCCAATATTTAAAATGATGTTGCCCAGCGGGTACTTCGCTCGGCAAAGTAAGGACCGGAAGTAGATAGGTGTTTCCCGCCGGTTTTTCCAGCACCAAAAAGGGGGTAAACTCGACAATCACGTGGTGGGTAGAGCCGGGGGTTTGTCTGCGGAGCGGGAAATGATCGGGTGGCAGCGAGTCCAGGTTTGGCCCCAAGCGGTAGAAACTCCCCGAGCCATAGTTGAGGTACACCCCACCATCGGCCACGGCCATGGCCTTTACCATCTGCCGGTTTTGGGCCTTGGCGTGGTTGAGGCTGGTCTGTGCCACGGCCCGTCCCTGTTGGTTGGCCACCCACACGCGGTTGGCCACTAAATCACAGAGGTAAAACCGGTCGCGGTGCTTGGCCACCAGCACAGCACCATCGGCCAGTTCGGCCCGGAAAGCAAGTGGGATCGAGTCCGATCGCCACACTTGGGCTTGCAAAAAATGGGGAATGGCCAGCCAGAGCAGGCACACACATCGCTGGATCATTATGATCGGTGGTTTTTACTTGCGGACAATCTACCACTTAGAGGTTCTTTCAACCCTTGGGGCTGAGTAATTTCTGCTGATTCATCAAGAATATTCCAATTACTTGATGAATAGGTAGAAAACAGATTTAATTATCGACGTTCAATTTGCCAAAAACAATTTTCAACCAATTGATTATCCAACATAAATATGATTACTGGTAAGTGCAACAATAAGGGATACAATAGGGCACTTCCCAGGCTCGGCTGGGTCGTTGATCACTTCGACCAATACTCCACACCAGCTTTGTCCGCCCCACTCGGTACAATTGCTCCCATGGGTACAGATGAGCCCAAAGTACCCCGAGCACCGGCAAGAGCCGCCAAACATCACGATTGGTTGCAGGTTCTCGGCCTTAAAAGCATAAAGTTTGCTCTCGGCCTCTAATACACCTCCCAAGAGTACTGTATTGGTTAATAAATCTTTGCTAGCAAATTTGACCTCGCTTCTAGGTATGCCCTGGTCATCGATAGAATATTCCATTGCAACTAGTTTTCTATCAATGTTGTCCATATAATGAGAAACAATGATTGCTTCTGCTTTTTGGTATTGGGAGAAAAATTTGGAATTTAATCCTGGAGTGGAAATCTCTGGATGAAATACTACCGCTTGACCGTTGATTGCTAACCGAAAACCTTTTGCCAGTTCAGTCAAGCTACTCTCCAAACGCAAATTGCGTGCATTTTCGGGTTGGTACGCAATCAATAAGTCTGTTAAATAGAAGCTGGGGTAGCCTTTTACTTGCCATTTTTCATTTGCTAGTTTTAAAAGTAAGGTGTTAAAACTTGGCTCGCCCATTAATTTTATTAATTCGCTCGCGACATTGTTTAAGTAGTCGTTTATCTGCTGCCTTGCTTGCTTATTGATAAGTAGGGAATCTATTCCGTTGACTCGCAGGTGTTCCTTTAAACCGTCGGCACGAACTTGTGATCGGGTCTTTAAGGTTGACTGATTATTTGGGCGATTACCCATGTCAGTCGTGTCGGGCTCATTAATTCCCCGCGTGCACGCCCCCATCAGGAGCAGGAAAATAGAGAGAGAGAGTAGAGAGAGAGAAACTTTCTGGTTATATTTTTCATAAAAATCAAGTTGGTTTGGTGATTTAAACACTGTATTGCAAGGTAAGGAATAAAATGTCCAAAAAAACATACTCACTAAAAAAAATCAAAATTTATTTTTTCGTGGGCCAGATCATCGTCGACCGGGTGGGCCGCCGCCGCCAAACCAGCCCTTGGCCGGGGATAGTGGCCCGCCCGCAGTTGGTCACGCCATTCGTACCATGTGAAGCGCGAAAAGCCCAGCCCACCGGTGTGGGCCAGCCGGCCGATCAAGTGGCGGGGGGCCATGTTCCCTTTGGCGTTGGCTGGTTCAGGTACGGGTACCGGAAGTGACTGGTGGCGTTCATCTCCCCCATCAACGGATTGATTGACCAAAAAGTATTGAAATGCCATTTTGTTCCAAAAAAAGAGCGTTATTTTGATTTTTTTGGAACCCCAATTTTTTTTGGCCTATTTTTTTGCATTTTTTTTGAGAAATTGCCAATTTTTTGGCACCCGAGGCTCAGAATGCGCCAGGGCCACCGGTCCGGGTGACGGGAGCAACAAACTCTTCCCCAAAACTGGTTTTTTCACTACTTTTACGGTGTCCAAGTGGGTAAAATTATTGTTGCACCACAAACTTAAACGCGGCCAGTCTCACGTCATGAGACTGGCCATTTTTTCACAAAGTTTAACTTTTTTATTTTTATCGGGCGCTTCTCGGGGCTGCCAGCATAAGAACTGGGCTTCACCCTCTTGGGTATAGTAGCAGGTTTTTTCCACGTGGTCATACGCGATGGGCAGGCCGAACCCAATGAGTTGGTCGCGCCAGCGGAACCAATTGGCCCGACACATGCCCAGCTTTTTGGCCATTTCTTCGGGGGTGCCGGTGGCCCGGCGGCAGATCAGGTCATCAATCCGGTCCAGTTGCGCTTTGATGCTTTGGAGAGGCATGGTCAATTACGGTTGGTCGGCACAATGATACATATAAATCAAGTGGTACTGACCAACCCCTTTCTTTCTGTTGCAAGCTAGTCTATCCAATCCATTAATTGAAATAATCATAACATTGTGCACCCACTTTTAATCATTGCCATTTTTCTACCAATTACGGCTTATTTTTGCCTTTTTCGTAAATTGGCCCGAATAAATTTGGTTTTCTGGCCCAATTATTTGACCTTCGCCTCCCGGAATTGATTTGATCGGTTGTTGTCCTACTGGGACCAACCCAATAATCTCCTCCACCCAACCAGTAAGCTTGGCGAACGACAACATCGCCCGCACATCAACCTCCCCCTGCCACGCTGGATTGGCAGTTCAGTTACCTTGATTTAGTTGCTTGCCCGAATTATCCTTATCGGTTACTTTTTCGCGTCTTTGAAAAAGCGGACTATTTCCTTGTTTTTTCTTTCAATTTAAGGTTCTAAAAGTCAATTGCATTTATGAAAAAATCCTTACCTATTTTCTTGCTGTTTTGCTTAGTGGCCGTTACCGGTTGGGCGCAGCGCGTGGTTTCGGGCAAAATAACTTCGTCCGATAAAGAGGTCCTGCCGGGGGTGAACGTGGTGGTGAAGGGCACGACCGCGGGCACCATCACGGGCGGCGACGGAACCTACAAAATCAGCGTGCCGGACAATGGCAAAATCTTGATCTTTTCGTTCATTGGCTACAAAACCACCGAAATGGAAATCGGCAGCCGCACGGTAGTGGACATGGAACTGCCCACCGATGTGGTGAACTTGAGCGAAGTGGTGGTGACGGCCAACGCCATTGTCCGCGAGAAAAAAGAACTGGGCTATGCCGTGGCCACCGTGAGCGGGGCCGAACTGCTCAAGGCCCGCGACCCCAACCTGCTCAACAGCATGGCCGGGCGGATCGCGGGGGTGCGCATCACCCAGCAATCGGGCACGGTGGGTGGCTCGAGCCGGATCATGATCCGGGGCGCCAACTCCATTTCCTCGGCCAGTGAGCCGCTGTTTGTGGTCAACGGCGTGCCGATCTCCAACTCCTCCTTCAACGGCTCGGAAACCGATGTGGTGACCGGGGGCGTGGACGTGGGCAACCGGGCCAGTGACCTCAACCCTGACGACATCGAGACCATGACCGTGCTCAAGGGCGCGGCCGCCTCGGCCCTCTATGGCTCGCGGGCGCGCAATGGCGTGATCGTGATCACGACCAAGAGCGGCCGGATGGGGGCCAAAAAAATGAACGTGACCTACAACACCTCGGCCCGGGTGGACAACGTGCTCCGCCTGCCCGATCTGCAAAGCGAATATGCCCAGGGCAACTTTGGGGTCTATAATAACCAACTGGCCAACGGCTGGGGGCCCCGAATCGAGGGCCAGGCCGTGACCGACTACAAGGGCGAGCGCACCAACCTGCAAGCCTACCCCGACAACTGGAAAAACTTCTTCGTCACCGGCCGCACCCTGATCAACAGCGTGGCCGTGGATGGGGCCAACGAACAGGGCGACTACCGGATCGGGTATACCAACCTCCAACAGACTGGCACCGTGCCCAACTCAAAAATGGGCCGCCACACCCTATCGCTCAACGCGGGGCGCAAGATCAGCAGTAAACTCACCTCCCGCGTGTGGGTCAACTACGTGCGCACCACCAGCGATGGCCGCCCGTATCAAGGCTCCAATACGCCCAACGTGTTGACCACCATTTTGGCCGGCGTGCCAGCCACGGTGGACATGAACGAGCTGCGCGACAACCTCTTTGCCACCCCGGCCCAGGCTGTGCCCCCAGGCTGGACCGGCGATCTGGCGCGCTCCATCGACCTCAACGGGGTGCAGAACAACCCCTACTGGGTCACCAATTTCAACCGGTTCTCCAACTCCGTGGACCGGGTTTACGGTGGGACCAGCTTGGGCTACGATGTGACCAATTGGTTCAATGTGACCGCCCGGATCGGCACCGACTTCTTTACCGAAAACCGCCGCGCCGTGACCCGCCGGGGCACCCGGGGCCGCCTGAACGGGTTGTTTGAGACCAACAATATCTATGAACGCGAACTCCAAAGTGACCTGATCGCCACGGCCACCCGCAAGATCTCCAACAACTGGACGTTCAAGGGCATAGTGGGCCACCAGTTCAACCAGCGGACGAACCGCCGGGAGCGGGTACTGTCCGAAGGGCTGAACATCGATAAGCTCTACACTTTTGCCAATGCCCAGTCCAACGTTGCCTCCAATTTTTATAGCCGCCGGGAAATTTTTGGGGTCTATGGCGATTTTAGCTTGGACTATAAAAACTTCCTGTTCGTGAACGTGACCGGGCGAAACGACTGGAGCTCGACCTTGCCCGTGGCCAACAACTCCTACTTTTATCCCTCGGCCAGTGTGTCTTTTGTATTGACCGAGGCCCTGCCCAATTTGGGGATTGTCAAAAACGACATCTTGAGCTACGCCAAGCTGCGGGCCAACTACGCCAACGTGGGCAGTGACGAAGACCCTTACCAACTGGCCTTCACCTACAACCCATTGACCCAGGCCAACGATATTTATACGTTCAACATCCTGTATCCCATTGGCGGGGCTTCGGCCTTCGGGGCCACCAACGTGCTGCCCCCGACCAACTTGCGCCCCCAACGCCAAACCTCCTACGAACTGGGTGCGGAAATGAAGTTTTTCGGTGGCCGGGTGGGCGTGGACATGACTTGGTACCGCACCCTGAACTACGACCAGATCATTTCCATCGCCGTGCCCCAGTCGACCGGCTATTCGGCCCGCCGCCTCAACGTCGGCGAACTCTCCAACCAAGGGCTGGAGGCCATGCTCACCGTGACCCCGATCCAGACTTCGTCGGGCTTCCGCTGGGATGCCGCCTTCAACTTCAACCGCAACCGCAACCGGGTGGTATCGTTGGCCGACGGGCTGCAGGAGTTTATCACTACTTCGGGCGACGGCTTCGGCATCTTTGTGGTGGCCCGCCCCGGCGAAACGTTCAACATCCAAGGGGTGAGCTGGCTGCGCGATCCGGCGGGCAACTTTGTGATCAATCCAACCACGGGCCTGCGCACGCCCGGCCCGCGCAAATTACTGGGTGATATCTACCCCGACTGGACATTGGGGATCAACAACTCGTTCAGCTACAAAGGGTTTGATGCCAATTTCTTGATCGATATACGCAAGGGCGGGGTGATCAACTCCCAGACCGTGGGGATTTTGCGCTCCGGGGGCCAAGCGGCCGAAACCGCCGTGGACAATCGCACGCCGTTCATCGATCCGGGCGTGATCCGCAATGCCGACGGCACATTCCGGCCCAACGATCGCCCGGTGGCCAGTGTGCAGCAGTACTGGAGCCAGTTGGACAACTCGTCCAGCCCCGAAACAAACACTTTTGACGGTTCGTTTGCCAAATTGCGTGAAATCCGGTTTGGGTATTCTTTCCCCAAAAAGATGGTGGACAAAACACCCTTTGGCAATATCAACCTGGGGATCGAGGGCCGCAACCTGTGGATCATCAGTTCCAACGTGCCCCACATCGATCCCGAGGCCAACGTGTTGGGTACTGGCCTGATCGGCGAAGGCTTGGAGCGGGGCAGTGTACCCGGCAGCCGGAGTTTCGGGCTCAACCTGCGCCTTACTTTCTAGTGCTTGGCTCGGCTGCGCATTGTGGTCTCAATACATTCTTTCTTCGGTTTTAGATCTCTTTATCCATTTGCTCAATTCTATGAAACGATTGCTTTTTGCTTTGCTGCTGGTTTTTCCAGTAACAGCATGTTTCAAAAATAGCGACATCAACATCGACCCGAACCGTTCCGTTTCGGTTGATCCTTCGCTGCTCTTCGCCGGGGCTGCCACCCAGTTCTCCCTGCTCCGCGTGGGCGAACTGACCTGGCCCGTGGCATTGTCCACCCAAATGTGGGCCTCGGGCGGGCGCTGGGGATTGGCCCAAGCCCAGTTTGACCAGACCCGCATACGCAGTGTATGGGGCCGCACCTATACCGATGTGCTCAAGAACTTGGCCGTCGCCATACGGATTGCTGAGCAGGCCCAGCCCCTGCCGCGCAATGCCGTGGCCCAGTGCAAAATCCTGATGGCCTTTGCCTACTCCCAAACGTCGTTCCTATGGGGTGACATTCCCTTTTCCCAAGCCTCGACGGGCGAAGTGGATTTCCCCAAGTTCGACTCACAACAAGAAGCTCTCAACGGCTGTATCCGAATGCTGGATGAAGCCATTGCGGCCATTGACCCCGCTGCGGCCGGCAAGATCAACGCCCCCAACGATTTGTACTACGGTGGCGACATGACCAAGTGGCGCCGCTTTGCCAACTCGCTCAAGTTGCGCATTATGTTCGGCATGGTGGATCAGGATCCGGGCAAAGCTGCTGCCATTGGCCAGTTGATCCAGCAGGGCAGCATGATTGCTTCCAATGCCGACATGATGCAGTTCCGGTATTTTAACCAACCGGGCCGCCAAAATCCCCGCTTTTCGTTCACCGCCATTTTCCGGGGCGGGGTGCAATCCGATTGGTACGCTTCGCAAGCGGTGTTCGATCTGCTCACCCAACTCAACGACCCCCGGATGAGCTATTTCTTCCAGCCCGGCCCTGGGGCAGCTGCCGGGCAAATCGTGGCCCTGCGCACCACCGTGGAAACGTTTTCGCCCATGTCGGCCTTGGTCAACATGAATTTGCTCCGGGCCGATTTGCCCGAAGTTTCTTTCTCCTATTCTGAGCAGTTGCTGCTCGAGGCCGAAGCCTATGCGCGGGGTTTTGCCCCGGGCGGGTTCGATCTGGCCAACCAGCGCTACCGCGCCGGAGTACGTGAAAGCCTATTGTCCTTTGGCGCACCAATGGCCCAAGCCAGTGCCTACGCCGATGGGCTGCCGGCCCTCACTGCGGCCAACTTCCGCCGTGAACTGGCCCAGCAACAGTGGCTGGATCTGTTCATGCGCCCAGTGGAAGCTTGGGTGCAGCACCGCCGCAGCGGCGTGGCTGGCCAAGAGATTCCAGCCATGACCCCGCCCCCTGGCACACCCGTGAGCGGACTGCTCCGCCGGCTCCTGTACCGGAGCGAGGAGATAAACTCCAACCCCAACACGCCCACCGGCCTCAATTTGGATACGCCCATGTGGTTTGACAAATAGGCCTGGGCGGTTCTCGTTGACCCAGTAAACCCCCCAAGGATGACAAAAATCCTTGGGGGGTTGTTTTGAGGTGAAAACCCAGCCAGAGCTACGGAAACACCAGCTTGAAATAGCCGTCGGTGACCTCTACCGATGCCTCGCCGCGCTGGAACAGGCAGCAGTACGCCTTGAACGAAAACCGACCTTCAATCGTCCGGGAAACTGTATCGGGCTTTCAATATCTCGATTATCGTGTTATTGGGCTCACCGACGTAAGTCTTGCCCCCGATTGTTACTTTTTGCATGGAATAAAGTGGGTCCAATTTGCCCAAAAGCGAGAAGATGTTGCGCTGGCCGCTGATCTTGGCCCGGATCATCCCGCCGATCTCGGCCTCCGGATCTTTGGTGGGTTCGCAGGCCCCCAACCCCAGCAGGGTCAAGAGCAGCAGACAAGAAAAGGCAATTTTGCGAAGGTTTTTCATGGCTTTCATGGTTGAAAGTTAAGGAAAGAACGTTGGGTCGCGGAAGAGTCCCAAGCTTTGGCAAGGTTCATTGGGGCACCTCCTTTAGTTTTTCCTCAATTTGCTTGATGAGCCGCTCGGTGTAGTAGTCGGCCAACAGGTCACCACTGTAATTTCCCAAATCGACGGTGTAAATGGTGGAGGTGTGGTTCAGCCCTATCTCGAACGAATAGCCAAACTTGGCGATCCCGTTCGCTTTGACGAATTGCCCCTGGGGGTCATACAGCGCGGGCTTGGTGATGTAGGGGTACTTGGCCAACACCTTGTTGAACTTTTCCCGGTCATCGAGGTTGCCATCGGCCACACTGGCGACCAGCACGCGGGGATCGTTGGCAAAATATTGCTTTACCACGTTGAGCAGCTTGAATTTCTCGATGCAGTAGCCATAATCCGAGAACCAGAAATCAAGCAGGACCACCTTGCCCCGGAAGTCCCCCGGCCGCAGGCTTGCTCCTTTTTCGCTTTCAAAGCGCAGCTCGGGCGATTTGCCCACAAAGGAGGGGAACAAATGTTGCTGGTTCCACTTTTCAGAGAAAGAACCAATTATTTCGGGCAGGTAATAGCGCCAGGTACCGATCAGGCAGGCCAACGTGAGCACCGCCGCCATGCTCGGGGCGCGATAACTGGTGAAATACCACCCCGCCAGATAGCCAAACAGCCCCACCAAGAACAACAAGGGGGTGAAGATGGGGAAAAACATCTCATAGGCCTCGACCAATAAAAAGCCGGACAGATACACAAGGGGCACCAGCGCGATCAGGTGGTGCTTCCAAGCAGCCAGCCCTGTCCATTTACGGGACCAGCCCAGCCCAAAGTAGCAAGCAGTATAGAAAAAATAAGAAAAGCCCATGCCCGCATGCGACTTGAGCTACCCCCAAGCAAACATGGGGATCAGGGAAAACAATAAAAACCAAAGTGTTTTTTTCATGGCGATTGGGTTGGGGGAGAGATGAAAGACCGGGTAAATGTGTGATCACTCCCAAAAATAAGCAGGGCCAGTCTCACGTCATGAGACTGGCCCTTTTTTCACAAAGTTTAACGGTGACTTAGATCAATTGGCAGTCGGTGATGATACTTTGGCCTGATAGAGCATTGACCGAAGCGGAGCGGCCACCATTGCACCACCCGCCCAGAGATTTTAGTTTAGCTGGTAAAGGACCACGGCTCAGAAGCCCCAGACGAGTGTTATGGCACTTGAGCGGTTAAAAAACTGGGCCCCGAACAAGGAACGTTTCACCACTGCCCCGACCCCGGGGTTATATTCAGCCTCGATCCCGATAAAATGTTTGCCCAGCGGTAATTGGATACCCACCCCCACTACTGGCCCGGCATCGAGCTGGCGAGGTTGCTGGCCCCCGTACAGGTCATTAAAATACTGGGTGCCGTTGCGGGCCAAAAAGTGGTCCAGCCGTGCCCCGCCCAACAAATAGGGGGAGACCTTGCCAATCGGGAATGCGTATTTGAACAACATATCTCCGCTCAAATAGTGCAGGGTGGTGGTTTCGGTCCCGGTCAGGAACGTGGCCCGTTCGGGTGTTTGGCGTGCCCCGCGCTGGCGGTACGACAACCCCGACACCAGCGACAGGTGCTTACTAAGCGGCCACTCCCGGAACACGCCCACGTGCAGTCCCCATTTGGGAAAGAAAGTAGTCCGTCCTCCCCCCGTAATTGGTTGACTATTAAAAACATCAGCATTTTGGTGGGCCGACACCCCGCCCGCCTTTACCAGCCACTGGGGCCGGGCGGGGGCTTCCTGGGCATAAGTGCCTACGTGGGCAACGGCACACAGCCAGAGCACTAGAAATCGCTTTTTCATCTTGGAAGTGGTTGGAAAGTTAAAAATTACGGGTGAAGCAACCAGTACCCCCATCGCCGAAGCCATCGGTGCGGGAACGAAGGCAGGTGGATGCGTCGGTGCAAGTCGATGTAGTACTAATCCCGGCAACGCCGGGGAAAATACGCTCCTCCAGCGCGACGTTCATCTTGCGGGGTTCATCCAAAATAACGGTGGGTTGGCCAAAAAAGATGGCCTGGCCATTGGCCCTCAACTGTTGGGTGGACCAATTTTGCCAGATCAAGTTGGCCCGACTGCGCGATTGTAGGGTTACCTCCAGCTCATAGCCTCCAAGAGGAAAAGGAACAAAATACACATCCTCATATACCAACACCCTATACGTACCAACCGGGCTGCGGCAATTCGCCGCTTGCCCCACAAAAGAGCGTCCGGCTTCTTGAGCGCCCATTTGCGAAGCAATCCTGATCCTGGTCACCTCAATGCTGCTTGCTTTATCGGTGTGGTAGGTTGAGAAAAAGGATGGAATTAGGCTTGCATCGCCACCACGGATCACCTTCATGTAACCATAGGCGAACTGATAAAGGTCGCGACCGATCTTGACCACACCATATCAGTTGAGCAAAGGCGCATGGGAGCGCGGGTAAACCTGTAACTGAAAGGCATATTCAGGGTCATAACTGATGAGCCCCTGATAATTCTCCTGCAATTTGCGCTGCACCCGTGCGGCCATCTGTTCTACCAATCCCTCACTCCCGGTTGGTGGGGCGGCCAAAATGGCTGGCAGTTCCTTGGCTTCAAAATCTGTAATTTCTGCATCCAACAGCCGACGGATGGAGACGAACCCCATTTTTCCTCCTCAGCATTGCGGTTAGCGGGGGCATTTTGTTTACCTCAATTGAAGCCTCTTTAAAGCTGCTGAAATCCTTGAACTCCAAAAACTTGTCATTGGCCAGCAGGGCTTCGCGGGTGGGCCCATCGGCCAAAGGCATGCCCCCGGGCTGGCCGATGGGCCCCGGCGTACACGCCCCCATTAGGAGCAGAGAGAGAGAGAACCCTCCCAAAACTGATTTTTTCATGTTACTGTTGTTTTTGGTGAAGTGAAAGCATCACAGAATGATGACGCGCGATCGTGGGGGCAAGGCTGCACGACCGCCGAAATTTAACATTGCTTTGGGCAGTTTCATCAAGTATGGCGATCAGTTCGCGGCCAAACCAGCGGGGCAGACGCTGAAAAACTGGGCGTGGGCCGGTGCAGGATCGGCAGTGGCCAAGTGCTCATTGGCGGCCCATTATTGCCCCAAAACGGGCGGGAGTTCCTTTGGCTGATCCTCGCTCAAGGCCAGCGGCAAGGGCACAAGCTGAATGGAGGATTGAAATTTGACAATCACCGAGGGAACGATACTTTAGCCTGATGGGCAGGCCCAGTTTCAGTTCAAACTCCCCGAGGCGGCAGCTCGCCCCTTGTAAACTTGGGAGGTCAATCTTGGCCAACCATTTGACAAACAAAAACCGCCGGGATCGCCAGCGGTCTTTGTCAAATATCGACAGCCAAATCAACTTACCCATCTTCGGCAATTTAATGCCTTGCCGGGAAAGCTACACCACCGGCACTTCGTACACCCGCGACTGGGCCTCAGCGGTTTTGGGTAGGGTGATGACCAGCACGCCATCGTTTTGGGTGGCAGTAATTTCGGCCGTGGCCACTTTGCCGTTCAGATCCAGCACCCGTTCAAACGATTTGACCGGGTATTCCTGGCGGTTGAAATTGGGGCGGTAATCATCGGCCACTTCGCGGGTTCCGCTGATGTAGAGCACGTCGTCAACGACCGAAAGCTTAATGTTGGCCTTGTCAAACCCAACGGCAAAGACTTGGACTTCAAAACGATCCTCGTGCTCGATCACGTTCATGGGCACATTGTACTTGGGGCGGCGCTGGCCAGCTCCCCAGAAAGGTTGGGCAAAATTGCCCTTGGCGGATCCACGACCCGCCGAATAACATTTTCCGAACATAATGAAGTTGAATTTAAATGGGAAATAAAGGTGAAACCGCGTTTACTTACTTGTTGCGCCACGTTGGTCACAGTGGTGGCTGTGCCCGTGGCTACGCCCGTGCGCGTGCCCGAAGGAAGCTTGCAGCAGCCCGTAGGTGAGGGCGGCCGATACCAATCCGATGATTATTCTGGTGCGGAGTCGCATAGCGCTAAAGGGTTGGGATGGGGTACAACTGCTGCTTAAAATCCTGATATTCGTCATCGGTCATTGACCGGATCTTGTCGGCCCAATGGGGACGAAAACCCTGAAAACGTGGGGCATGATCGGGCCGCCACCGCTTGGCCGCAAAACGGATCAATAAGCCTATTACTAGGGCAAAGAGCAAAAATTTGAACACGAAGGAGAAAAGGAACAACAATCCCCCCGCTGCTGCGCCCACCAAAATGGGCCTTAAAATGAAGTGTCTCATTGTACGATTGTCTAAAGTAAAAAACTGCTTTATACAGGGATAGACGATCCAGCGGCACAATTACTTTAAAGGGACGAAAAATTATTTTGGGGCACGCATGGCGCAGCGTTCCTGCCAGCGCTATATGAACCCGAAAACGCGATCTGGCCCTATTCGGTCAAGACCAGCCCGGCGGGTGCGCTGTGCATTGCCGATGTGCAATACCACCGGGTGTTGCTCTGGTTCCACTGATCCGATGCACTGGCCAAACCGACCGAGGTAGTGGTGGGCCAGCCCGACAAAGCGGCCAACGGGGCCAACCAGTTTGGTCTCCGCCCCGATGCCAACACCCTCGACTGGTGCTATGATGCCACCTTCCACCCAATCGGGCGCTTGGGCCACCAACCTGCTGGGCAAGCCCAACTTTGCCACCAGTAGCGAGAACTTGGACACCTTTTTTGGTACCGAAAGGACCCTATACTGGCCCTTTGCCATCTCCTCTTCGGGCCAGCGGCTGGCCGTGGCTGACACGGGCAACCACCGGGTCATTTTCTTTGAGTTGTGAGCATAAAATAGTAGGCTCCCCCCTATCATTGATTGATCGCCAGCCGCAACGCTGTTGACAGTGGCTTTACGGGCTTTTTTGTCCTCCAGTTCCCCCACACTTATTTCTCAAAACGGAAGTGAAATAGCAATACTGTTCAACCATTTGTCAATCGTACCTGAGGGAAATTTCGGCCGAATTGCAGGCCCAAGAATAAGGGCAAGACAGGGCAATGCGGACCGGGGCTGCCACCGATTTGATCGATAGCAATGTGCAAGGTTTTCCCAACACTTTTTGGGGGGCTATGGGGCGGGCTTCTTGAACATCACGGGACACAATAACCATTTCGTTGGCTCTCTGGCGGGTTCCGCCCAAGACTGGGGCAACTTTGCCCTTGACCACCCAACCGCTGGCCAAAGAACCAGTTGCCTCAATACCACTTGAATATCCGCAAGCCAATGACAAAAAACACGGTGCCGATCCCGACCAAGATGCCCGTGCCGGGCAATACTTCGGCCAAGCCCGCGCCTTCATTGAACACCGCCCGGATATTATCGCTCAAAATGGTGAGCGGCAGCAACTTGATGAAGGCAATGGCCCATTCGGGAAACCCTTGGTAGCTGTAAAAAATGCCCGATAAAATGGTCATGGGCAGCGTAATGGCATTGACCAGCCCATTGGCCACGGTGGTTTTCTGGGTGCGCGAGGCCATGAGCATCCCAATGCCGGAAAACACCCACAGGCCCGCTACCCCAATGAGCAGGAACGCGGCCCAACTGCCCTGCAAACTGACCCCAAAAGCCACCCGGGCAAACCCGATCAACAAGCAGGTTTCGACTGTGTTGATGATCAGGCGGACGATCATTTGGGCCAGCATAAACTCCCATTTGCGCATGGGCGTGGCGGCCATCCGGCGGAGCAGTTTTTTCATCCTGTACTCCACCAAACCCCAGCCAATGCCCCAAATGGCCGAGTTCATCAGCCCAAACGCGATCAGGCCGGGGATCAGGAAATCGATGTAGCGATAGCCCCGGGTGGTCACCGGCTCAATGCTGCCGAGTGGGTTAGGGCTGTTTGGGTATTGTTGGCTCAGGGTGGGCAGGGCCGATTTCAGCAGCGCATTCTCCAGTAATAGGTGGGTTTGGCGGGCCGCTTCGTTGGCGGGATCGAACCGGAACAGTGGTTGGCCCAAGCTATCGGTGCTGAGGATCAAGCTCACTTCGCCCCGTTTTAGTTTGAGCATGGCCTCGCTGGCCGGCAATTGGTCGAAGATGAACTGCGGGCCGTCCGCCCTGCCCGCCAGGGCCCGGAATGCGGGCGGCAATTTGCCCAACTCGACGGCAATGGTAGTGATCGGCTCCTCCCGGTTGAGGAACCCCAGCCCCAGCACGCCCGAAATGGCAATGGGAAAAATGATTGACCAAAAGATAACCCCGGGCTCGCGTACATACGTGCGGAGCTCCATCAGGATAATTTGAATTAATGGACGGTTCATGGGCAAAGGTAGGGTTTGCGGTGGACATTGCGCACGGTGGCCGGGGAGCCAGCGGTTCAAGAAAAAAAGCCCCACCGAAACGGCGAGGCTTTTTGTTATCCCCAAAATTTAACGTGTAAAAAAAATAAAACGGGCATTCAATGATCAAACTGCATCAGGCCAAAATGATTTTGGCAATGAATCAGCGTTATTTTGTTTCAATAATTCAGCTTTCTGGTTGGCCGAAGCTCCCTTTTAGCCGGACGGAAAAACTGTTTAGCCGGCCATGTAATATAGGTTGCCGGTCACGCGGCGAAACTTGCGGAGTTCCTGCTCCATGCGCACGTTCTGGGCCTTGGTCTGGGCCAGATCTTGCAAGGCTTTCTCCAATAATTGGCACAACTGCTCGGCCGGGGTCTCGGGCGAATAAGTGGTTGTTTTGGGGGCCTTGGCCCTGGGTTTGGACACCGTCATCACGGCGGGCTGCCCCGCACCAGGGGCCAAACTGCGGGCTTCGTCCCCTTCTTGGCCCGTTGCCACTTTCATCTGGGCAAACTGAGCCGCAAACCGCTTGGCCTGGTTGGCTTGGCTGCGGCAAACATTGGAACAATATTGCTGGACCGCACTGGTCACGTATTGAATGGGCTTGCCACAGCAAGAACAGGCCGTTTGGGGAGCAAGCAAACTGGATTTAGTGGTTTTCATGAGCATCCAGGATAAAATGCGTTGATAAATTTATTTTCTGCCAAATAATCCACGTTGCCACTGGTTGGGCCACCTTGGCCCGGCCTGTCTTATCGCAAAGATACACCGGCATAACCCGCATTGGCAAGGGCAAAGTTCGCCCCAGAAGGGCCATCCCCAAAAGATGCAATCACCTCAAAATGTAACGGTTCGGTAATTCCTTGACCCAATGTTTGCTACGTGGGCCCTTAGCCAGTGGGTGCCCGGCCAACTTAGCCGATAATTCCAAAACGGCTAGAGCTTCCACTCCATCACCCCGTCGGTGTCGTAGTCGTCGCGGACAATGTGCAGCTCGCCACTGCCCGGGGTATTCACTATCAGCCCGCCCGTCTGCTGCTTATTGGCCTCGTGGCGGCACTCCTCGGAGCAATATTTGGCCGTTTTGGTCTTTTTCACGCTTTCAGTGCCACATTTGGCGCATTTGATCAAATAACCGCCTGCCACCTTTACGGCCTCGTTCGGGGCCACGGGCTTGTCCACCGTCAGCATCACTTCCCGCCGCTCGGCAAAGCTCACCGCCCTTTGCAACGGCCGCTCTTCCTCCACCAGCGGCCCGATCGGCTGGGGCGCCGTCCTCACTTTGAGCGTGGGCTTCAAATGTTGGGCGGCCGCAGTGGCCTCCCGGAAAGCTTCGCCGTTGTTGGGGCTGTTGGGCGCAAACCCATAGGCCCGCAAGCCCAGCTCGGATTTGGGCATTTCAGCCGCTTCATTGCGGGGGAACTCGTTGGGGTTTATCGGCCCATTGTACGTTCCGTTGGCGTGCCCGTTGTGCTGTGAATGGCCATTTTGGTACTTGGGGCCTTGATCTTCGGGGGCATCTTGCCGTTGGTAAGGGGGCTTCTGCTGCACTTCCCCGATCCCAAATTTGCCCCGGAGCCGCTGATAAAGTTCTTCTTCGCCCACTTCTGGCTCCTCGGGTGCTTTGTACCGGGGCCGGACCACTGACCGTTCATTTTTAGTTAAGCGAGCCTCTTTTTTTTTAAACTCCTCGTAATAACTTTTGCTGTGGACATTGCTGCGGTGAGACTTGTGGTGGTGTCTGGCTTCTTCCATCCGCTCATCGATTTCGTCAAACTCGTCTTCGTTGTCATGGGCAATCTGGTGGGTGGTGTAGGCCACCAGCATGGGCAGCATCCCGCTCAGTATGAGGATGACAAAGTGGATCTCGTTCATGTCGTCCCAGTTCCAGGCCAGGTTCATGCGGCTGTACACCGCAAAAGACACCACGCAGGTGAGCAGGGCCAAAAACCACGACAGCGCCACTTGTTTCCGAATGCCAAAAATGACAATGCAAAGCAACAAAAATGCGCTCAAGAACATGGCCGGGATGTGGTTGAACGCCCCCCAATCGGGCCGATAAGAAAGCATGAACTTGTGGAACATGCTTTGAAAATTGCTGAACTCAACCCCCAGCCCGATGATGAGGATCAGGGTGAGCCCGAGGTTTTTGCGGAGTTTGACATACAACTCATTCATGGGAATACTACGTTAGATGGTTAAAAAAATCTGGTTGATGCTTGTTTTCCAAAAACAATTTGGTCTTGCCAGCTTCCAAAATTCCGGCTTGGTGTTTAAAATGATATTTTTTCAATTTTTATGTAATATTATCGTTGCAATCCTTATATTTGCCTTTAATTATTGAACAAAGGTAAAACAATAATTTTTAATAAATCAATACTTAAATAAAATATTTTTTAATAATAATTGAAATATTATGGAAATCACAGTGAATCAGCGACTTATGAAAGTGGTAGATCACTTCACCAAAGGCAACGAAAAGCGGTTTGCCGAACAGATCGGGGTCAGCCCCGCCGTGATCAACAATTACACGACCGGCAAGCAGCAGAGCAAACCGGGCTTTGAGGTGCTCAGCAAGATCTGCGAGCAGTTTCCCGATATCAATATTGAGTGGCTCATCAACGGGCGGGGGGGCATGCTCAAGGGGGCGGCGGTCCAGTCCAGCCCGCGCCTAGTGGTGAGCACCCAAGACACGAGCGGCAACGTGACCGTGCCGATCATCAACCGGCGGGCAGCGGCCAACTTTCTGACCGGCTACCAGACCCAAGAGTATTTTGAGGAAATGGATGCCCTGCTCTTGCCCGGCTCCCTGCTGCGCGACGGCCAGTATTTTGCCCTCCAAGTGAGCGGCGAAAGCATGGCCCCCACCCTCCATGACAGCGATCTGGTGATTTGCCGCCAAGTGGATCGCGGCCGCTGGGACCGCCTGCCCGATGGTGAGGTATGCGTGGTGGCCTCCGAAACCAAGGGATTGCAAGTAAAACGCATCCAGAATACGCTGGCCGACGGCTATTTGCGCTGCTTGTCCGACAACCGCGAACACCCGCCCTTCAGCTTATTGGCCGAGGACATCATCGAGATCTGGAAAGTGGGCTGGAAACTCTCCGCCTATCTGACCAACGACACCGCCGGGCTGTACAACAAAATGGACGAACTCGAGGCCCGGATGGAGCAGCTCGAAGGCCGATAACGCTGCGAAAATCGCGGGGCTGGGGGTGGGGCGGCCAAGTACGACCAGCGATCTAGTTTGCGGTCTATTGGTGGGTTTTCCGACCAAATTTGTAAAAATAGTTGGCCTATGCCGCCACTCGGTTGACCCGGAGGTTGAGCTCATCCCGGATTGAATTGTTGACCTCTGCTTCGTTCTTGGGCTTCCAAGTTACGTCAATGTGGTAATAGGCGGTGGGCAGCCGGCTCAGGGCGTATTGATAATTGACCGCCAAGCCGAGTGCGGAGCGACGGAAAAATGCGTATCGCAGCTCACCCAAAGTTGAGGGCGGAAAACCAGCCTTCGTACTGGTTTAGGGACGCAAATCTCACCGTTTTTCGTCCAGCTTGTCCAAGGGTGGAAAACCACCAAGTACCCTATTCGTGGCCGTTTTGGAAGGCCCTGTGCACCGACGGTCCCGCACTGGCCAGCAATTGCCAACGTTGACTTTGGTTCTGCCAAACAATACGCCCCAGCCGCAGTTCTGTACCAACATTTGCGTAAATGGGACGATACGAACCCGTCAATTCAATTGTTTCAGCGATTGGTCTGCGCACCCGATAATCCATCCCAGAAACCGAGAATCGAGCCGCGAGGAACCAATACCGGCCCAGATCCCGCCCTAGGCCCACTTGGCCACCGGGCAGTGCCGCTGTCTTGTTTCGATCATAGAGGGTTGGCAAATCGGCCCTTTGAATAGTGGAGTTGGTTTGGAGCCAACCGATGCCCGCCCGCCAGCGCTGGGCACTGGACAAGTGGGAGATGAGCAGCAAGATAAACAGCAAATATCGCATGGCTGAAAATGGTTAATATGGAGGAACAAATAAGGATAGCCTTGGCGAATGGTCAACGAGTATATTCAGTCAAAGCGAAAGGGATAACTCATAAAATAGGCTTTGTCACTTGAACACCTATAAAATTGATAACCAAGAAACTAAGTACAGGTAATACTGCTTTGCTCATACAATACTAGCAATTAAGATCACAATAAAAAATAAACCAACATCAAATTTTGATGACGCTATAAATTCTTGAATTGACTGAACAAAATAGCAAAAAAATTCATTTTATATTGATAAAATAGCCATTTAATCATAGATTAGGCGTTTGGCCCTAGGTTACTTAAATTTATTGATCTCATTTACACGCTTTTTATCCTCCCCAACTAGTCTTTGGGCGCGCTGAAGCTGAGAATGGCGATTGACGAGCGGCAAATTCTTTTTTATGATACTTGAAGTCCCGTTTGTAAATAAAATAATTGCCAATGATAGCTTCAAGTGCCTGCGTCCAACCATCCACCTAGGATCGATCAAAGGTCACGGCCGGTTTTTCCAAGCAACCTGTTTCCCAGTGCAACCAACATCTGTCCGATTATTTGTCGTTGATTATTAGGAATTATGTTTGAGAAAAATTATTTTTGTCAAACATAACATTTCCATGTTCTTAGATCGACAAAAAGAAAGGCGCAAATTACAAGCGGCCCTTGCCCAAACCCGGCCCTCACTAGTAGTGGTGTACGGGCGGCGGCGCACGGGCAAATCCACCCTGCTCAAACAAATTTTGGGGCCCGATGATGTCTATTTTGTGGCCGATCAGGGTGAGGCGCACTTGCAACGGGCCAAACTGGCCACTGAAATCGCCCGGCAAGTGCCCAACTTCGACCGGGTGCTGTACCCCGACTGGGAAAGCCTGCTCAATG
Source organism: Cytophagales bacterium (assembly GCA_038209965.1). Taxonomy (GTDB): domain Bacteria; phylum Bacteroidota; class Bacteroidia; order Cytophagales; family Thermoflexibacteraceae; genus JALONO01. The sequence goes on along the minus strand of JBBQXF010000001.1, from coordinate 23,770 downwards.
CCGTGGCCCAGGCCGCCCGTCCGCCCCGGGCGCTGGTGCTGGACGAGTTCCCGTACTTGGTCAAAAATGCGCCCGAACTGCCCAGTGTGTTGCAAAAATGGGTGGACAATGCCCCCGAGCGGCCCCACTTGGTGCTGTGCGGCTCGGCCCAACACCTCATGCGCGACCTCACCTTGGAGGGCAGCGCCCCGCTCTTTGGCCGGGCCGACGAGATCATGCAGGTGCGCCCGTTGAGCGCGGGCTGGCTGCCGGTTTTTTTGGCCACCAATGCCGCCCAGGCCGTGAGCGAGTATGCGGTCTGGGGAGGCATCCCGCGCTATTGGGAACTGCGCCGCCGCTATCCCGACCACGCCGAGGCCGTGCGCGATCTCTTGCTGGACAAAGACGGCGTGCTCCACGAAGAACCCCTGCGGCTATTTTTGGACGACATGCGCAGTGCCGTCCAAGCCTACTCGATCGTGTCGCTGGTGGGCGGGGGCTGCCACCGGCTGTCCGAGATAGCCGCCCGGTTGCAGCGGCCCGCCACCCAACTGGCCGGCCCGCTGCACAACCTGATCGCGCTGGGCTACCTGCGGCGCGAAATCCCGTTTGGGGAAATGGAAAAAAACGCCAAGCGCAGTTTGTACCAGATTGCCGATCCATTCCTCCGGTTCTATTTTGCTTTTGTGGCCCCCAACCGATCGCGCTTGGAACTGGGCCTGACCACCCAAGTGTGGGCCGAGATGGCCGCCCGCCTGCCCACCCACGTGAGCGGGATATGGGAACAACTGGTGCGGGAATCAGTGCCATTGGCCGGTTATTTTGGCCTCGAGTGGGGCCCAGCCCGCCGCTGGTGGCATGGCAACGGCCCGGAGATCGATGTGGTGGCCCAGAGCACCGACGGCACGGCCCTGCTGGTGGGCGAGTGCAAGTTGGCCGACGATCCCGATCCGGTCCGGATCCTGGCCCAACTCCGGCAGAAAGCGGCTTCACTGCCCTTTGCGCAGGGCAAAAAAATCTACATAGGGCTTTGGTCCCAGCACGGGCCCGCCCAAGTGGCCACCGACATCCCCATCTTTGGGGCAGAGGTGGTACTGACCGCCCTCAGGCAGGGGTGAGGAGGGAGGCATGGCTGGGAAATCAGCGGTCAAAAGCAGGTGAAAAGCGCCGGTTAAAAAAAGGGAGGGGAATCTTACCTGTTCGGTGATGCGAAAAGCCAGTTAGAAGCACCAAAATTGGGGATCACTGGCAAAAAGTTCCGTATAAAACTTGTCGGGCAGCTTTTTATTGGCTGGGGTTCTTTTTTTTCGTTGAAGTTCCTCAGTGCCAAATTTGGTAGTCGGTTAGTCGGGCGAATATGAATAGTAAGCAATGAGATCTCGTAACCGACTTACCAAAATATGTACCGTTGTGCTTGGGTTTGCAACGATCGGTTGTTTGCCTTGTTGTTCGGAAATGAGTTTCACGGCTCGTTCAATTGCCTTTGCTTCACTGCCCAAAACAGTGACTGCGTCAATTACAGCTTCGGGATCGGACTTTTTATGGTCATAAATAAAAGATTTATGGGAATCAAACGATGCAATTACTTTTCCCAAACTACGATAGATGTCCGCTCGAGAAATGGGTGCCACTGAATTAATATCAGTAAAATGGAGCAATAACCATAATTCAAATACCTCATTGCTAAAAGCGATGCGAATATTTTCTTTTTCAGCAAGTGCCCATGCCTCATTAAAACTTGTTAAAGTAGTAGCATTATTTCCTTCGTCATCTTTGTCAAAGACAACCCATACGTCTTCAACCTCTTTTTTAATTGTAACAGATAAGTTTTTTCTTTCAATAATGGTTTGGTCAACTATCCCTTTGGGCTTTTTACCAGTTCCAATTTCTTTAAGATACACGCTGTCCTCAGTAAATAGTTTTTTAAACTGTTTAAAGTAATATGGCTCCGTTTTTTGATCTTCACAAACAATGAGTATGAAATGGCTATACCTTCTCCAGCGTAAAGGGCGTTCATCCTCATTTTGAAGTGCTTTCTTTTTTACTTTTCCTCTTTTGGCCATTGGACATCTCGAGTGAATTTTTGAAAATTACCCAATGCCGGGATTGCACCATATCTACCTTCAAAATAGCGTTTCTCTTTGTCGGTGTCAGGTCTTTCTTTTTCGGATTTGAATTCGCCATTTTTCTCTCCGAAGTAAACAAAGTCCGAAAGCGCATATACTTCGGTGCTTTCCCATTTGTTTTTCTCCGCAAAACAAATTTGATCTCGCCGAAGATTGGAATAACTCAAAAGATTAGTGTCGTGAGTGGCAAAAATCAATTGCGCACTGTTTGGATTACTTTCTTTGTTCAAAAATAAGTCAATGGTGTTAAGCGTCATAATTGGGTGCATGGCTGCCTCAATCTCATCGATGATAAGTATGCCTCCGTTGGCCAATGCCCACAAAACTGGGCCACTTAACTTAAGTGCTTTTTGGGTGCCGGCGGACTCTCTTTCGTAAAAATCCCAGCTATGGAGTTTCTCCGTAGATTTTCCTGCGGTGTCATATATTTTATGCAAGGCATAAACCTGATAACTTTTGCTGTCCTTTAGCTTTTCCATCAATTGAATCCTCAAATTTTCAGGAACATCATTGGGCAATGTTGATTCCTCAAAATCTTTGGTCGTTATTTGAACATCAAATAGCCCTAGCCCCAAGCTGGTAAGGTATTGCCTTATTTTTTCTTTGTATTCCTTGGATTCAAAAAGCGAAACAGTTCTTATGTCTTCATCAATGTTCAAACCATCCAACATATTAAGGTGCTTGAACCACTGCATTATTTTTTTTGCTTCCTCAACATTTAGCATATCGCAAGTTGAGAGAAACAAGGCGTTCATGCGAGTAGCTTCAACAGCGGCATCAATTATTTTTTTTGAGCCATGGTATCCAGCACTTACTTCAATGGTTTCACCTTCGCGTTCAAACAAACTCACTTCGCGACCAGTAGATTTTCGGAACAGCCATTCCCTTTTAATTTCAGTCGCAGTGAATTCTAAGCCATACCGATACCGGTTTTCTTCGATTACGAACAAGATTTCAAACCCAGTTGGCTTATCGTCCCAACCTTCTCGTAAAAGAAAGGGGTCGTATGGAAGTCGAGTGGTTGAGGATGTTCTGGCAGAAATATGGACTAGCCGGTCAAGCAAACTCATTGCTTTAAGCAAATTGGATTTACCACCACCGTTGGGCCCGTAAAGAGAAATAGCGTTCAACGCTTGGTGCCGTCCTTTGGTGAGGATGTTTGGTAGATGGTCTTTTTGTTTGGGAGCAGGAATAAGACTGATGACTTGCTCTTCCCCAATTGACCGGTAATTGGACACTCTAAATTCAAGCAACATGTTATTTTATGTATTATTTCTACAAAAATAGCAAACTTCGCCCGAAAAACAAGTGCCAACCTGAGATTTTGAAAGCTAGCTCTCCGTGGTAAAGTTCAAGGCTGGCCCCATCCCCACCCGCCCGGCCCACCCATCACCCCAGCAGGAACACGGTCATGGTTTTGGGGCCATGAGCGCCCAGCACCAGCGATTGCTCGATGTCGGCCGTTTTGGAAGGCCCCGCAATGAACGTCCCAAAGTGGTAATCGCCGTTCCCGATCCGGGCGTAGGCTGCGTGCATGGTGGGCACAAGGTCGGTGGCGGCCAGCACCACGGCCAAGTGCTGGCAAATGAACGGCATGGCCCGTACCCCCATTTCGGCCTCGGTAACCCAGATGGCAGAATTTTCGGCCACCCCAAAAATTCCGCGCATAATGGCCAGTTCCACATTCTGGAGGGTGTGGGGATCAGCGTTTTCCCAGCCGGTTTCGGCCACGCGGGCCAGTTCGGGCAGGCGGGTGATCACCCGGACGGGCGGGGCGAAGTGCTGGGCCAGATAATCGGCCACCTCGGCCAGGTCGTGCACGGCTACCACTTGCCCGCCAATCGAGGCCAATACAGTGGAAAATTTGGTTGCCAAATCCATTGGCGGAGTGGCCCCAGAAAATGCCGCCAAATCGGGCACTGGCACAAAGCTGGGCTTGTTTTGGGCCACGGCGGCCAAGATTTTTTCGCGGGTGTTCATCTGGTGGGGGGTGTAGGTTATCTGTTGTGGGCGGGTGCGCTGGGCGATCAATCCTCAAATACATCGGCCAGCGGCAGCACCAGATCGGGGAACAAATGGGGGCGGGCGGGGGCCAGATCGTCGCCACCCCACACATTGATGAGCTGGTAGCGGGCCTCGGCCGTGAGCACGAACTGGTGGATGAGCCGGTCGTTGGGGTACACGATCCAGTATTCGCGCACGCCGTTTTCCTCGTACAGCGCGTGCTTGAGGGTGATGTCCCGGGCGGCGTTCTTGCCCGGCGAGAGCACCTCGATGATCCAGTCGGGGGCACCCAGGCAGCCCTGCTCGTCCAGTTTGGCCACCTCGCAGACCACGCACAGGTCCGGCTGCACCACGGTGAAAATGTCCTGGGCCACTTGCGCCGACCTGGCCCGGTTGTACAACCGCACATCGAACGGGGCTGCAAACACCCGGCAAGGGTTGTGCTTGAAATAGGCGTAGAGTATTCCGGCCAAATTCCGCGAAACTGACTGGTGGCGCACGCTCGGGGCGGGCGACATGGGAAAGATTTTCCCCTTGATCAGTTCCACCATCTCCCCAAACTGCCAGTTGAGATAGTCGGCGTAGCTGTAAGTGCCCTGCGGGTCGAGTTGCGACAAATTGGTGATAATGGCCATATACGTGGGCGTTGGATCGACAGAATTGGATTGAAGCTTGGTGCAATTTACGGATTTTCAAAGGACTGGCAAAATCCCCGGCTCGGGAGAAAAGCGGGCAACTCCCCGACAATCGGCGGGTCACGCACTAAACTTGGCCGAACCAAGCACCCCTGAAACGTGCCTACCGCAGCACCTGCAACCAACCTTTATACTCAAGTTGACTGTCCTGGCCGGGCCGCACCGCCCTCAGCCGGTAGAAATATGTTCCGGTGGGATAGCCGCCCCCGTCCCAATCGTTCCGATAGCTCCCGTTTTCGTAGATCAGTTGCCCATAGCGGTTGAACACTTGGAGCAAGGGTTGCTGGTAGAGTTCCAGGTTGGGCACCACAAAACGATCATTGCGCCCATCGTTGTTGGGCGTGATCACATTGGGCACTATCAACGGGAAATTCAGCTCAAAGCAGATTTCATTGCTCCAACTTTCGCGGCCGGTGCCCGTTTCCACTGCCCGGATCCGGTAGCACTGGTTGAAGCCCGCCCGGCCGTCGGGACTGGTGAACAGCAGCGATCCGCCGCCCACTTGGCCAATGGAGCGGAAGGCAGTTTCGCCATCGACCCGCCGCCAGATCTCGTAGCGGGCCACCCGGCCCCAACCTTGGTAGGCCCCCCAGTTCAGATCCACCCGTTCGGGGGTTACTTGGCCTTGCAAACGAATGGTGGCATGGGGAGCGCCCGCGCGGGTGGCACAAGGCCCGGTTTGTTGGGTCCGGCGGATCTGGTATTCGTAACTATTGGCATCGGTATCCAAATTGCGATCGGTGAACACACTATCAGCAGCTTGAACTGTGCCCACTGCCTGAAAATTGCCTTGGCCGCGCACCCGCCGTTCGACACTAAAAGTTTGGGGCAAGGCAATGGCGTTCAAAATGCGGAAGCGCAACTCGCTGTTGCGCTCGTCGGCCAGTTGCACCGTCACGGCCCGGAGGACAATCTCGGTGCCATCAATGTAAACGGGCACATTAAAGGGCGTGGTGGACGAACAACCAGCGGGCGATATTCCCGAAACAGTCAGCCGTTTGGGGAACGATATCGTATCCCAAACCACTCCCACTTGGCTGCTATCGGGGGAAAACGCAACAATGCGCCCCCCCGTGGCCACCCAACGGAAACGCGAGCCGGATTGGCCACTCACGCGGTAAGTCTTGGGGGACAAATCACCCCGGCAGATCACGCTATCGGCTTGCACGAGTTGTGGGCGGGGAATGGGGTTAATGTTGACCGCCAAATTAATTGGTAGACCGGGACAGTTCAACCGGGTGGTTTCGGTAACTGTGAGGTTGCCAGATCCGCTGCGCCCCCACAATACGCTGATACTGTTGCCGGTAACGGCCCCTTGAAGTTGGCCGCCCGTGACCGCCCACCGATAGGTTGAGCCGGGCAACCCGTTGAGCGAGTAGGTGGCCGGGGCATTTTCGCACACTTCCACTGGCCCATTGATCCGGTTGGCCACTGGGGAGGGATAGAGCAACACTATTAAAGTGTCACTGGTTCCAAAACAACGGTTGGTCACCGTATTGATAGTTTCGGTGGCCCATATCCGCACATTCAGGGGATTGGGTGGATTGGTCGGAAAGCCGACCCCCGTCCAGTCAATAACTACCGCGCCCGTATTTTGGCCACTGATGATCCGCCCGCCCGCACTGGTGAACCATTGGTAAACCGATCCTTCGGTGGTAGTGGGCAGGGCATAGCGCACGTTGTTGGCTTGGTTAACGCACAAGGTGTCGGGATCGATTGGGCTGAACGGTTTGGGCGGGCGAAGGGTAAGGTTCACGTCCACCCGCAGGGTATCGCCGCCGAGGTTGCAGGTGTTGTTGCCCAGCCCCACCACCACGCGGGCATTGGGGTTGATCGGCCCCCAATTGACTTGGATTTGGGGCGTGCCCTGGCCACTGACCAACGTGCCCCCGCTGATGTCCCAGCGGTACACCAGCCCGGCCCGGGGCTGCCCAATGCGGTAAACGGTGTTTTGCGAACCCGGGCAGAGGCGGTTGCTACCCACTATCCGCAATTTGGGCAACGGCGGCACCACCGTAACGCGCACGGTGTCGCTCAAAGCACACTCATTAAAGATCGTGGTGCGGATATAGGTCAGTGTCCGTTGGAGGGTATCGGGCAAAACCAACCGAAAAACCGGATTGGCCACGTTGGTGGCCGAAAGATTGGTGGCCGGGGCCCAAGCGTACCGATAACCGGGCAGGGCCACTTCGCCCAATCGTGCAGTATCGCCCGAACAGGCCCGCACCGTGCGCACGAGGGCCGCGTTGCCCAGCGCAGGGGCCACCGACAACTGGACGGTGTCCATAGCAAAACAATTGGCCCGGTTGACCACCCGCAGCACATAGCTGCGCTGTAAAACCGCATTGGTGGTATTGACCAAGAAAAAGCTGGGATTGGCCACGTTGCCGGCCGACAGATCGGCCAAACTCGCGCCGGGCAATGCCGACCAAGTGTAAGCCAGCCCGGGCAATGGACTGACCCCGATGACGACGCGCTGACCTGAGCACACGGCCCGATCTGGCCCAGCATCGGCCATTGGGAGGCGGTAAATAATGGCTTGGGTGGTGTCGCGCACGGAACATACGCCATTGGATATGGTCAAAACATAGTTGACAATCAATGAATCAGCCGACGAATTGACCCCGCGCAACACCGGGTTGGGGATGGTGTCTGAGCTGAGGTTGGCACTGGGCGACCAGCGATAGGTGAGCAAGGGATTGCGATCGGTGGGGCCAATGTTCCGGGTCTCGCCCGCGCATAAACGGACGGTGCGCCGTCCAGTGAGGGGCAGTTCGCCGGGCACCACCGTCACACGCACGGTGTCGCGGGCCGTGCAACCGGCCACATTGCGCACCGCGAGCACATAATCATAAATCAAAGGTGCATTCGTGGCGTTGCGGGTGCGGAAAATCGGGTTGGCCACGTTGAGGGCCGAAAGTGCACCCGTGGGGGCATTGTTCAGGCCCGACCAGTTGTAGGTGACCCCCGAGAGCGGGGTTTGGCCCAGCCGGATGGTGTCGTTGCTGCACACCCGCCGATCAGGCCCGGCGGCGGCTTGGGGCAAGCGATAAACCACCACGTCGATCGTATCGCGGGCGAGGCACGCTTGATTGCTGATGGTGAGGATGTAACGGGTCACCACCGAATCGGCCGCAAGGTTGATCCCCGTCAAGATCGGGTTGGCCACGGCGGCGCTGCTCAGGCCCGTGCCCGGTGACCATGCGTAGGTAAAGGCGGCATTGGGTGTAACTCCGATGGTGCGCGCCTCTTGGGCGCACAAACGCAGGGTGCGGCGGCCCACTGGGGGCAGTTCGCCGGGGAACACTTGCACATTGATGGTATCGCGGGCTTCGCAACCGGCAACGCTCCGGGCCGTCACCAAGTAGCTGAAGGATTGGGGCTGATTGCCCGGCAGGTTGAAACTAAAGAACGGGTTGGCAATATTGGTGGCCGAGAGCGGAATGGTGGGGCTGTTGTTGAGGCCGCTCCATGTGTAGGTGACCCCCGCCAAGGGAGGCCCGCCCAAGGGGATGCGCTGGCCGGCACACGCCCGCTGATCGGCCCCCAAACTGAAAGAAAAATCCAAGTTGCGCACCACGATGGTATCGGCCACTGGACACTGGCCGTTGTTGCGCACCCGCACCCAGTAAGTACCCGGCAAATTGGCCACGATGGTGGGAGTGGTGGCCCCGGTGGACCACTCGTAGGTGGGGGTTCCCCCAAAAACCACGAACAACTGGCCCGGCGAGAGGGTGAGGCCGGCCCCTTGGCACAGGGTGGTGTCACGCCCCAAATTGGGCCGGGGGACTTCCAAGATTTCCAATTCCTTTTTGACCTCGGTGAACCCGCAGTTGGACACGGTGTTGGCCCGCATGGTGACCGTAAAAGTCCCCGGCCGGGCAAAATTGTGGCGCACATTCTGGCCGCTGGCCGAGGCGCCATTGCCAAAATCCCAAGTGTAGCTGCTCACGCCAGTGCCAAAGCCCGCGAAAGAAACCTCGTTGCCTTGGCAGATCGTAAAATTGCCCGTAACGGCATTGTTGATCAACGTATTGGCCGTGACGTTGTAATTGACCACTTGGTTTTCAAAAGTGGCGGCGGCGGTGTAAGCGTAGGCATCTGGCCCATTGTAGCCATACACATAAGCCCCAAAGCCCGCCCCGCCCGTTGTTTCCAGCGTATAACTAGGAATCGTGGTACCGGTGGGCAACGGCACAATGCCGTAGGAATATTCGCTGCAGGCCGCCAGGGGCCGGAACACAGGCGCACTGGGGGGATTGTTGCCCTGGCTCAAAATCCGAAACTGGCCAGTTTGGGCCGTCAACATCACCACGTTGACATAGTGCCGTTCATTCTGGGAGTTGATGACGGTAGAGCCGCCATACATCCGGGCGGGACTGATCGTGACCCGGCTCACGGCTTGGTTCACGGGCGTGAGCATGACCAAGGTTGGATCGCCAAACTGGGGCGCGGAGCCGTTACAAGCTTGGCTGTAGGCATATTGGGCCACGGCCACGGGCGCACTGGCCTTGATGCACACGCCCCGGTTGATATCGAACCCAGCAGTGCTGGCAGTGGTTCCCTCAAAAAATTGTCCCCGGTTCAGGGTCCGGGTGACGGTGTTGCCGTTGCCGTTGTCGAGGGTAATCAACGTATTGTCCTGCGAGGCCAGCACCCGGTAGGGATAGCCCCGGTTGTTGAGGGACGCAATGTTGGTATAGGGGGTGAGCGCGTATTGCGTGCCCCAAGTCACGAGGGGGTACTGCTGTTCGAACAAGTGCTGAAATGACCCCACCACGCAGCCCGGCGAGGCGATGCCAGTCGCGGTAATCCCGGCGAAAACGGCAAAAGGCCGACAGCCCGCCGCCCCCGGAACCGAGCGCACCACGCTACCGGTCAGGTCGGGCAGAGCCGCTAGGGGCGTGGCCCGGTCGGCTCCCTGCACTTGGAAAGTTTGGCCCCGGGCCAACGTGATCTGGAACGGTTGGTTGGCCAGCCGCCCGCCCACCGTATTTTGGGAGGGGATGATTTCCACGGTGGTGTTGTCGAGCACGGCCACCACCACAAATTGGCTCCGGGCCTGCACATTGTTGAAATTGGGGGTGTAAGTGGCCACAATGTACTCCGAACTGCTGCCCAGGGCCTCGATGGGCAGCACGCTGGTGGCCTCGGTGCGGGCGTTGGACTGATAGGTGGCATACACGCTGATGTCGGCCGTGGCGGTAACGAGCACACCCGTGTTGCGCAGGCCCTCGCCCGTGGGCACAATGTTGGGGGAAGGCAGGTTGACCAGCGTGGTCTGGCCGGGCACAATGCTCACCGTGCGGGTAAAGCCGATCCCACTCGCTTGGATGGTGGCCTGGGCCGGCACCTCCCCACTGAGCGTGATCTGGTACTCGATGGCGCCAGTGGTCACCATTTGCATGTAGCTGAACCAAAATTCCCGGCCCTTGGTCGAGATTTGGGCTTGGCTGGTGGTGGCCCAGCCCAGCAATATCAGCAATAGCCCCACCCAACGTAAATGTTTGGAAAAGGCACCAGAAAGTCTAAGCATGGTTGATCCGTCGAGAAAATCAGTTTCAAAGATAGGGGAAAACCCGGTTGTCCGCGTGGCTGGCCGACAAAAAAGCCCTTGGCTTAGAGGGCCAAGGGCGGAGAAAGTCTAAAGGGCCGGTCAACTATTCATACTTGATCGGCTCAGTGTAATAAAACTTGAGGGTCATCTCGGCATTTTTTACTTCACCATAGACTTGATCGCTATCCGCATAGAGCTTGGCGTTCATTTTGAAGGTGACGGCCACGGCCCGGTACAATTCGGGGCCGGGTGGTAAAGTGATCTCATGCGCACTCACTACTTCCAAGACGCTCCCCGCCTGATTGCCAATGGTGCTAACCCCTGTTCTACCTCCCCCATGCCCCACCCGCCACTAGAAAAAATGAAATCAAAGCCCTCACGATAGCGAACCATTTCATTGCTGTTTGGGGCCATACTTTCGTTAAGCTGTTTTGAGCCTGGGGCGAGCACTTGTTTGATTTTTTCAAAATTATACTCGCGAAATAAAATACTGGGCATATCCATCATTATCCAATTACTACCTTTCTGCTTCAGGGCAACTCGCAAATTAACGTGGTTGGCTCACTCTGGCCTGGCAACATCAGTACGGAGATGGAAGCATTGTTGATGGAAAAAGGGTCGTTCGGATCTTCGGTGACAACGATTTCTTGCCCCATCACCGTGCCCCGGAAACTGGCCAAAGTTATTTGGGGGGCCGGGGCGATTTCCTCCGCGTTTTGACCCTTACGGCAACCCGCCACTACACTGCTCAGCAATAGCAAGAAATAAAATAGCTTTTTCATGTTTTTCTGGTTGAGGGTTATGGGATATAGTAGGAAACACAATTTACAAACAGCCGTTCAAGGGTGCGAAACCCTTGAACGGTTAGCGAATTAGTGGGCAGGACTGCTGATAAATTAATTAATGCCGTTTCTGCGTAACGATAAAATACAATTATGGTTGACCGGGCAAGCAGAGGGCCTGCCTTGCTTTAATTTATCTACCGCTTTACAGCAAAAAACCATACAGCCCGACCGGGCCGTATGGTTTTTTGGGAAGAAATGGACGCTTACTTGCCCTCCAGCTCGGCGGCTATCCGCTTGGCCTTGTACACATGCTTGAGTGCGGCCATGATCCCACCCGCGTGCACGGACACCGTGCGGTTGAACTCGGGCAGGTAGATGTAATCACCCGAAAGCGATTCAATGTTGCCGTCGAAAATCAAGCCGATGGCTTCCCCGTTTTTGTTGATCATGGGGCTGCCCGAATTCCCCCCAATGATGTCGTTGGTGCTCACAAAATTGAGCGGGGTCTTGAGAAACTCGGGGGTTTGTTTGGCGGCCAACCAGCGGGCGGGCAGTTTCCATTCCGAGTTTTGACCGAATGAATTGTTGAGCTCGTACAGGCCATAGAAATTGGTCATGGCCGGGGCTTTGGTACCGTTGTAGTCATAGCCCTTCACCAGCCCATCCGAAATGCGGAGCGAAAAAGTGGCATCGGGGGGGATGGTGGTGCCGTAGATGTCGTACATCATGCGGGCCAAGCGCGATCGCTGGGCGGTGAGGGCAGCGTTCAATTGGGGCAGTTTCTGGTTGGCCGCCAAGAAACTGGGCATAAAACCCGCCACCAATTGAATGGCCGGATCGTTGGTCTGGCCAATGTTGCCGCCCTTTTGGATCAAATCGGCCCGGAACACAGGATCATAGAGCTTGGAATTGCTGGCAATGTCGGCCGCCCATTGGTCGGCGGTGCGCCCGGCCAGTTGCTGTTTCACCACTGGATCCTCCGCGCCCATGATGGTCAATATTTCGGTGATGTCGGCCCGCAACAGGTCTTGTTCCAGTGCATTGGACACCGGTTTTTGGGCCTCCATGACTGCTTTTTTGAGCCGATCCATCATGGGGGGCTGGATCCCAAACCGCTGGGCATCGCCGAGCAATATCAGGTTTTGGGCCAATTGGAGCCCCTCAGAAGCAAACTGGAGGGCAATGGCAGCCGGGGCAACTTTGCGAAACTCGGCGCGGGTAGCTTCAATGTTGCTCCACACGGCCAGTTTATCGCTGCCAAACTTGGCCGATGCCGCCGACTTGAACTGGTTCTCAAAGGCCCGCCGGCGGGCAATGATATACGGATCTTGTACGGCCTCGAGGGCTCCCGCCCGGGCCTTGATCGTATTTTCTAGGCCGAAGATCTCGTTCAGGATCGAGTCGCTTTTGGCGGTTTCGTTGTACTTCTTGAGGGCAGCCGAGTTATTGCGGAAGCCCAGCAACTGGCCGGGGATGGAGATGTCGCGGCTGTATTCCAGATCGGCCACCGTCCATTGGCGGCTGGTGCGGCCGGGGTTGCCAACCACAAAAGTGGGCTCGCCCTCTTTCACGCCGTTGGGGTTGAACTTGAAAAAGTTGGCGGTCTTGAGGGGTTGGCCGTTGTCGTCGTACACCCGCCAAAACGTGAAATCCAAGCAATAGCGGGGATAGGTGAAATTATCATTGTCGCCACCATAATAGCCCAGTTGGAGTTCGGGCATCAGCACCAAGCGCACATCTTTGTAGCGCTTGAAACCATAAAGCGAATAGCGGCCCCCGTTGTAAAAAGTAACCGTTTGGATTTCCAGTCCCTTCCAGCCCTCTTTGTCAGCATATTCCTTTTTGATGGCCGCAAATTCGCCCTCGCGCCGCTGCGCCTGTTCGGGATCGGTCTGGCCCTGGTCCATTGCTTGTTGTACACGCGTGGTGATGTCTTCCATTTTGATCAATTGATCCACAAAAAGATCGTCCACCCGGCGTTCATCGGTCAGTTTGGCCGCGATAAAACCATTTTCGGTAAAATTTTCGGCCGCTTTTTGGACTTTGGTGGCCACGTCACGCGAGCAGTGGTGGTTGGTCATCACCAGCCCATTCGGAGATACAAAAGAGGCCGAGCACCAAGATGCGAAGCGGAGCGCGCTCAGGCGCACATTGTCCAGCCACTGTTGGGAGGGTTTAAAGCCGTAGGTCTTCTCCCAGTAATCGACTGGAGGGAAGTCGAAAGTCCACATTTTGCCGTTGTCAAACGTACCGGCTTTGACCGTGTCGGCATTAAAAACGGCTTGGGCATTGGCGGATAAGTTCAAAATGACGAACCCGGCCAAGCACAGAAAAAGTTTACAAAGTTTTTTCATGATGAATGAAATAAGTAATTAGTGTTCGTAAATATAAACCAGAAAAGGGGGAATGCTGCCTTTTAGTGAGAGATGGGGGGAAAGCTGCCGGGAAAACCAAAGCAGCCATTGAGGACAGTACGATGAAACTCTCGCCTTGGCCAAATTTCCGGCTATTGCTGTTTTTGTGTTTTTTGACCATACATTTTATATTTGAAAATTATTCCACTCTGCTTTCTAAACAATAATTGCCCCGGCCGGCCAATCCCAGCCACAAGCCCGTTCAATCTTTAGCTGCTCTTTTGGGAAAAGACAAAATCGGGCAGAGCACCAATGGCTCCACCCGATTTTGCCCCCGAGACGGCTGTTCAGCAGTGGATCACTTTACCACGTAGGTCTTTTTATCCAGCCCCACCCCCTTGATGGTCAGGGATTTCCACTGGCTGGGGAGTTTGGTCTTGAGTTGGGTGATGCCGGCCGGGCCAACATCCAGTCCGCCAAAACCGTTGAGCACGACTTGGAGCATCCCACCGGCCCCGGTGGCAAAGTAGGGGTTGGTTCCGCCCGCTGTTTCGGCCAGTACGCCAAAGGGCGGCACTTGGTTGGGCTTAAAACTGTCCACAAACTGGGCATAGCCTGTTTCCGAATCGCCCAGCCGGATGTTGAGGATGCTGAAAATGGCATGGGCCATGGCTGGGCTTTGGCCCTTGCGGCCGGGAATATTGTCGGCCAAGGTTTTCCAGTAGTAGTCCAGATCCCTGCGGATTGCCACCAGATCGGTCACTTGTTTGAGTGGATAGGACAGCAAGTTTACGTCCGTTTGCTTGATCGCCTCCCCGTTGTAAGTCGCGTGCTCACGGGTGGTGCCGTCGGCAAACTGGAGGATCACCAGCCCATTGGCCACTTCCCGCCATTTGGGATCGGGCACTTGGCCCAGCAAAGTGGCCGCTTGGCCGGCATACCCCAGCACTTCTTTGGCGATGCCATTGGTGAAAGCGTTGTCGTCCACGTTTTCGGCCCATTCATCGGCACAGACCACGTTGATGATGTGGTATTTGCCATCCTTGCCCTTCTCGGCCCGGCTGGCCCAGAAATCGGCCACTTCCTTGAGCAGGGGGTAGCCGCGCTCGGCCAGCCATTTTTTGTCTTTGGTCACCTCATAATATTTCCAAAACGCAAAACCCACACAGCCCGTGATGTGGTGCTGGAACGGACCGGTGAGCGCCCACACTGGGGTGGCTTCTTCGCCGCTGTCATCACTTTCCCAGGGGAACATGGCCCCCGCATAGCCGTGGTTGCGGGCATTCTGTTTGGCGGCTTCCAAGCGGGCAAAGCGGTACTCGAGCAGCGACTTGGCAATGCCCGGCTGGAGCAAGAGCAGCGGTGGGTACATCCACAGCTCGGTGTCCCAAAAAACGTGGCCGTTGTAGCCCAGTCCGCTCAGGCCCATCGGCGACAGGCTGTAGGCGGTTCCCTCGCGGGCGAAGGAGTACAAGTGATAGAGGGCAAACCGGGTGGCGCGCTGGGCCTCAGGGTCGCCCTGGATCTCGATGTCGCTCTGCCACAGTTTGGCCCAAGCTTCGTTGTGGCGCTGGAGCAGTCGCTCTTTGCGTTCCAGGGCCGCAAAAATGGTCATTCGCTCGGCCTCGTTGTGCGGATCGGCGATGTGCTCGGTGGAGGTGGTGGATCCTACCACGGCAAAGGTGTAGGTTTGGCCCGCGTTCAGTTTTTTGCTGAATTTGAGGCGGTGCATGTTATAGTCCCATTCCTCGTGGATCAGTTGGGGTTCATTGCCCCGGGTCTCTTCAAAAATAAAACTGTTTGACGCCGCCACCGTGTGCTTGCCAGTGGGGCTGCGGGCCACGGAGGTGAGCAGGGGCACCAGCGCATGGGGACGGTCGATGAGGTGATAGAAATTTTTGACATCGCGCAACATATCCGGGGCACTCATCACGCTGTGGGCCGTGAATTCAAGTTCGCGCTTGGCCGTGATGGCAACGTCGATCAGGGCGGTGTGGGGCAGGTGGCGCAGGGCAAGCATGGTCACCTTCACGGTCAACAAATCGGCATAGTCAAAGGTGGTGGTCAGGGCCGCCCCTCGCATGTCCAGCGTTTGGGCGTAGTTGCTGATTTGGCGGCGGCCCAACCGGGCCCCGTTCACATCCAAATCGAGGCTGGCAAACTCAAAAGTCTTCATGATATTGGCCACGCGCCCCCGTCCGTAGGTGTCAAAAGCCCCGTTCAACACCACATCTTTGACCTTGAGCGGTTCGGGCGATGACACCAGCCCGATCATGCCGTTGGCCACAGTTACGCCATAATATTGGTTGGGGTCAAAATTTTTGGCTTGGATTTGCCATGCTTCCTGGTCGGAGACTTGGGCGTGAATTGCGCAAGACCAGAAAATGGTGGCCAAAGCGAGGAAAGTCGATTTCATTTTCATTGCGATTAGTCCAAATTGATGTGGGGTGAAAGTTACAGCAAAGCGGGCAAATAGAACCGCCGGCCCGATCAGGATTCCGGCCAAAACCAAAGGCCGCCCCCAATATTTGGCCAAATGGTCGGATTGGGCTAGTTTTGGCTGACTCTGTCCCTACTTTATGGAAGAAACCCCGGATCCGCTGCCACCACCATTACCGCCGCCGCCTTTGCCCGCTCTCCCGCGAAGATGGCGGCCCGAGCTCGTGTTTTCTTTGGCCTCGCTCATGGTGAGCATGTGTGCCTTCGGGGCGGCGGCCCTGCAAACCTTCTTGATGCAGCGACAACAACATGCCTCGGTTTGGCCCTACTTGGAGTTGGGGTTCTATATTACCGGCAGCGATGGCTTTAAAATCACCTTGACCAACAAGGGCGTTGGCCCGGCCATCGTCAAGGAAGTGGACATCCAGTACAAGGGCCAGCAGTATGATCGGTTGGAAAAAGTGGCCAAGCAGATCTTGCAGGATACGGCGTTCAATTATAGCATATACTCGACCAACCCGCCTGACAACCGGGTATTTGCCCCGGGTGAATCGCTCATCATCTTCAACGTCAAGCAAAAGGGGTATGCCGCGCGGTTGAGCAAATCCACCGATCAAATAAACATCAAGATCCGCTATGCCTCGGTGTTTGGCCAAAAATGGGAAACCGATGGCCAGCAGACCACGCAACTAGAGTAAGGGATCATGGCTAAATAACCCAATAGTCGACTGGCCGATGATGGGCATTTTAAAAGACCCGCCTTGTGCCGCCACTTCCCCAATTTGCCAATGGGTGTTTCTGCCCCTCATTCCGCCAACTTGGTTTGGCCTTGCCAATACATTTCCCCGGCCAGCCTGATCCCGTCGAGGGTCAACGTCGGTTTCAGGGCATAAAACGCCTCGCGCAGCGGCGGGATCGCGTGCAATAGCCCACCCGTGGCCACCGCAATGCACTGCTCGCCCAGCTCGGCCGAAGCCGCCACCGAACTGGACAAACTCACCCAGAAAATCAGCAAATGGGTGGAAACCAAGCGCGATCCCGACCGCCGCGATCTGGGCCAAACTTGAAAAGTAAACAGGTGACCTATGGCTTGCCAAGACTGGTATCGGTCTAATCCCACAAAAAATCGGCTAAGAAAAACTTTACAGAGAAACACCAGCCAAGCCCAAACAAGCAAATCTCATTCTTTTTGTTCAAACACAAGTAATTTGTAGGACTTATCCTCGGGATTTTGGGTAGTCAGGTATATTTTTTTCGCCTGCCAAAATGCCGCGATGGGCAATTTATCGTTTGGCAACACAAAAGGTAGCTTTTCGTGCCTGATCACCTCATAGTTTGCTCCTTGGTGCAAAACATATATCGCGGTTTTATATCGGTACAGAATCTTTACTTCGTCCCTGTTTGGTACTGAAAAAGAAAGTAAACGATAATGAAAGCTCGAGTCGGCAGGATGATAGAAATCTGCTTCGCCCAGACCAATTTCGAGCCGATAGGTTTGTTGATCAACTCCGTGCCAATAATACGGCGCAAACCTAAACCCCCATAAAGCACCCCCTGATAGATTGCGGTCTCCAAGTTGGTGGCATAATGGGATTTGTCATGCAAAAATCCCGGGATTGTCCCCACCGTTTCCTTGGGCCGCAGGGTATCTACCGCTAGCTGAAAAGCAATAAATGCTTTGTTTTCCTTGATTTCCTCGAAGGCATTGCTGATCGGGAAGCGGAAATTACAAGTAAAAAGCTGGCCATCAAAGGCAATGCCATTGCTCGTTGGAAAAATATTTTTGTCAATAAATCCCTTACTGACAAACCGCCAGTCCTTGATTTGGCGAAAATTCGAGTCCAATAGAAAAAGGCGGGTATTTCTTTGGCTCATAATATTCCCTGCTTTTTTGGGATCCAGCATTGGAAAATCAAGAATTGTCGAGACAATCAACTGGTTGCCAAACGGGGCAATATCGACCAGTCTGGTCTTGGGCAGCCCTATAATCCTTGGTCAATGGCCAGCAGCTTTTTCCGCAAGGCACTGTCCATCTCCACTGAAATCTGGTAGTATTGATCGTACTGTTGGTCAGATATGGAGAAGGATCCACCAAACTTTCCCGTCCTTAGGTCATACCTGGTTAAATTTTTGTAATTTTGATCAAAAAGATAAAGGTTATGATGGGACAACTTTATTATTTTGGTAATGTTGCCCAAGGGAACCTCCGCTTCTTCTAGCAAAGTGCTGGCTTCAAGCTGCCAACTTTACCCATTCAACCAATCGGCGAAAAACTTGACTGGCGGGCCAACCTTCATGAAATGAGTGGCAACTGGTGGCTTTTCCAGCAAATCTTCCGCGGTCACTAAAGCTGAGTTTGGCAACAGATTGAGATAGGCATAAATATCATCATCCGAAAAGAAACGGACCGAGTCTGAATGGGCCACATTTTTCAACATCCATTTGACTTCTGACGGTTTCATTTTTTGGAAAAACGAAAATCCGTGGTAAGCCGGGCCGCGATTTTTGCAGGAATTTTTCCGTTTGCAAATAGATACTTGTGCAAGCAACACAATCGCCGCTCCGAAAGGCATAGAAGAGGAGCTTTTATTGCGGATCTATTCCCGCTTTGCCCAACGCGGACAATAATTTTTCTTTCCCTCCAGATTGGGCTTGAACCGAGCAAATAGACAAAATAGACAAAAGCAGCCAAGGAAAGAGTATGATTTTTGAGGGTTGAATTCCAAAAAAATAAACCCCAAACTTACTTTTCTGGAGGTGGAAAAGTTTGGGGCGCGTTTACTGATTTCCGTTAATCTTGATCAATGCGGGCGGAATGTGCCTTACGTCATAAGTAGTGATTTGCTTACCTGTTTTGTCATCGGTAGTCACCTTCGAAATCTTGGGGTAAAGGTTTGACGGCTCTACTTTGGGATTATCTCCTGCAGCTCCAGCGGCACCGCAAATATAAATGGGGAACAGTTCCGGTCTGCCTCGCCACATTCAATGCACCCCCTTGGGCGGATACAAAATTGCCACAGATTGTCCTTGTACAGGGATCGAACACGGTTTGTTGACCATTGGCATTGAGCGAAAACCCGACGATGGTGAGAACAAAACTCAGCAGAAAAAGTAGTTTTTTCATGGTTTTTACAAGTTAAACGTTGATAAAAAATTATTCCAACGCTGCGCAGTCAATTGGTGAAAGCAAAATACGCCTGCCCAACTGCCAAACGTTGTCAGTCAATATTAACAAATTGTTAAATCTCTTGCGGAAGGAGGGGCGATCCACGGCAGTTCCCATTGTTCAGTATAATAGTATCGGTTATCAACAAAACAGAAACGGAGGGGCGCGCCCAGTTGACGCTAGCGAGGATCAGAGGGGCAAAAAAAGGCGCTGGGGCACGATGAAGTTGAATCCATGAAATAGACAGCAAAAAAAGTTGCAGGCCCGACCTAAGCTCAAAAGTAGTGCCGGCAAATGCCCTTGCCGGCACTACTTTTGAGCTTTGCCCTCAACTTTTACCAAGTCATCCGGCAATTGTCACAACCGCCCGCAACGCACTTGGTCCCAACTGTAATCCCAATAGTAGTTTTTACTGACTCTTTTTTGCAACCAGAACCACGGAGACATTCGCAAGACACATCATCGCCAGCTTCCTCAACTTGGCTGCTTTCCAGCCGGGCTTGGGCAGTGGAAAGTCTTTCAAAATAGGCATTAGGGATGTAATACACCGCAGGGGAGCCAAACAAGTTGATTTTATATCCTTTTTTTGCCCCATTGGTCATTGTCAAAGTGGGGTTTTTGGTGCCATAGTACTTCAAATTAAGTGCTTCAAGGGCTTTTGCCACTTCTGGAACCTGCGAGAGTATGTCCCAATTGGGAGTGGACAGGAACCTAGTTTTGTCTTTATTGTCTTTGGTAATGAACTCAATGCCCGCTTTTAAGTCAATAAAACCGTGCCCAATCCCATTTCCACCCCTGCAGTGACTTCCGGTACAAGGAGATTTATCATTGGCTGGGCAACTCGAGCAACCTACTTGATCTCCAAGTTTCACTACATCGCAGCCTCGACTACAATCGCTCTCACACTGATAACAACCTCTTTCGGAGAAACTTATTATGCCACCTTGATTTTTTATGACAAACTTTACCCCCTCGGGGAAAGTAAAAGTAGCAATACTCTTTCCATTCACGTTTCCTTGGCTGATGGTGGTCATGGCAGGGAGCGGAAAATTGTTCCACAGAAGCTCTTCGCCTTCTCTAAGGATACTCGGCAACTTAGTATCAACTGATAGCGATTCATCTACCGTGATTTTGTCTTGACGGCAAGCGAAAGGGAGCATGATGCTTCCCATCAGCACAAAACCGAGCATAAAAGCTCGTCCGAGTACTTTCTTGATGTTCTTCATTTTTTTGTTTTAAGGTTTTACAAGATTTTTATACTGTTTGCTCCCAACGCTGCGCAGTCAATTGGTGAAAGCAAAATACGCCTGCCCAACTGCCAAATGTTGTCAGTCAATATTAACAAATTGTTAAATCTCTTGCGGAGGAGGGGCGATCCACGGCAGTTCCCATTGTTCAGTATAATAGTATCGGTTATCAACAAAACAGAAACGGAGGGGCGCGCCCAGTTGACGCAGTAGCGCAAGGCAGCGGTAGGTGCTCCGTTCTGATTGGTGGATAAGGCGGGCCAATTGGGCTGCGTTGCCCTGGCGGCCCCGGCGGATCAGGTCGTGCAACTTGGTCAAGCGGTGGAAGGTGGTGAGGTGGATCATTGCCAATGGTCAAAAGTGGACCCTAATTGTAGCGCCTAGCCCAAATAATCGGCGGCACAAACAAATATGGGGGATCACGGGCATAAGAACAAGGAGTTGGCAAAAAAATATTGAGACATACCAAATATAACTCGGTAGTATTTCGGTTTTTTCATTCCCGTTCCCCTAGTGCACCATAAAATATGACAAAATTTTAGGCTTGTCGTCCATTAGCGACCGAGCAAAAACGGGAGACAGCCTGATATTTTAGCCCGCCAAACCACCGCCAGGCACCGATACCGGCTCACTTGTTAGCCAAAGATCGGGCATCATTTCGGCACCTTCGGGGGTGTAGACCAAGTCGTCGACATTGCTATTGTTGAAGCGGATCTTGGCCAAGCGAAATACTGGCGCCAGGGCAGGAAAAGCCGCTGTTGGGCAAGACGGGCTTCCGGACATTGCCACCAGCCCCAAAGCGGGATAAACCGCTGGGCCGAGCAACAGCGGCACTTCCCCGTTCGGTTGGGCCACCGCTTGGACTAGTCTCGGGGCCATAGCCGGCACAACACTGCTCACCACGATCCGCCATGCACTGGGTGGTGAAGAAAAAATACGTAAAAATCCTCCGATTTTTTGGTGATAAATGTCCACTGGATCTGGCCGCGATGGCGTGGGCCAAATGTGCTGCCATTGGTCGTTGGCCCACGCCCCGATGACTACACTGGAGTTGCCAATATCGATGGCCAGAACAGTTTCTGTCAAGATCAAGGTGGTTTATGGATTGGTTCAAAAGTTAAGTTGGGATTGATTTTGCTGCAAATGATAGGGAAATTTCCAAAAAAAAAGTACTTTTAACGGTCAATAACCTGATTCTTATGGCTGAGGTGAAATTGAATATCAACGGGAAAGAATACCCCATGGAAGTGGATGCGCAAATGCCCTTGTTGTGGGCCATCCGTGACTTTGCCAACCTGACGGGCACCAAATTCAGTTGCGGCATCTCGCAGTGTGGTGCTTGCACGGTCCTGTTGGATGGCAAGCCGATCCGATCCTGCACTTTCCCGGTGCTGGCGGCCAAAGACAAGGCCATTGCCACCATTGAAGGACTTTCCACCGATCGGAGCCACCCCGTGCAGCAAGCTTGGATTGAGGCCCAAGTGCCGCAGTGCGGTTATTGCCAATCGGGCCAGATCATGGCGACGGTCGCCCTGCTCAAAACCAATTCCAACCCAACTGATGAGGATATCGATACTGCAATGGCGGGCAATATCTGCCGCTGTGGCACATATCCCCGGGTGCGCAAAGCCATCCACCGGGCCGCCGAATTGACCCGTGCCAAGTCGGGCAGTACTGGCGGCGGAAAGTAAGTAGGACTGTTGCTGCTTTCTGGTGAACTGGTCAGCTAACCACTGTTCCAAGAAAAAAATATTGGTGCTTGCCTATAAGTCTTCTCCCGGTTCGCTGTTGAGTCGAGGCTGGCCCACCCGGAATCCTGTCTCACCGTTAGTGCGATAGACAAACTGGCTTTGAGCTTTAGATTGCTTTTCTGCCACTCGGGCCATCGGTAGTGAGGCAATCGGCCAAAAGTACAGGTTTAAATTAGCAAAATACAGCAGGCGTCTATTTTTTTACTGAGATTTACCTTTGGTGAAAATCAACAAATTACAGGTTTATACAACTTATTTGGACTGAGAAACAGCAGTAGAAGTGTTCGTCACTAATGTTCGCCTTTGTTGAATAATAAGTAGAAAATGAATTTGTCAAATTTATTGTTTGGCCAAAAAATAACTTTTAAACAATTGATTATCCGCGAATAAAAAGTGCTATTACATTGCAGTTCAATTTCTGGTTTTATTAATTGCAAATTAACGGGCTTAATCCTGTTGCGATCCAATTGACGATGAAGCACTTATTTTTTCTCTGGCTTTGGGCATTCGCTCCCCCGGCAAGTACTGATAAGTTGCCGCTTGATCCACAGCAACTGGTAGTTGTGCGCACGGCTGACTGGAATGCAGTGGTGGGCACACTTGAAACCTATCAATGGAACGCTACCCGCAAACAGTGGGAATCAGCCCTCCCTGCGCTGCCGATCGTGGTTGGCCAAAAGGGGCTGGCTTGGGGCTGGGGCCTGCACGACCCCGCTCTTCAGCAGCTCCCGCTCAAACGGGAGGGTGATCGCAAGGCCCCGGCCGGGGTTTTTCGCATCGAGACGGCCTACGCCTACGAGCGTGACGCGAACATGGCTGCCTGCCTCATGCCCGTGACAGTAGTGAAAAAATCAACCCTCTGTGTGGATGACGCTACATCTAAGTATTACAACCAAATCATTGGTCGAGATACCATTGCCCGGCAAGATTGGCAATCGGCTGAGCAGATGCGCCGTCCAGACGTGCTCTACAAATATGGCTTGGTGGTGGGCTACAACACGGGGCCAGCCACCCAAACGGGCAAGGGTTCTTGCATCTTTATGCACATTTGGAGCGGGGCAGACAAAGGTACAATGGGCTGCACGGCCATGACCGAAGCCAACCTGTTGCGGTTGATGCAATGGCTGAACCCCAAAAAACAGCCCGTATTGGTGCAAGCCCCCCGCGACGCTTACCAAAAATTGGCAGAGCGGTATGGTTTACCCAAGTGATGCTGGTGTGTAGGACGCCTCGGGCCCGTCAAAGGTCGCTGCCCTGGTGATGGCCGCATGATCAATCACGGTTGGTTTTCATCGCTTGGGCGATCGCGGCGATTTCGTCCACGCCCAGCCCGCTCAGATCGGCAGCCTCGGCGATGTCCATCCCTTTCGAGAGGCACTTTTGGGCAATCTCGATCGCTTTTTCCCGTTTGCCGATTTCCAGGCCAATCTGCTGGCCCTTTTCCAGGCCAATCTGCTGGCCCTTTTCCAGGCCAATCTGCTGGCCCTTTTCCAGTCCGATTTCCAGTCCGATTTCCACGCCCTCGGTCTTGCCCTCCTCAAAACTGGTGTCCAGTGAGTTCTTCAGGTCGCGGTAGTACTTCAGGCTGTCCTCGTGGGCCGTCCGCTCCACCGGGGTGAACTTGGCCATTGATGGCTTCATGGCCAGTCTTCCCCAGCTTTCAGGGC